>JBJECZ010000022.1:0-44510 GCA_051871555.1 Muribaculaceae bacterium | reverse complement strand
ATCTATGACTCTGGCAAATAATCAATTAGCCATTAACTGAATATCCCTAATTAATTGTAGAGTATAATCCCTTGAAATCATTTGATTACCTATGAAAGAGAAGGACGAAAATGATAACGACAAGCAATCAAGGCGGGAGTTCTTTAAGAAAGCTGCCAAGGGCATATTGCCAATTCTGGGTGCTCTTGTAGTGCCAACTGCAGTTGTAAAGGCAAAGGCAGAGGCGCCGCAAGGTTGCATGTATGGTTGTGCCTACTCGTGCTATTATTCTTGCTACACCACATGTATGACTACATGCATGGGCAGTTGTCAGGGCACATGTATGACAGGATGTCAAGCTACTTGTATGTATCAATGTTCGGGCTATTGCAAAGGTTCATGTACAGGTAATTGTGGCAATAATTGTTCGTATTCATGCACAACATCTTGCCAAAATGGATGTAAGGGCAACTGCCAAGGCGGCTGTCAAAACACCTGCAAGACCGGATGCAAAAACACTGTTAAGCGCGGCACATCATCATCGGGCGGAAGCAGTGGCAGCAGTGGCAGCAGCTACAACCGTGGCTATAGCGGTGGAAATAGCGGTTATAGTGGCGGATACAGTAGCGGATGTTCGGGATGCTCGGCGCAATGCGCATCGTCGTGCTCCAGCACCTGCACCGGTCACTGCTACGGCGCGTGCGGCTCGGCTTGTTCGTCGTCGTGCTCTGGTTCATGCAAGGGTGGTTGCCAGGGTTCTTGCACATCGGTGTGCACAAGAGGCTGTTCGGTTGCATGTACTGGCTATTCAGGATAATCACCTATGGACGTTACAAAGAAAGAAGCCCCCATTTGGAATGAGGGCATGAGCAAAAACATCACGTTCATTGTTACAAAGGATTGCCAGTTGGCGTGCAAATACTGCTATTTGGTGGGTAAAAACGCCAAAGAGCGGATGTCGTTTGACGTTGCAAAAAAGGCGATTGACTATATTCTTGCAAACAAGGATTTGTTTGAAGAACCTTCGGTGATTTGGGATTTTATTGGCGGTGAGCCGTTTCTTGAAATAGACCTTATCGACCGTATTTGTGACTATGTAAAAACCGAGATGTATAGGCTCAATCATCCGTGGTTTAACAACTATCGACTGAGTTTTTCCACTAATGGAATCAACTATGATAGTGAAAAGGTGCAGCGCTTCATAGCAAAAAATCATAGCCACTTGAGTATTGGCATCACCATTGATGGCACTCGTCGTAAGCACGATTTAAACCGAGTGTATAAGGATGGAATACGTGGCAGTTATGACGACGTGGTGCGGAACATACCGTTGTGGTTAAAACAATTTCCCGAGGGAGGCACAAAGGTGACAATTGCCAGCGCTGATATTCCTTACATCAAGGAGAGTGTTATGCACCTTTATTCGCTTGGCATACGTCAGGTTAACATTAATGTGGTGTTTGAAGATGTATGGCAGGAGGGTGATGACAAATTGTTTGAGGAACAGTTGATGCTACTTGCCGACGAGATTATCGACGGTGGGTGGTATGAAAACTATGCTTGCTCGTTTTTCTCGGAAACTATTGGTAAGCCACTCGACCTTGAATATGAGAATATGAACTGGTGTGGTGCAGGACGTATGTTGTCGATTGACGCAGCTGGTAATTTCTATCCATGCACTCGATTCGCTGCATACTCACTTCGTAGTAAAGAACCGATAATTATCGGAAATGTAAATGACGGAATCAACCAAAATCTGCTCCGTCCGTTCCTTACACTTGACCTTGTCACGCAGTCGCCTCGTAAATGCATCGAATGTGAGGTGGCAAGTGGTTGTGCATGGTGTCAGGGCGAGAACTACGATGCAGCCATCACCAATACAATATTTCAGCGTAGCACTGCCATTTGCAAAATGCACAAGGCTCGTGTAAGAGCAAACAATTACTATTGGCGCAAGCTTTATCATAAGATTGATATGAAAGGCGGTTGTGTGAGATGCCAGGGCGTTTGCAACTGTTGATGTAGTGTTCTTTCAAAATGATTTTTTAATGATGATAGGCTATTTAATCATATTACTTGACCATACTTCGGCGTCGTTTTGCCATTATGGCAATGCTGCAGGCGAACGAAAGCTTATGTCGGTTGACACTTTGCGCACGGCAATTCGTTATGCGATGGTGCATAATTGGGCTGTGCAGATTGTATATCCGCGTTATGAGGTTCCCGACGAATTGAAGGCAGTGATTGAAACGGTTGACAGTTGCCGCATTATGCCTGTTGAAATTGCCGACGGAAGTGCCGATGTGGTGGTTGTTGACGGATGGGATTTCAATAAGGCTGTCATGCTTGGCAAGCCAACCACATTGCGCATTACAAAAAGCGAGTTGTTTGAACGGTATGCCGAATTAATGCCGTTGCTTACTGCAGTGCCAAAACTTAATGTGGTGATAACTGATGTACACAAGTTTAGCATGGCTGATTTTGAAACGTATAAGACCGTGATGAAGGATTTGCGCGAGAAAGTAGCCGGCGTTTTTCTCAGCGGAGGACGGTTGTCGGTGAATTTGCTCACCGACCGCTTGATGCTTGAACAGATGAATAATTGTGGCGCAGGCGACACTTCGATTACGCTTTCGCCCGATGGAAATTTTTATATTTGTCCGGCATTCTATTACGATGCCCCTGATGATAGCGTGGGTAGCCTATGCGACGATGATATTGCAATTGATAATGCATATCTTTTCACATTGAAAGGTGCGCCCATTTGTCGCCATTGCGATGCTTGGCATTGCAAGCGCTGTGTGTGGATGAATCGCCTCACTACGCGTGAAGTGAATACTCCAAGCCATGAACAATGCGTGGTGGCACACATCGAACGCGATGCTTCGCGAATGCTGCTCAATGAACTGAATGAAATTGGCGAATATGAGTTTAATAGTGATATACCAGAAATTGATTACTTTGACCCTTTTGAAACAAGAGATTTATGGAAATAAAGAAGAAAGTTGGCGTAGTCACGCCTGAAGAATGCAACGAGATTCGCAGCTTGTTCGAACGCCGTAATGGTTTGAACGAAATGGCAAAAATTCTCACGCCTGATAACGATGCTCTATACGAGAAGTTGGTGAAGGATTTGGGCGAAACGGCAACAAAGTTTGAAACTTGGTGGCGCGAGATGTCTGAAAAATATCAGTGGGAAGGTGTTGCTAATGGCAACTGGCAGATAGATTTTAACACGGGCGAAATTTATCTGGTGGTTGGTTAAGAGGCGTATTCATTTGTAGCATTAAATAACACACTCCGTGCGGCGGCGAATGCCGGTGCACGGAGTGTGTTATTATGGGTTATTTGAGGCTTAGGGCAATGGCTTGGTCAACGCGTGTGAAGGTATAGCCTTTTTTGCGGAGTGTCTTGATGATGTTTGGCAGGCTCTTGTAGAATTTGTCGGTGCGAGCCGGGTCAGTGCCGAAGTGCACCATCAGTATTTGTCCGTTAAGCCCGTTTTTCGTTTCGCAAGCCATGAGTTTGTTCCACAGCTGTTTGCTTGAGCGATATTTTGGCATATCGGGTGTGGTGTAGTCGTCGCTGGTGCCGGTGCCGGGTGAGAAGTTGATTACTTGCAGTCCCAATTGCTTAGCCCACGATGCAATGGTGGAGTTGTAGTATTCGTAAGGCGGAATAAAGTAAGGAGCATCGGCTTTGGCAATGCCGTTGGCGGCAAGTGCTTCGTAGGCATGAAGGATGTCGTCGGTGAATTGCTGTTTGCTCACCAGCAGTGAGTCGCGGTTTTCCCACGGCATATACAGCAGATGAGCATCGCTGTGAACGCTGATGTAGTGTCCGTCGGCTTGCAGGCGCTTCACCACATCGGCATGGCTGCGAATGTATTTGCCGGTGAAGAAGAACGATGCCTTTACACCCAGTTTCTTCAGCGTAGAGGTGATGAATTGGGCGCCGTCGTCGCGGTCGTGGGCGGTGAACACAAGGCTGATTTGTTTCTTTGCAGGGTCGGTCATTACAATGCCGCCGTCGCTGTATATGTTGCGGTCGGTGGTGGCAGCGGTTTGCTCGGCGCCTTCAATTTGATAGGTCGACAGTGGGAAGGTGAGCGAAGCTGTTCCGTCCATTGTGGGTTCGTTGGTGCTATAATCGTGCATGTTGTCGTGATACACCATATAGTCCATTTGAAAATCGTCGTAGTTGTTTGGCTTGGTGCCGTTGCGCACGTCGCCCACGAGGTTCACGCCGCGCAGGCTCTCGAAGATGCTGCGATAAACCGGACCGTCAATCAAGCCGCCGGTGGTGTTGCCCACTTCTTCAAACACAAGGCATGAGTGGGGTTGGCGAGGGTAGTTGCCGCCCATTGGCAGCTCAACAATCATGCTCACGCCCCAAGGGTTGCAGCCAAACAGCCAATCGCGCAGCGAGCCTTCCATTTCTTCGAATTGACGGTCGCCCGATAGCTGACGGTAGAGAATGCATTGAGTGAGCATGGCAGTGGTGAGGTTGTTTGAGCACCACACGCTGGGAATGCCGTTGAGGAAAGGCGAGTTCAATTCTTTGGCGCGAAGCAGCACACGCTCGATGCCCGAGCGCAGGTTGCGCAGGAATTCGCGCTTTATGCGAGCGTCGCCGCTCACCGCCAGCTGGTAGTGCCCCATATTCATGAATGGGTAAATCTGGTAGTGCTTCACGCTGTCGGCACCCATCCACGGCGTGATGGGCTCGCGTCGGCCGTATTCAAGCGCTTGTGTGAAATACTTTTTGTCGCCTGTGGCTTTGTATAGCTCGATTGCACCGAGTTCCATGTCGTCCACCCAGTTGTCCTCCTCGTAGATGTAAGGCGACACCACCGATGCAGTCTGGCAGTTGCCCGGTTTGTCAAGACCCACTTGATAGGCATCGGCAGCTTTCGAGCCGATGAGTGAGGCAAATTCGGGGTAGAACGGTTTGAGTATTGAGGCACCGAGGGCAAAGTTGGATGCGAATTTTCCGGCAGTGCTTGCCACGCCCATTGTGGCGTTGAGGAATTTGCCGCGTTGCTGTTTCTCGCCGGTGCAGAAATAAACGGGGCGACCGTTGTTAGGGCCGTAGCCGTAGTCGGCAGGGTCGTCTTTGGGCAGCTTCATGCCAATGTGGTCGCGGTCGTCGGCGAGTTGGTTGTATAGTTCGCCCTTTTCGGGATTCATTCGGTTGAGCCAGTCCATACCCCAATAAATTTCGTCGATGATGTCGGGTATGCCGTTAGCACCGGCTTCGCCATTGGCTTGGTGGTAGTCGCCAAACGCCGACGGATTTTGCTGGTAGGCAAACATCATCTGATAGATGGCGTTGGCTGTTGTGGTGGTGTACTGCAGGCAGTCGCTGGCGTCGTGCCAACCGCCGCGCACGTCGAGGAATTGCCCGGTTTTGGTTGGGTGGTAGATGATGTAGCCGTCTTTTTGGTGGCAGCTGTCCTTGAGGTACGGGTTATAGCCGCATCGTTGCTGGCGCATGTAGCGCAGCACATAGTCGGCGGTGCCGTTGTAGACAGTGCCGTTCACCGGAAACACTTCGCTGCGGGCATTGCCGGCTTTGATGTAGTAGGTGCCCGGTGCGGTGAGCTTGCTGAAATTGAGGCGGAATGTAGCCTTCATTTTGCCGTATGGCGCCGTAGCCACCACTTCGTGGCTGGTGAGGGCTACTTTGCCGGTGAAGGCTTCGATAACTTCAAACGATTTCACGTCGGTGGCATCGTTACATAGCAATACTGCCACTTTAGTGGCTTTTGGCAAATAGCCAAGTTGGTTTGTTCTTATCCAGCTACCAGCCCACATCGTGGCTGCAACTAATAAGGTACTCAGAATGGTTAAGGTTCGTTTCATGACATTTACTTTTTTAAATTTTACGTATTATTTTTTTGGTTTTGGTTTCCTGAAAATGGTTTGTAGCAGCGTATTTTCGTGGTATAGAGTGTGGAGGCAGAATGGTTTTCATTTTTTCGATTAGTGCCGGTTGCACATCGCCGCGCTTCACCGTGCCTGGCGGCAGCGACGAGTATTCGAGCGCCAGCACCAGTTCTTCGCCCCATTTTTCGGAGGGTTGCGAGGTTATGAAAAAACGTATTGAGGGGAACAGGGGAGCCAGTTTCTGCTCGATTTCTTCGGGGAACACCTTTATGCCGCCTGTGTTTATCACGTTGTCGAAGCGTCCGCGCCAATAGAAATTTTTGCTGTCGACAAGTTCGGCAACGTCGTTGGTTACAATTTTTTTCGCAGTAAGGTGCGGAGCGTTGATAACAAGGCAACCACGCCGGTCGGTTTCGAAACTGACGTCGCCGAGCGCTTTGAACGGCATTGGCAGTTTGCTTGCCGGAGCCAGCGCCACATGGCTGCATGTTTCGGTCATGCCGTAAGTCATATAGGCATTCGCACCGAACTCGGCGAGCCAATGCTCAAGCCTTGGTGCCAGTTTGCCGCCGCCAATAATCATCGAGTCGATGAGGGCAAGCTTCTCGGGGTTGTTGAGCAGATATTGAATTTGCGATGGCACAAATGCAGCAAGCGATATGCGCCGCGACCCGTCGTAGTTGGCGAGCGGCGTGTTGGAGGGTTCCTCTTCGATGATGCTGGCTCCTAATTCGATGGCGCGAACAATCATCATTTTGCCTGCGATGTAGCGAGGCGACAGATTGAGGTAGAACAGCGAGTTTGCGTTGAGCCCGAAAAACTCGTTTGTGAGTCGTGCCGAGGCGCGCATGTCGGCTTTGCTGAGGTGAATCTCTTTTGGGTCGCCGGTTGAGCCCGACGTGTGTGCGATTACATAATCGCTCGGGTTGAGGTATTCGGCAACGAAAGCCGACACTTCAGCCGAGGCGGCGCGTTTCACGTCGTCGAGCGAGCTGCACAATATGTTGTTGAGCGTTATATGCATAGCATTAATCGGTTGTTATCCAGCTGAAATCGGGAATTTGCCACTCCGTGCCGGGGTTGTAGCAAAGATAATCGGCGTGTTGCTCAAGCGGCGACGCCACGTTGTTTGAGAACAGCGCGCCGGTGCCCAGACCTTGCGGGATGAGCGGACGTAGTGTTGCCACCCATTGCGCCAAAGCGTTCAGCCCCACGTTCGACTCGAGCGCCGACGTAATCCAGCCGCCTATGTTCATCAACGAAGCCATTTTCAGCCATTCGGTGGAGCCTGAAAAACTGCCCATTAGCGATGGCTTGAGGATGATGTAGTGCGGGCGTATTGTCTGCAGTAGGCTCATCATGGTCATGGGGTTTGTGATGCCAATAAGCTCCTCGTCGAGCGCGATGTGTATTGGCGAACGTCGGCAAATGTCAGCCATCTCCACCCATTGACCTTGCTTGATGGGCTGTTCGCACGAGTGAATGGAATACTTGGCTAAGGCATCGAGGCGTTGCAAAGCATCCTGTGGCTTGAAACCGCCATTGGCATCCACGCGTATGGTGAGCGATTCGGGGGCAAATCGGTTGCGAATGAAGCGCACCATCTCGAGCTCGCTGTCGAAATCGATGGCTCCGATTTTCAGTTTTATGGTTCGGAATCCGGCTTCAATTTTCTGCTCGATTCTGCCCAGCATCTCGTCTTTTGTGCCCATCCACACCAATCCGTTGATGGGAATGGTCTGCTTGCCTTCGACGAACGGCGATGCAAAGATGGTTCGTTTGCCGCCCGAGGCGAGGTCGCGCAGTGCTGTTTCGAAGCCAAACAAAATCGACGAGTGTTCGCTGAGGTCAGTTGAAACACCAGCCTCGATGTTTCGGCATAGCTCGCGCAGTTTGTCTTCGTAAAGGTCGTTGTCTTCAGCCGACAGCCCTTTGAATAGTGCACATTCGCCCAACCCGTAGACCTGCGGAGCGCTTTCGTCCCAAATTTTCAGGAAGAAAGTGTCCTTGTGGTGGAGCACTCCGCGCGAGGTTCCGCCGGGCTCGATGAATTGAAGGCGATATGGTGCGTAGGCTGCTTTCATCATCCCGGGAATTTTGGATATTTTTCAAAGTCGGGGTCGCGCTTTTCCAGGAAAGCGTTTTTGCCTTCTTGAGCTTCTTCCATGGTGTAGTACATCAGCGTGGCATCGCCGGCAAGCTCCATCAAGCCGCGTTGCCCGTCGAGCTCGGCGTTGAGGCATCGCTTAATCATGCGAATGGCGAATGGGCTGCGCATCATTATTGTTTCGCACCATTCCACAGTTTCGTCCTCGAGCTGGCTGAGTGGCACCACCTTGTTCACCAATCCCATTTCGAGCGCTTCGTGAGCGGTGTAAAGTTTGCAGAGATACCAAATTTCGCGGGTTTTCTTCTGTCCTACGCAGCGTGCCAGATATGAGCTGCCGAAACCACCATCGAAACTGCCCACCTTCGGACCCGTCTGCCCGAACTTGGCGTTTTCCGAAGCAATCGAAAGGTCGCACACCACGTTGAGCACGTTGCCGCCGCCCACTGAGTAGCCGTTCACCATGGCTATCACCGGCTTCGGAATTGAGCGAATCACCTTGTGCAAGTCGAGCACATTGAGGCGCGGTGTGCCTTCGCTGTCGCGGTAGCCACCGAGAGTTTTATAGTTTTGGTCGCCGCCAGAGCAGAACGCCTTGTCGCCGGCGCCGGTGAGGATAATCACGCGAATGTCGGCGCGTTCGCGGCAGATGTCGAAAGCGTCGAGCATTTCCTCGTTGGTGAGCGGGCGGAATGCGTTGTGCACCTGCGGGCGGTTAATGGTGATTTTTGCTATACCTTTATATTGCTCAAAGAGTATGTCGGTGTATTCTTTAATGGGTTTCCATTCTCTGTTTGCCATAATATTTTTATGTTATTTTTATTATTTGTTTCGGTTGTAATATGCTTGCAGCACTTGGGCGTCGGTGGCGCTGTCGGTGAAGATTGCCAGTATTGCCGGCTGTTTGTCGGCAAAGAATTTCGGTAGCACATCGTTGAGCTGCGAGGAGTTTTCGGCAGCATAATAATTGAAGCCAAAAGTGCGGGCAAAGTCGCCTACGGGTGTTTGTTGCCTAACTTCCATATATTCTTCCAGCTCGGGCAGATTGCCTGTGGTGCTTATGAAACGGAAAATTCCGCCTCCGCCATTGCACATCACCACAATTTTCAGGCGCGAGTAGTCGAGATGGGTGTTCAGGGCGTTGAGGTCGTAGTTCAAGCTCATGTCGCCGGTGATTAGAAGAACAGTTTTGCCATCGGGCGCAGCAAGCGAAGCGCCAAGGGCGGTTGACGTGCTGCCGTCGATGCCCGACGTGCCGCGGTTGCTCCACCACTGGCAGGCTTGTTTAGCGCCACAAATCGAGGCAAGGCGAACCGACAGCCCGTTGGATAGGTGCAGAATCGTGCCCTCGGGAATTTGCTTGCAAACAGCATCGACAGCCGCAAGCGAGCACCATGGAGCATCTGCCAAGCTCTGTTGGTGGTGAGTTTGAGCCGATTCAGCCACGTCAGCCCAGCGTTGTGAGTAGTCCGATTCTGTCGGCTTGGCTGCAGCGAGTGCCGAAAACAGTTCCTCGGGTTGAGCAGTGATGTTGCAGGCGAGGTGCATGAAAGTGTCGATTATGTTGTGGTCGACACCCACACGCCATTGCTCGCAAGGGTGGCTGCGAAGATACTCTTTCATGCGTCGGCTCACCAACGCTCCGCCCAGATAAATCACCAGTTCGGGAGCAAGCTGTTGCTCTTGGTCGGCAGTGAGGGCACAAAGCGCCCGTTCGGGTTCGGTGACGATGCCAGTGCCGTGGATGTTTGAAATCGGTTCAGCCAGCACCACACAGTTGCCGTGGTTTGCCATTTGGCAAAGCAGACTGTTCAGTTCGGCATTAGGCGGCATCATTCCGCACACCACCATCACGCGCCGCATCGAAGCAAACCGTTCGGCAAGCATCGTTGATTGGCCGGCAACAATCCTTGGCTTTGTGCACGGATGGAAGATGCTGCGCCAATCGTTTAGCTCGATTGAGGCTGTTTGGGCAATTGGTTCGCTGATGTGGATGTTTATGTGTATTGTGCCGAGCGGCAATTTCGTAGCCATTTGCCAAGCTTCGTTTAGCATTCGTTGTGTGTGCCAACGCTCGTCGTCGCTGTTCGGAAGCGATGGCAGCGAGATGTGCCACTTGGTCACTTGCTCGAGGGCAAGAGGCTGACGAATGGTTTGGCTGTCGTTTTGGTCAATCCATTGCGAAGGACGGTCGGCAGAAACCATAATCAGCGGCACATGGGCATAGTAAGCCTCGGCAGCCGCCGGCGCCAAATTGAGCAACGCCGTCCCCGAAGTGCACACCACAGCCACCGGTTGCTGCGTTTGTTGGGCGATGCCAATGGCAACGTATCCTGCCGAACGCTCGTCAACCACCACCACCTTGCGCAATCGCTCTTCGCGTGCAAACGCCATGAGCAACGGCGTGTTGCGGCTACCCGGACAGCAAACCGCCCATCGAGCGCCGCCATCGGCAAGCATCTGTGCAAGCCATCGGCAGGTGTCGTGCGCTGTATTCGTGTTATTGGTTTTCATTGCATCAAAATTACTGATTTTATTTCATTTTTCAAAACTCAAAATATATATGTTGGAAATATCGCATACGCCCGAGATGCCCTCGCTAAATCAGCAGAAAGATTGCCGCCTCACACAGATTAATTAGATTTAACTGATTTTCTACGGGTTTCGCGAGAGATTCACCACCTATACCCTCTCATAGACACCGCAGAAGTAGGTACAGGACGGATTTACCTGTATTGCTGAATCTGCAACCGCTCCACGGTTGATGCGTCGGCAGCGATTGTTCCTTGGGCGTATTGCCATACGCCCCAAGGATGCTTGTCATTTTAGGCTGCGACCCGCCTTGTCGTCTGAAAGACGGGAACCCGGAGGCGTAAGCCTACGGGATTTAGCCGTGGGTTGCACCATAACGGGCTTACCCACGGCTAAGTGCCTCGCCTCGGTCGGCTCGGCGTCACATGCTTCGCATGACATGGCAGGTGGCAGGGATAACCTCTCGCAGACGGCGCAGATATGCGCAGAGAATCATAATAATCTGCTTAATCTGTGTGAGTCAATCGTCCGCTTCTGTGGTAGCTGTGAGAGGTATGCCTGGCTGTAAACAAAAATGCCCCTTCCGTGGTGGAAAGGGCATTTGATGTTATTGAAGTGACAAGCGCTATTGCCGGGTTATTACTTTTCTGGTTCAACCACTTTCAGGTTGTCGGCAGCGTTCTTGTCGGTTACGATGGCTTTGTAGTATTCTTGAGGGTAGCCTGGGAAGTGAGGATAAACAGGATAACCGGTTTTGCTGCGCTCAAATTCGCCGTCTTTTTCTTTCTTCATATTACCGTCGAGATATTTAACGAGCAGATATTGAGCGAGTTTCAGATAGCTTGCAGTGGCGTCCTGTGCCGAGCGGTTGCTGTAGTCGTTGAGCATAGCCACAGCCTTAGCCGGGTCCTGTTCGTGCAGGGCAAGCGCTTCGGCTTCGAGCGAAGCCTGACGATTGGCGTAGCCGTCCTCGAGGGCATTTTGCACCTTGCGGATGTCCTTAATCATAAAGCTGTAGCGGGTGTAGGCTTGGTTAGCTACCCAGTTGTTCACCCAGAAAGCCGATTCGGTTGAGAAGTTGTAGAGGTCGGCTGTTTCCATTGCATAGCTTTTGGGTATTGAAGTCATGCAGCAGTACATTGGCACGAAAACGGCAGTGTTGGCATCGTCAACGCCAAACCAGTGAATACCGCCGATTGCGTCGGGCAGCCACGAGCGCATTTGCGACACCAGCACGAAGCCGGTTTGCTGGGTTGCGATAGCACGTTCGTTGGTGTATTCCACGCCGTCGACCTTGAAGGTCATCGGACGCCAGCGATAAGGCACATCATACAGAATCTTTGCGCCCGGGTCGTTGGTCATGTCGAAAGGAGTGCCTTCAAAGTGGTCGCGCATCATGTTTTGCACGTCGCGAACGCTAACTTTGCGGTCGGGGCGAACGTAGAGAGGCATCACCTCGGCATCTTTCTTGCCGTGCAGGTAGGGCAGATATTTGTCCATGCCTGCTTTGTAGCGGTTAAACCAAGCCCAAACGCGAGCGTCGCAGCCGCGCAGGCCTGAGAAGTCAAATGGGTTATAGGCATTGGCGAAGCTGAATTCGTCATCTTTGCCGTTGAAGTACCCCATCTTGCGAGCAAATGAGATTACGTCCTTTGCATACAGGCAGTTTTCTTTGTCTTTCAGCGGGAAGGTGTGAATGCGCGATTGGTTGGCGTGTCCGGCAATGCAATCGTCGGGGATGCGGATGGCAACCCATACGGCGCCTTTTTCCTTGACGCCTTTGCCCACCATTTCCATAATCCATATTTCGTTAGGGTCGGCAATCGAGAACGATTCGCCGCCGCTGCAATAGCCGTATTTGGCAACCAGGTCGGTCATCACCTTGATGGCTTCGCGAGCAGTGCGGGCGCGTTGCAGGGTGACGTAGATGAGCGAACCGTAGTCCATAATGCCGGTTGTGTCAACCAGCTCGTGGCGGCCGCCGAAAGTCGATTCGGTGATTGACAGCTGGTGCTCGTTCATGTTGCCAACAACCGAGTAGGTGTGTGCCACCTCGGGAATCTGACCGTGATAAGTGCCGTCGTCCCAATCGCGGATGTCGCGCATAGCTCCGGCTTTGTGGTCGGCAGCCGGCAAGTGTGCGAGTGCGCCGTAAAGCACGTGCGAGTCGGCAGCATAAGAGATGAAAGTAGAACCGTCAGTCGAGGCCTTCTTGCCAACGAGCAGCGATGTGCATGCGTAAGAAGCAATGCTGCACATGCCAGCTGCAATGGCGAAGCAAGCAGCGAGCAGGGTTCGTGTTGAGAAACGATTTTTGTTCATAGCTTTAGTCTTATTTAGTTTATATTGATTATTCATTCGTGAGCGTTTTCGATTGCAAGTGAAATTGCGTAGTCTGTGGCGATGTAGGTGCTAACATCGAATTGCTTGCCGCAAACCGTGCTCGCCCATTTGCCGTTGGCAGCAATGGCTTGTGCATCAATGGGAATGTGGTGAGAAAGATTGATGCCCGGAGTGAGCGCGGCTTTGTAAATGGCTTCCTTTGCGGTCCAAGCGGCAGTGTTGAGGGCGATGTTGTCGGCTGCGATGTGCCGAGCCTCGGCTTGGCTGAGGAATCGCTGCCTAACCCGAAGAACTTTCTCAGAAAAATGTTCGATGTCGATGCCTATGCCACGGCGGCTTATTGCCATTGCCACATAGCCACGGGTGTGGCTGATGCTTATGTTCAGCGTGCTGTCGGCAATATATGGAGCACCAGTGGGTGTGTGGTTGATTGGCGAAACGCTGCCGTTGAGCGCATGCAGCAACAGGTTCTCGGCGAGCAATTCGATGCGCCGCTTGGCAAGCTTTGTTTCGAGAACCGAGCGGGTGTCGACGCCACAGCTTTGACACAAATCAATCAGCACGTTTTCGTCCTCGTCGACGTGCCAGATGGCGATGTCGGCGTCGGAGCAAACAATGCATGATGGAATGTCGATTAGTGGCATGGCGGCAAGTATTTCGATTGGGTTAGTGGTTATGACCGTTGGCAAAGAGCTGTTATTGCTTCGGAACTATCGACACGCGCACTTTTTCGATGCGATGCTTCACCACAGTGAGCACCAAGAACTTGCAGCAGCCGTAGGCAATCGGCTCTTTTTCCTTGGGGAAATCGCCTTTTATGCTCAGCAGCAGTCCGGCAAGCGTCTCCACGTTCTCGGCTAATTCGCCAAATTCATCTTCGTCGATGCCTGTCACGCGATAGAAGTCGCCCAGCAAGGTTTTTCCGTCGAACACATAGGTGTTTTCCGATATCTTTGTGTAGAACTTTTCTTCGGTGTCGTATTCGTCGTCGATTTCGCCCACAATCTCCTCGAGCACATCTTCGAGGGTGGCAATGCCCTGTGTGCAGCCGTATTCGTCGACCACGATGGCAAAATGCACGCTCTTGCGGCGGAAGTCCTCGAGCAGGTCGTCAATCATGCGTGACTCGGGCACATAGAATGGCTCGCGCAGCAGGCGTTGCCAGTTGAAATTGTCGTTTTGTTTGCCTATGTATGGCAACAGGTCTTTGGCATAAAGAATGCCTTTGACGTTGTCGGGAGTTTCTTCAAACACGGGAATTCGTGAGTATCCGCTGTCAATCACGGTCTTAACTACTTCGGAAAACGGAGTGGAATAGCCGAGGTCGACCACATCGATGCGTGGACGCATGATTTCGCTCACTTCCTTGCCGCCAAAGCTAAGAATGCCCTCAAGCAGTTCCTTTTCGTCGCTGGTTTGCACGTCGCTTATTTCCAGTGCCTTCGACAGGTCGTCCATCGAGATGTCGTCGGCATGCTTAGTGACAATCTTGTTCACGATGAACGTGCTGCGTTCCATGATGCTCGACAGCGGGTGAAAAAGTTTTTGAATTGCGCTGAGCGGATTAGCCGCCATCACGGCAAAGCGCACGTTATAGTTGTTGGCATACAGCTTAGGTATGATTTCGCCAAAGAGCAAGATGAGGAATGTGAGGATTACCGTTTGCACCAAGAAACTCAACACTGAGCTGTTGAATGTGAACATCTGCGTCATGGCAAACGAGCTGAGCACAACAATCATCACATTCACAAGATTGTTGGCAATGAGTATGGTTGCAAGCAGTTTTTCGGGATTCGACAACAGGTGGCGTATTTGCTGTTGCTTGTCGTCGCCCGCAATCTCGTCGATTTGCTGTTCGGTGAGCGAAAAATAGGCAATTTCCGAGCCTGACATAAAAGCTGACATCAGCAGCCCCAAGACAGCCACACATCCGGCAATCAAGCTGCCCGGTGTGGGATGGTTGATAACAAATAATGGTGTTGCCGCAGCATCGACAACATCAGCAAGTGTAAAGATACACGTAAGAGGGTCTATATCCAATTCTATTTAGTATTGATTATTTTGTGCAAAGATACGAAAATGAATTAGAAGATAAAAAGATTTGCCACAATAAATAATGCGGCAGCTAAAAACGTGGCAACAACTATAGCCATAGCGGCATAGCACACGAGGCGCGCTCAGCGATAGTTTTTGTGTAGGAAGTAGGCTTTGCGCAGGTCAGCCACTTGGGCGCGAGTCAAATCCTTGATGTGGTTGCACTGCTTGCCTATGAACTTCACGCGAACATAGTTGGCATAACCCATGGCATCGACGAGCGAAGCGTTGTCACCGCTGAGTGGCATCTCAAACCATTCCGACACATATTTGCCTTGGCGCTGGGTGTTGAGGTGCGGCGGTGTGATGGTGTATTTGCTGCCGTTAATCAGAAACTCCACTTTCTGGATATCCAGACGGTCGTCGGCATAATACTGCACGCGAATGTTCATGTTGCCCGGGCGGCTTGCAGTGGGCACTTCAAAAAACAGATAGATGGCATTTTGCTCCACCATCGAGGGCGCCGAGCGTGGCACATATTTGGTTTTGCCAATGGAGTGCTTTGCTGTGAAGCTTTTCAGCAATTGCTCTTGGGTCATCTTTTCCTCGTCGTGGACCCTACGCCGCGCAAATTCGGGAACGTAGGTTTCGTGCTTGGGCGCTTTTGAGCGAGCTTCGGCAAGAAATCGCTCCACGTTTGCTTCCACTTCCTCCTGGCTTTGATTGGCACGCCTGTTCATTTGCTCTATCACCGCCTTGTTGCTTTGCTCGGCGGCGCTGATGGCTTTGTCGGGCGTTTTCACCTCGGCATAGCGTTTTGCGCGGCTGTCGTCGACAGTCACTCTGATATAGGTCACCACCGGATGATTGGGGCGCCTCACGGGCTTGCGCACTTGCTCAAGGTCGATTGGCTCCTCGTCGTCTTCGTTGAATGTCTGGCTTATGTTTTGGGCATTAGCGGCAACACACATAGCTGCTGCCATGCTCAGCATCAATTTCGATAATTTGTTCATAACGCCCGCAAAATTATAAAAATTCCCACACTCGCCCAAATTACGTTGTCCATGCTTTTAATTTTTTTTATTCACTGCTAATGATTACCTTTGCAATAGCATTATCAAACAAAAACCAAAATTAATTATCTATGACACGGATTGGTTCAATCAATACAAGCAAAGGCAAGAAGGCACTGTTGCTTGGCAGTGGCGAATTGGGAAAAGAGGTTGCAATCGAGCTGCAACGCTATGGCGTTGAGGTGGTGGCTTGCGACCGTTACGAAGGTGCGCCGGCAATGCACATCGCTCATCGCAGCCATGTGTTCAACATGCTCGACGGCAAGCGATTACGCGAGGTAATTGAACTTGAAAAGCCCGACCATATCATTCCTGAAGTCGAAGCTATAGCCACGCCCACGCTTGTGGAACTTGAAAAAGAAGGTTATAACGTAACGCCTACAGCAAGTGCCGCATTGCTCACTATGAATCGCGAAGGCATACGCAGGCTTGCTGCTGAAACATTGGGCATAACCACTTCGAAGTATGTTTTTGCATCAACCTATCAGGAGTTTAGCGATGCTGTGCATCAAATTGGCGTGCCTTGCGTGGTGAAACCCATCATGAGTAGCTCGGGCCACGGTCAGAGCGTAGTGAAGTCGTTCGACGACATCGACCGCAGTTGGCACATCGCCCAAGAAGGTGGTCGTGCCGGAGCCGGACGCGTGATTGTTGAGGCGTTTGTCGATTTCGACTACGAAATCACCTTGCTCACAGTGCGCAACATTCTTGGCACAGCGTTTTGCGAACCTATCGGACACATTCAAATCGACGGCGACTACCGCTATTCGTGGCAACCGCAGCCAATGAGCCCCGTGGCTAAGGCTACAGCGCAGGAAATAGCCAAGAAAGTAACCGACGCGCTTGGCGGCTACGGCATTTTCGGCGTGGAAATGTTCATCAAGGGCGACGATGTGATTTTCAGCGAAGTGTCGCCACGTCCTCACGACACCGGCATGGTGACTATGATTTCTCAGGACCAAAGCGAATTTGCTTTGCACGCGCGCGCCCTGCTTGGATTGCCTGTGCCCGAAATCAAGTTTTATGGACCGTCGGCTTCGCGCGCCGTTGTGGTTGAAGGCGACACCGACACCGTGGAATTTGCCGACATAGAGAAAGTGCTTGAGGAACCCGGAACGCAAATGCGCATCTTTGGCAAACCCGAGGTTAAGGGACATCGCCGTATGGCTGTGATTCTTGCCACCGACGATAGCGTTGAGGCTGCAAAGGAAAAAGCCGAACGCGCTTACCAAAAGCTACAAGTGATTGTACATCCACGCGAGAAACGATAATCGTTATTCTCACGCACATAAATAATCGATGCCGCTGGAAATGCTGATTTTGCAGCTTCCAGCGGCATCGAAGTGTATAGGAGTTGAGTGTATGGTAATTACTTTGCCATTATTTCGTCGATTTTCGCCATAAGCTCATCGCCGAGCAGACCGCGGCACAGAATTGTTCCGTCTCCACTGAACACGATGATGTGCGGAATGGAGTTGAAGCCGTAGGCATCGCTGGCAATGTTTTTGCTGTTGATGATTTGTGGCCAGGGCAGTGCGAGTTGTTCGATGGCTGCGAAAGTGTCCTCGGGTTTGTCCCAAACAGCCACGCCAAGAACGCTAAGCCCCTTGCCGTTGTATTTGTCGTAAATCTGCTTGAGTGTGGTGCTGGCTTCACGGCGGCACGGTCCACACCAGCTTGCCCAGAAATCAACCACCACAATTTCGCCTTTGCCAACAAAGTCGCTCAGGCTGGTGGCTATTCCGTCCTCGGTTTTCACTGTGAAGTCCACCATTTTGCAACCTTCTTTGGTGCGCTCAACTGTTTGCGCGGCGGCGAGCAATTTGTTCATGCGAACGCTTTGCTCGGCATATTCTTTGGGTGCCTGTGCAAGCAGGTCTTGAAGCTGTTGCAGCGAGAATTCACCGTTCACCATATACTGGTAGAGCGACCACCATCCGAATGCGTTTTTCTTGTTGGCGGTGTAATGCGCCAGCATGGCATCGGCAATCTTTGCCTCGATGGCTTGTACTTGGGCAGCCAGTTCGTCGTCGCTGAGCTGCTGCTTGTTTAATGCTTCCATTTCGTTGCCGAGTGCAGCCACTTCGTCGTTGAATTTAGCCAGCGAGTCGTTAAGCTCGGTGCCTGTGGCTTTGCGTTCAGCCCAGTTGATGGCAATGTCGCCACCCTCGAGAATGAAAGTGGCGCGAGCGCCCGAAGCGAGCACGCGTGCAACCATGTTGTCTTTCACTTTCCCTTGGAAAATAGCTTTTCGAGCCACCACCAGTGCACTGTCGATGGTGTCGCTCGAGTCGTAGTTGATAAGATAAACTTTTTGAGCGGTGGCATCGTCGTTGTTGAAATCCACCTCAAGCCTATAGCTTTTTTCGGTGCAGGCTGTAGCCATGAAGCTGACTGCCAGCAGTAAAAGTAGTTGTTTCATAATCGATAGAATAATAGATTGTTTTGGGCAAATATACGCACATTTGCTTTAAAAAACAAATAAATGTTGATTGTCGTTTGCCGTTAGAGTGATGAGGATGTTTGGCTTGAGGGTTGCACAATTGATTGGTAGATTATGCTTTGAATGGTTTTGCGGGCGTTGAGCGTTTTGAATGCGCGGTTGTCGCGCGAGGGGTGTACGCGATTGCTGAGGAAGATGTAAATCAAGTCGTTTTCTTTGTCAACCCAGAAGCAGGTGCCAGTGAACCCGGTGTGGCCTACAACGATTTGCGGGGCGGCTTTGCAGCATGGCGAAATATTGGGGCGCTGTGTGTCGGGACGGTCGAAACCTAAGGCGCGTCGCGAGTTTTGGCTTGATGTCTGCATAAAGGTTTGCACAGTGGATGGCTTGAGAAAACGTATTCCGCCATAGGTGCCATCGTTGAGCCACATTTGGCACAGTTTTGCCACGTCGCCAGCCGTTGAAAACAGTCCAGCATTGCCGGCGTCGCCGCCCAAAAATGCTGCGAGTTCGTCGTGGACATATCCTTTTAGCGTCTGCTTGCGCATGAACGAATCATATTCGGTGGCGACGATGTTGTTCACGTCGAATTTGCCGATAGGGTTGTAGGCTGTGTGTGCAGCGCCAAGCGGAGCAAAAAAGTAGTGGTCGACAAAACTGCTGAGGCTTTGCTTGGTGATGCGCTTCTCAACTTCGCCAAGTATGCAGAAGTTAAGGCAGCTGTAGAGACATTTTCGGTTGGGGCGCAGTTTCACATTATAAATACGCTTCATAACCGTGTCGGGCAGCGATTGAGAGGCAAACAGGTTGCGAGCGACGGGTAATGAGAACTGTTCGCTTTGTGATTTCGACACAAAGTCGGAGCGCAGGCGTGCGGTTTTGTTACCATAGAGTGTGCTGTGAATCTTCACAGTGTTGTTGCGGGTGCGGCGTTTGGTGAGCAGAGCGCCACGATAAGAGCGGCGGTCGGTCATCACATAATACATGTTTAGCGATGCCGGCATTCCGGTTTCGTGGAGCAGAAGGTCTTGAATGGTGATATCTTCCTTGTCGGTTCCGCGCAGCTCGTCGATGTAGCGGCTTGCCTTGTCGGTGAGGCTGAGGCGCCCTTGGTCGTAACATTTCATTATTCCGGATAGCGTGCCGGTGGCTTTTGACACCGATGCCAAGTCGAACATAGTGTTTTCGTCGACAGGCTGACGGTTTTTCGAGAAGTCGGTGTAGCCATAGCTTTTGTTGCATACCACCTTTCCGTGCCTTGCCACTAACACTTGCAGCGCAGAGAATGCTTTTTGCTTCAAGCCCAAGTGTGCAACCGAATCGATGCGGCTGAGCATATCGGAACACAAGCCCACCTCCTCAGGCGATGTGTAACCCAGGCGAGTGGCGTCAAACGAAATCCCAGTGCCGGCTTGAGCTACGTTTTCGATGCTGACCGGCAGTGTGCCTCGTGCTGCGTTGCCGCCAAAAATGGTTTGTGCAGCAAAATCTTGAGCTCGTGTGTCGTTGTCGTAAGCCACTACCACTGATTTGCATTGCTTTATTGAATAGGCAAACTTTTGAATCTTATATGGGTTGATGAACATAGCCGCAGATGCGTTTTCAACATTGTTCACCAGCGAAGCAAGTGCAAAGCTATAGGCTGCAGCATCGCTGTGCACAGCCACAATCACCTTGCTGAAGTTGCCTTTGCGCAATTCGGCTTCGAGTTTGTGCAGATTGTCGCCGGAATTGTAGCTGAAACGCGTTGTGGCGGCATACATGGCGCAACGGCGTTGAAACATGGTGCCGGTGCCTTTTTCGTCGCCGAGAGTCACCACAGCGATGCGGTTCTCTTCGAGATGCTTGATTGGCAATTCGTGGCTTTTGTTTTTCACCACGGTGATGGCAGCAGCCCAAAGGCGGTTGAGCAGCGATGTCGGTTCGGCGCTGTTCAGGCTGCTTGACACGTTTTGCTCGTCGACGGGCGTAGCCGAAGCCAATCCAAGGGCATATTTATAGCGAAGAACTTTTTTGCATTTTTCGTCGATGAGCGTTTGCGACAGTTTGTTGTCAGCCACAGCATTAAGTACAAAGTCAATTTCCTTTTCGACATTGGGAATAGACAGCAGCACATCGTTGCCGGCACGCAGCGCCTTCACTGCAAGGCTACCGGATGAAGATGCACCACTCATTTCAAGCGCATCGGTGAATACCAGACCGTTGAAGCCGATTTGCTTCAGCAGTGCATTTGTTGAGGGTGAAAGCGAAGCAGGAAGCCCTGAAGCATCAACTTTGGTAGCCGCCAGATGCCCCACCATAATGCCCGAAAGCCCTGCCTCGGCATAGTGGCGGAATGGTAGCAGTTCGCACATATTCATTTCGCGCAGCGATTTGCTTATTTGTGGCAGCGTCTTGTGTGAGTCGGTGCTTGTTGAGCCGTGTCCGGGGAAATGCTTTGCCGTGGTGAGCACGCCGTTGTCCTCCATGCCGCGAGCGTAGGCAATGCCCAGACTTGCCACACGTTCAGGCACCTCGCCGAACGAGCGTGTGCCAATCACGGGATTGAGCGGGTTGTCGTTCACGTCGAGCACTGGTGCAAAGTTGACGTGTATGCCCATCAGACGGCACTCGCGAGCCACCTCTTTGCCATAGTCGTAGAGCAGGCGGTCGTCGGTGATGGCGCCCAGAATCATGTTGCGCGGAAACTTCGGTGCATCGCTCATGCGCATCGACACGCCCCATTCGCCGTCGATGGTAATCATCAGCGGCACTATGGCAAGGCTTTGTGAATAGTTGATTAGGCGAGCGGTTTCTTGACTTGTTCCCTCGGAAAACAGCAGCCCACCGATGCCCAAATCTTCAACGTAATGGCTTAGCAGCTTGCGTGTGGCTTCGTTGTCGGCTGGCGATACTGTGAGTACAATCAGCTGTGCCACCTTTTGGCGTTGACTCATGGCGTTGAATTTAGTCTCAACCCATTTGTTCATTGCCTCGGCATCGGCTCTTTCGAGCAAAGCCGAACGGTGGTGATGTTGCGCTGCTAAGCAGTTGGCACACATCAAAAACATTATCACAACTATCGTACGAATTGTATTTGGCATTTCTGTTTGGTAGGTATTAAGTACATTGATTATAAATTCATCAAGGGAATGTCAACTGCATGTTGCCGTTGCGCTGCCATTTTTGGCAAAAAGCATAAAGTGTCGCCACGATGTGCCGACGAGCCTATTTGTGTGTCATTCGGCGTATCGCATGCGTTTCTTGTTTGTCGACGTGATTTTTTTGCCTTTGGCGTCGAGCTGTTTTGCGTAGTCGATAACGTGTTTGCCGTAAGGGATGGTGTCGACAAACAGCTGTTCGCCCTTTTTCAAGCCGCCCATTCGGCTGCCGCCGTTAGCCAGATAGTCGATGGTGATGAGGGTGTAATATTTTTCAGGGTCGACTTTCTTGCCGTTGATTTTTGCTGAAACCAGTTCGCCGTTTTGCTTGAACACCACATCAACAGCGCTGCTCACAGCGTCGCCACCTCGTCCGGCAAGCGCTTCAAACACCTGCAGCAGATATTCGCCTTTGATGCGAATCACCACAAGGCGGTTGTCGAACGGCAGCATGCCTTCGATGATGCCTTCGGTGACGTTGCCTTCGGGCATCGGCTGGCGAATGCCGCCGCGATTCATGAGCGAGAACGTCACCTCATTGCCGTAGAGCTGTTTGCCTATTTCAACCACGGCGTCGCACACCCAGTTGCCTAACGCCGGCGTAACTTTGTCCATAGCCATGGCAGATGTGGCAATGCGAGTGTTCATTTTCTTGTCGGCTTGTTCGGCATAGGGCTTCAGCCATGCGTTCATGGCGGGGTAGAGGTCGGCAGCTCGTTGGTCGTATTGCTCAGTTACTGCAATCTGCGAGAATGTAGATTTGCCCGTGGCGAGGTCGAAATCAATTTTGCCGATAAACTCGCCTTGACCGCCTGATTGGCAGATGGGAACGTCGATGCCATCGAGATTTTTCACGATATGCGGATAGCGCTCGTTGCGGTTTGAGGGGTCGACAAGCGTGTGTGAGTGACCGCCGATTATGAGGTCGATGTAGCGGCTGTTCTTGGCAATCTGCACGTCGCTTGGCACGCCCTCTTTGCCGTTATGCCCAATGTGCGACACCATCACCACGCGGTCGGCAAGCCCCGAAGTCTTTAGGTATTCCGACAGCTTAAGCGCCACCGTAGTGGCATCGTGATATTGCAATGAACCGAGGCATTTGTCGGCTATTAAGCCTTTGGGTGAGATGTTTATGCCAAAAAATGCCACGCGCTTGTCGCCCACATGCTTTATTACGTAGGGCTGGAAGATGCCATCGCACGGCGTGCCGGTGAGGTCGTAGTTCGAACAAAGCTTGTCGGCACGGATATTCCGATAGTATTTTGCTATGTCGCCGATGCCGTTGTCAAACTCGTGGTTGCCCATAATTATAATGTCGTAGCCGAGGCTATCGAGTGCTGCATATTCCACGTCGCCGCGGAACATCGAGAAGAATACCGTGCCTTGCACAGCGTCGCCGGCGTGCACCGCCAACACATTGGCATCGGCTTGCCGCACGCTATCCATCACCACGCGGGTACGCATAATTCCGCCTCGCCCTTCCTGATTGGGCATTATGGCGCTGTGGGTGTCGTTCGACGACAAAATTGTGAGGCGTTGAGCTTGTGCTGTACTGCAAAAGGCGAAGGCAGCCAAGATTGATATGGCAAGTTGTTTCATTATTTCGATGTTTCAAAAAATAGGTTAGTGTTTAGTTGTGCATTCTCACTTTGCCGTCGGGGTTGATTACGACACCCTTTTCGCCAAGCTGCTTCACATATTCGAGCACCAGTTTGCCGTAAGGCACAGTGTCGGTGAATAGGCGTTCGGCTTTGGTGAACGGTTCCATGTAATCGCCGCCATTAGCCAGATAATCCACGGTCACCATAGTGTAGTATTTGTTTGCATCGATGGGTTTGCCGTTAAGTTTAGCCCACACGATAGAGTGGTCGCGGAATTTGATGTCGAGTTGTCGGCTCACGGCGTCGCCTTGGCGGCGTGTCATCACTTCCAACCCATTAATTAAGTCGGAACCCTTGATTTTGAGCACCATCAGCTTGTTGTCGAAGGGCAGCATCGACGTAATCATTCCTTCGGCGATGTCGCCTTTGGGCAACGGCTGACGAATTCCGCCGCGGTTCATTATTGCAAAGTCCACCTTTCCCCAGCGCTCGGCAATGATTTCGGTCACGGCGTCGCACACAAAGTTGGGCAGATAAGTGAGTTCGGAGTTCGACATTGCTCGTGCCGATGTGGCAATGCGCAGTGTCATCACACGATGCACCTCGTCGTCGAAAGGCTTCAGCCATTGCTTGAGGGCAGTGTAACGATTAGCCCAGGCGTCGCGCGAGGCATCAACTGCAATCAGCCGATAGTCGGTGTTGCCTGTGGCGAGGTCTACGTCGATTTGGCACATGTTTTTGCCATATTTGCCGGCTTGCACAATAGGAATCATGCGGCCATCGGCATTCGCCACCAGATGTTCATTGCCGTCGGGAGTGATGAGCGTGTGTGAGTGTGCGCCGATAATGAGGTCGATATAGCGGCTTTTTTGGGCTATCGCCACGTCGCTCTCGCTGGTGTCGGTGTAGTTATAACCGATGTGCGACACCATCACCACATAGTCGGCAAGCCCCGATGATTTGAGGTATTCCGACAGCTTAAGTGCCACCGTGGTGGCGTCGTGATAAATCAAGCTACCGGTGTTTTTGTCGGCAATCATTCCCTTGGGGTTGAGGTTGATGCCCATGAATGCCACACGCTTGTCGCCCACATGCTTTATTATGTATGGCTTAAACAAGCCTTGACACGGCGTAGTTGTGAGGTCGTAGTTCGAGCAAAGTTTGTCGGCACGCATGTTGCCGTAGTATTTTGCAATGTCGTCGATGCCGTTGTCAAACTCGTGGTTGCCCATAATTATAATGTCGTAGCCAATGCTGTCGAGCATGGCATATTCCACTTCGCCGCGGAACGTGGAGAAATACACCGTTCCTTGCACTGCGTCGCCGGCATGCACTGCCAACACATTCTCTTTTGTGTGCCGCAGACTGTCCACAATGGCTTTATGCCTCACATAACCGCCTAAGCCGTCGGCATCGGGTTGCACCATGCTGTGGGTGTCGTTGGCGGTGACTATGGTGAAATGTTGTGCTTGCATGGCTTGGCAGCCTATGGCGATTGCCGCCCATGCAAAGGTGTTTTGTAATATATGTTTCATCAATCCAAATTTTTGTTTTTATGATTAGCTATGCGAATTTAACCATAATCTGCCACAAAATCGCATCAAAGGTCCACTTTTTTGCCGTGCGGTGCAAAAAAATCGCCTTCACTCTTGCACAATCCGAAAATAAGTGCTACTTTTGCACTCGCAAAACCCAAGAGGCGATGCAGGATGGCGGGATAGCTCAGTTGGTTAGAGCGTCGGATTCATAACCCGGAGGTCTCGAGTTCAATTCTCGATCCCGCTACTTTAGGCGAGAGGCTTACAAAGATGTAGGTTTCTCGCCTTTTTTATGCCTGCTGTTTCACATAACTGCCCTCGCCTTTCGCGGCGCAGCGGAAGATTAGAGGGCGCTCACAGCTCATCCTAACAGAAACTTGGAGGCGGAAAATAATTATTTATTAAAAGATTGTCACGCTCGCCAATGCCAATGCGTATTCCTTAATAGAGACAACAAATCTGCACCAACACCAATGGACGAACAAGAGTTGACAACATTATGGCAACAAATGCAGCAGCGACTGAGCCGATACGCCCGCAGCATATTTGCACGCGGCGAGGAGGCTGAAGATGCTGTACAGGACACTTTTTGCCGATTGTGGATGCGCCGCGACGACATTCGCAGCTCAAGCCACGCCCAAGCGCTTGCCGTCACTGCGGTGAAAAATGCTTCAATCGACGCCCATCGACGCCACTTGGTGCGCCAACCTGTGGAAATAGAACCTAACATGGGCGATGCCGCTTACAGCCATGTGGCTGAAGACGCCGAGCGAAGCGACTTTTTAAATCATGTAGAAAACATTGTAATGAATAGGCTCGGCGAACGTGAGCGCACAGTGTTCAGGTTGATTGAGTACGACGACCTAAGCACCGACGAAGTTGCCAAGCGACTCGGCATCAGCAATCAGGCAGTGCGAAAAGCCCTCTCAAGGGCGCGATGCACAATTCGTGAACAATTCTTGAATATGAAATGAATCTATCAACTCCACAAATAATATGAAAAATAACATTGACCCCAACAACACCGGCGAACTGCTTGAAATGGCGCAACGCTATTTCGATGCAACGCTGAGCAAAAGCGAAGAACGCGATTTGATGCTTGCCATTGCTGGCAGCACCGACCCTCGGCTCGACGAACTGAAGGCAGTGATGGCGTTTGCTGCCTGTGGAAAAGCCAAGCACCGCCAGCAACGGCGTGTAAGCCGCTTGGCTTGGCGTTATGGCGTGGCTGCAAGCATTGCTGCTGTGATTGCTATTGCTGCCATATCGCTTGGCGGCAGTGGCTCGGAAGCTATAGCCTACGTTGGCGGCGAACCGGTCACCGACCAAGAACAAGTGATGCAGCAAATGTTTTCGGCAATGCAAACCATCGACCTAAACCATGCCGACAACATTGTTGACGAAGAATTGAAAATTATGTTTAATACAATAAACTGATTGCGTATGCTAACAAAACGCTTTTACATAATATTTATATGCCTCGTGGCTACAATGGCAATTTCGGCTCAAGAACTTAGTATTGACGATTGCTTTGATGACAACATCCTTGCCCGCAAAAGCGTCACTGCCGTGAAGGTGAAAGGCGAACGCCTGAAAGCGTATAACCTCACCACTTTCCGCAGCGTAACTGTCGCCGGCGACCAGCGCACCGCCTCGTGGGTGCAACGTAAGGTGAAAAAAGACGCGTCGCTTGCCACCGACCGTGAGGAGGGCGTGAAAGATGGCATACTGCAATATGCATTCTATGTGTTCCGCCATAAAAATAGCAAAACCTATCGCTACATCTTTTTCCGAAACAACAAACCAGCGGAAGATGCTGTGACCGACGTCACGCTGGTGTATATGGAAGGAAAAGCCACCTTTGGCGAACTAAAGCAAATGTTTAAATAATGATTATTAACTACTACAAAACAACATAATTATGAAGAAATTAGCAATAAGCCTGCTTTGTGCCGTTTGCTTTGCAGCAAACATTTGGGCTGCCGACGTGGCAAACACCGACAGCATAAACATTGCCAATGCAAAGAATGTGAAAATTGTTGAACGCGACGGCAAGGTCACCCTCGTTGTTGAAGGAACCGAGGGAAACCCCGATTACACCTACAGCCGCACCATCACTCCCGACGGAGCTTCGGTGGTGAAGGAAGAAAACCGCGGATTGGGCTTTAAGATTCCGTTTGTCGACCGCGACACCGACAGCCGCGACGTAGTGAAAAGCCGTCGCTCACACTTTGACTTTTGCATGAACATCGGCGGGTTTGGATGGGCATTAGCCACACAAAAGCCATCGGACTTGCGCAATAAAACGAAACACTCGGTGGAGTTTTGCTTCGACCACCTCATTAACGTGAAGTTCTATCCGCAAGGCGTTCGCCGCACCCATTTTATGCTGGGCTTTGGTATGCAGTGGCGTAACATTGCGCTCGACAATCAGCGCTGGCTGCGCGACCCTGAAACACGCCAGATAGCCTACGGTGCGTGGGACGATAGCCACTACGACCGCAGCTCAAGCTTGCACACCTACAGTCTCACCGTGCCATTGATGATTATTCAGCCCATCGGCAGCGATTTCAGCCTATCGGTTGGCGCCAAAGCGTGCTTCAACGTGGGCGCAAGCGCACACTGCAACTATCGCTGCGACGACATACGCTACACCGAGAGTTTCTCGCATCTCAACCAGCGACCGGTTACTGCCGAATTGTGCGCAGCTGTCAACTTTTTGGAGTCCATCGGGCTATATGTCAACTATACACCTTGCCGCATGTTTAAGGACGGCAAAGGTCCGGACATTAAAACCCTTAGCATAGGCGTAGCCATCTGCTACTGACCCGGCTGTGCGACAATATCTTGCCGATTAGTTAATTACAATCTTCTTAGTAACCTGCTTGCCTCCGCCACAGGAGCGTAGTATTAACACTCCGGCAGCAAGATTCTTGACTTGAGAAGAATGTATATTGCGAGCGATGCACACGCCCATTGTGTTGTACACGTCGTAGTACTCATTACAAAGGGTGTCGATGTCGACAACCGAATAGGTGGTTGTGCGCTGCCACCGAAAAGGATAGGGGGCATCAGTACTTAAAGCTGGAGCCGCCCACAAACTCGCGCATGATTGATGTTGGCGGAATCTCTTTGTCGGGCACTGGCACAAAGTAGTGAATAAACTTCATCAGGCGATGTGCTTCGGCATATTCGGGGCAGTTCTTGGGCACGCTGGCAAGGATTGGTTCGGCGTGCAGGCGCAGCACTGCAAACTCGATGTTGAGCGCCGAGTTGAACATGGCGTCGGCAGTCTCCTGATAGGGGAATATCCATTTTTCCTCGGCTTCGCACACCAGTGGCCATTGGCTGATGGTTTGCTGGGCTGTGTAAGCGCCTTTGTTATAGTCGCGAATTATGCGGCGCAGCAGGCGGTTGTCGCGCGTGGGAATCCAGTTGTGGTCGTCGAGCGAGATGCTGGTGAGAGTGGAGATATACACCTTATATTTGCTGCTGTCGGGCACCAGGGCGGTGAGCTTTGGGTTGAGCGCGTGAATGCCTTCGATGAGCAGCACCTTGCCTTCGCCCAGCTGCAGGCGTTTGCCGTTGTATTCGCGTTTGCCTGTGGTGAAGTTATATTCAGGAATCTCCACTTTTTTGCCGGCAAGCAGAGCCACCAAGTCGCGCTCCATGGTGGCGCAGTCAACGGCGGCAATGTTGTCGAAATCATATCTGCCGTCGGGCAGCTTCGGGGTGTCCTCGCGGTTTACAAAATAGTCGTCGGTTGAGAACGAGATGGGGCGCAATCCGCAGGCTTTCAGCTGCACCGATAGGCGTTTGCAGAAAGTGCTTTTGCCCGAACTCGATGGTCCGGTGATGAGCACCATTCGCACCGGCTGTGCTTCGTCGTTGTAGCGCCGATAAATGTCCTCGGCAATCTGCACCACCTTTTTTTCTTGCAGCGCTTCGCTCACCTGAATTAGCTCGCTGGCGAGGCCTTTCTGACATGCCTTGTTCACTGCGCCCACGTTTTGCAAGCCCATAATCACGTTCCATCGCACGTTTTCGGCAAACACGCCAAAGGTCTTGGGCATCGGCTCTATCTCGTTGAGCTGCGAAGGGTTTTTGCGGTTGGGTATGCGCAGCAGCAGTCCGCTGTGGTATTTTTCGAGCCCGAACACGGTGAGATAGCCGGTAGAGGGTACCAGCGGACCGTAGTAATAGTCGACGGTGCCGTCCAGAATATAGTAGTCGCAATAAGGTTGACCGCTGGTTTCAAGCAGTCGCACTTTGTCGGTGAAGCCCTGTTTGCGGAATATTGCAATGGCATCTTCGGTGACGGCTTCGCGTCGGTTGAAGGGCATGTCGGCATCCACAATCTCACGCATTCGGCGGGCAATGCGCTCCACATCGTCGGGCTCGGCTGTGGTGCCGTCGGCTTTGCGGAAATTGCAGAAATAGCCTCGCGAAATGGGGTGCTCCATATACAGGCGGCTATCGGGAAACACATCTTGACTCGCCTTGTAAAGCACAAAACACAGCGAACGCACGTAGGCGCGCATACCGCCCCATGTGCGAATGTCCAAGAACTCCACGTCTCGGTTTTGATATACTCTAAACTTTAGCCCTTGCGACGAGTTGTTCACCCGTGCCGACATCGGTGGGTAAGGAAAATCAAGTTCCGGAAATCCTTTGAACACGTCCAGCAGCGTTGTGCCCTCGGCAAAACTGCGTGTGATGTTGATGTTTTTGCAGCGTACTTCAATCATATTGCTGTGCAAATTGTAGGTTTTTTAAGGTTTTGCAGATTAGTGTTGCGAAGTTAGCGAAAAAAATTGGCGTGTGCAACCAATGTAGGCGAACACATCACTTTGTGGCAATTCTGCTGAATCTGCAACCGCGCCGCGGTTGTGTGCGTGGTTGGTAGGTGCAGAAAGGTGATTAGCTCACACAGATTATTCAGATTTTTATGATTTCTCTATGCGAATCCGCGAGGGGATGTGCCTCATACAAAACTATCATAGTCACCTATGTGCCATCGATATTAACCGCGGAGCTGTTACATCTACAATAACCCCACATTGGAGCAAAGCGACCATGTGGGGACTGGCTGCGGCGGCTGATAGGTGCATTTCAACAAGATTGTGTGGCTGCGCAGAGGAGAATATGGTCAAGAATGATTATATTTGCATATATGAAAGCTAAAAAAGGAAAGAAATTGCCGTATAAATGGCATAACATATTGTTGCCCATAGCAATAGGTGTGGGCGTGACGTGGTGGATATTTGCCGACCAGCTGAGCGATTTCAGTTGGGGAGAGGTGCAAATGACAAGCCGCGCTTGGTGGGGCATTGCTTTGGCAGTGCTGATGCTGTTGGGTAGGGAAGCGGGCTATGTGTGCCGCTATCGGTTTATCACCAACGGCGATTTGACGTGGATGCAAGCCCTGAAGGTGTGTGTGATGTGCGAATTTTCGTCGGCAATGACGCCCAGTTCGGTGGGCGGCAGCGGCCTCTCGATGGTGTTTATGCATCGCTACGGCATAAGCATAGGTCGCGGCACCACGTTGATGCTGAGCACGGTGTTTTTCGACGGGCTGTTTTGCGTTGTCAGCCGTCCGTTGGTGCTGCTGTTTGTGCCGTGGAGCGAACTTGTCTCGCCGCTGAACGTTGATTGGATAATGCCGCCGGGTATGCTCATCGGCTTGATTTATGGTTCGGTGGTGGCTGGCACGGTGACGTTGTTTCTTGGCATTGTGGTTTGGCCAAACTGGATGCGTGCGTTGCTCGACAGGCTGTTCCGTTTGCCGCTACTGCGCCGTTGGCACGGCAAAGCGCTCGAACTGGGCACCAATATGGTGAACGCCTCGCATGAGTTGCGCCAGCAAAGCGCGGGTTGGTGGCTGAAGTGCATTGGCGTGACGTTCATGTCGTGGACGTGCCGCTTCCTCATCATAAACGCGCTGATGTATGCTTTTGTCGACAACCTCGACCAAGTGCTGGTGTTTGCACGCCAAACGGTGGTGTGGTTGGTGCTTATTGCTTGTCCTACACCTGGTGGCAGCGGCGTTGGTGAATGGCTGTTCAGCGATTTCTACGGCGACATGCTCGCCACGGGCTCGGTGGCTATTGTGGTGGCGCTGCTTTGGCGCGTGTTCAGCTATTATGTGTTCCTGGTGATGGGCGCTGTGGTGGCTCCGTTGTGGCTGCGTGGCGATTCGGCTAACGCCTCAGATGGTGAAGACGATGAAAATGAGCAAAACGACAAATAATTTTCGGGTTATGAGAAAAATATTTATAGTAATGGCAATGGCGTGCGTGTCGATGCTTATGCAAGCGGCACAAGCCAAGAAAGTGGCTGTGATAAATATCGATACGGAGATAGGTAGCACGTCGTGGCGCTATCTGAGCAAGGGATTGGCGATGGCAAACGATGCCAACGCCGATGCCGTGTTGCTGCATCTCAACACCTACGGTGGCACTGTGGAGCATGCCGACAGCATGCGCACTGCTATATTGAACTTTAAGCGCCCGGTGGTGGCGTTCATCGACAATAATGCTGCATCGGCAGGCGCACTCATTGCCATTGCTTGCGACAGCATATATATGCGCCAAGGAGCAAACATTGGTGCCGCTACGGTGGTTGGGCAAAGCGGCGAGGCAATGCCCGACAAATATCAATCGTATATGCGCTCGATGATGCGCAGCACGGCGCAGTCGCATGGCAAGGTGACTCGGATGGGTGCCGACAGCGTGGCGCGCAGCGAGTGGTTTCGCAATCCGCTCATTGCAGAGGCGATGGTTGACCCTCGCACCATGGTGCCGGAGATTGGCGACGACAGCACCCGCGTGGTCACGTTCACTGCTGCCGAAGCAATGAAGCACCATTTCTGCGAAGGCATTGAGGAAAGCGTTACGGGCGTTATTGAGCATCGTCTTGGCTACGAAAATTGTGAAGTGATAACCTACGAGCCCGACTTTGTTGATGTGCTGGTAGGGTTCTTTGGCAGCGGTGCTGTTCAGGCTTTGCTGATTATGATAATTATCGGCGGCATCTACTTCGAACTGCAATCGCCCGGCATCGGATTCCCGTCGCTGGCGGCGGTGGTGGCTGCCGTGCTTTATTTCAGTCCGCTTTACATCGACGGACTTGCCCAGAGTTGGGAGATAATTGCCTTTGTGCTTGGCGTGATACTGCTTCTGCTCGAAATTTTTGTGATTCCCGGTTTTGGCATCGCCGGCATCTTGGGCATTGTGTTCGTTTTTGTGTCGCTGTTCTTTGCGCTCATAGGCAACATCTCGCCAATTGATTTTGGATATACTTCAAGTAATGATATTGTTATGGCAATGTTAGTTGTAATTGCAGGATTCCTGCTTGGTGTGGCGGTGATTCTTTACATCTCACACAAAATAGGCAGCAAAGGGCTGCTTCGCGATTCGGCGTTGAACCTCGAGCAGCGCATCGACGAAGGTTACATAGGTGTGCCCATCGATTTGAGCCGCTATGTGGGATGCAAGGCAGTTGCTCACACTGTGCTGCGTCCGTCGGGCAAGGTGAAGATGGCTGACGGCAAGGTGATTGATGCTGTGTCGACAGGCGATTTCATCGACCAAGGCACCGAGGTTAGTGTGGTGCGCTTCGAGAACACTCAACTCTATGTAGAAAAAATTGTTTAAATTCAGATAGTTACTTACATATATTAAAGAATTATGCTTGACCGTACTACGCCTCCATGCTTGCAACCATATCCCGATATTCAATTGTCAATGCCGACGTGGCGTCGCCTGCCAAACGGCGTGCAAATGTGTGTGATTGACCACGGCGAAGTGGAAGTGAATCAGATTGACGTTTACTTTGGTGGCGGCATCCTCGAGCAGCCTAAGCGCTACGTTGCGCAGTTGCTGGCGAGCATGATTGACAAGGGCAGCAGCAAATATAGCGCCGAAGCGATTGCCGAGCAGATGGCGTTTTACGGCGCAGTGAAAGGCGGTTCGGTGAGCGACCATCACATCAAATTGTCGCTGCGATGCACCGGCAAGAACTTGCCAAATTTGATGCCTATATTTTTTGATTACATCACCACACCGCAGTTCGACCCCAAAGAATTCAGCAATATTGTGGAGCAAACGCGTGCCAACGCCGTGGTGGCAAGCAAGCGCGTGGGGTCGCTTTCAAGCATACGCCTTTCGCAGATGCTCTACGGCGAGCAATCGCTGATGGCAAACGAGATTGGTGCAAAAAGCATAGGCGACGTCACCATCGCCGACCTGCGTGCCTTTCATGATGCGCATTTTGCTGCGGGCAATTGCCGCGTGGTGCTTTCGGGCAAGGTAACTTCGGCAATTTATGACGAGGTGGCACGATGGTTCGGGTCGTGGCAAAGCAGCAGCTTTCAGCCGCTTTCGCCGTGGAAATGCCAGCCAAATGGGTTGCGTCGCGATGTGATTTCCGTGCCCGAAGCGTTGCAATCGGGCATTGCAGCTGCTGTGTGTGCCATAGGTCGTGAGCACCCCGATTATATTGGTCTGCGAATACTCACAACGGCTTTTGGCGGCTATTTTGGCAGCCGTCTTATGAGCAACATCCGCGAAGACAAGGGTTATACCTACGGCATACATGCCTATTTGGCAGGACGAAAGGAAGAAGGGCACATAACCATTGCCACCGAGTGTGCAGCACAGCACACCGAGGCAGTAATCGACGAAATACGCCACGAGATGCGTCGTCTGCGCGAGCAGCCAATGCCCGATGAAGAGTTGGCGCTGGTGCGCAACCACATGATGAGCGATTTGCTGAAGACTTTCGACACCGCCTTTTCGCTTGCCGATTATGTGGGTTCGACAATCACTGTGGGTGTTCAGCCCGATTATTTCAACCGTCAATACTCAATATTGCAAACCATCACTCCCGAGCAGCTGCAAGCGCTTGCTCAGACCTATCTTGTTGACGACCGCCTACGCATTGCCATCGCCGGACCGGTTAAATGATTGCAAGCAGCGGTTGGGCTTTGAGTTGAGTTTCGTGCCATTCGTCGATGGCTATTGATTGTGCCGTGAGTCCGCCTCCGGCATAGATGCAGCATTGCGTCAGCGTGAATTGCATGCAGCGGAGGTTTACGAAATAATTGAAACTCCCATCGGCATTATGTGGACCAATGTAACCGCCATAATAGCGGCGTTGATGTTGCTCAAGCCCAAGAATTGTTTCGATAGCTTTTTGTTTTGGCACTCCTGCAAGGGCGGGAGTGGGATGCAAAGCGTCGAGCAGCAGCCGTTGTTGTTGCTGATTCGTGCAAACGGCTGAAAACGGCGTGCAGATGTGCTGCACATTGCCAGCCGGCATTGACGTGGTGCGATGCTTGCTGCAATCAATGCCAAGGTTGGCAAAAGCCTGCTCGATGTAAGTTGCCACATAGCGTTGTTCGGCAATCTCTTTCGCGGTCCAAGGACGAGGGTCGTCGGCAGCTTTGGTGCCTGCCAATGCCATGGTGTTGAGTGTGCCGTCGTGCGCCGATAACAGCAGTTCGGGCGATGCGCCCATCCATGCTCCGGTGGCAGGAGTGTTGAACACAAACACAAAGGCGTGAGGCATTGAGCTTGCCAGCTGCACAAAGCGTTCGCCCCAATGCTGATTGCCGGCCGACTGTGCGATTACGCGCGACAGCACCACCTTGTCCACCTCGCCGTTGCGCAAAGCATCGATGCAACGGTTTGCCATGTCGAGGTATTGCTCGAGCGATGTGCTGCTTTGCGTAATTGGCAGCAGCGATTGGTGTCCGCTGTGCTGCGAGGCAAGAAAAGCTTCGGCATCGAGGTGAGCGTGTATGCAAACCGCCGGCGACGACTGGGTTGCCACAAACGGGTGTACGACAAACCGATTTTCTGCCTCGTGTGGTTTGCCCGGAAGTTGGCATCCAAATTCGGCGTGCGCTTCGCCAGGCATGCGGTAGGCAAAGAATGAGGCGCCAATGGTGAGCGCCTGCTGAATGGCTTGTGAAACTGTTTGAATCGACGATTGGCTCATTTCACCTCGGCAATAAGTTCGTAGGGCAGAGCCTCGGTGATGGTTGCATCGTAGAACTTGCCGATTTTGAGTGGCTGGTTTTTTGCTATAAGTACTTCAGGGTCGACTTCAGGCGAATCGAATTCGGTGCGTCCAACGTAGTATTCCTCGTCCTCGCTGTCGATAATAACACGCATTGTGCTTCCCACTTTTGCCTCGTTCACTTCAAGAGAAATCTGTTCTTGCAGCTCCATGATTTCATCGAGGCGACGTTGCTTCACCTCGGCAGGAATATCGTCGGCGAAATGCTCGGCAGCGTAGGTGCCTTCCTCTTGGCTATAGGCAAATGCGCCCATGCGCTCGAAGCGCGCTTGCTTGACAAATTCTTTCAGCTCCTCGAATTCCTTTTCGCCCTCGCCCGGAAAACCAACCATTAGCGTGGTGCGCAGGTGAATGCCAGGCACTTCGCGGCGAACGCGTTCGATGAACTGCAATGTTTGGCTGCGAGTGATGTGGCGTCGCATGTTAGTGAGCACCGGGTCGGCAATATGTTGTAGGGCAACATCGAGGTAGCGGCACACGTTGCTATGGCGAGCCATCACCGGCAGAATCTCGTAGGGGAACTGAGCGGGATAGGCATAATGCAGACGAATCCACTCTACGCCGGGAATTTGTGCAAGGCTCTCGATGAGTTGCGGCAGCCGCATTTCGCCGTAAAGGTCAACGCCATACGACGAGAGGTCCTGTGCAATGATGTTGAACTCTTTCACGCCTTGGCTCACCAAACTTTTCACCTCGCTGATAATATCGGGCATTGGCACCGAAGTGTGTCGGCCGGTGATTAGAGGAATTGCGCAGAAAGCGCAAAAACGGTTGCAGCCTTCCGAGATTTTTATGTAGGCATAATGCTGTAGTGTGGTGAGCACGCGCTCGTTTGCAATGTCTTCGTTATAGGCTTTGCCAAGGTCGGCAAGAATCTGCTTCCATGAGAATTTGCCGTAGAAATGGTCAACTTCAGCCAGCTCGGGCTCGTTTTGCAATTCGGCAAGGAAACGCTCGGCGAGGCATCCCATCACAAACAGCTTGCGAATCTTGCCCTGGCGCTTCAGGTCGACCAGCTGCAGTATCATTTCGATGGATTCCTGTTGGGCGTCTTGAATGAAGCCGCAAGTGTTCACCACCACTATTTCGCCGTTCACTTTCGTCGGGTTATGCTCGAGGATGTAGCCGTTGGCGGCAAACTGCCGCATAAGGTGCTCAGAATCAACCAGGTTTTTTGAACAACCCAGCGATATGATGTCAATCTTGTTTTTACGCATTGTTTCGGTTTGAATAGGAAAAATTTATTTGCCGAAAAGCGACTTCACAAATTCAGCTTTGTTGAACACTTGCAGGTGTTCCATGCCCTCGCCAAGCCCAATGTAGCGCACCGGAATCTTGAACTGGTCGCTGATTCCAATCACCACGCCGCCTTTGGCGGTGCCGTCGAGCTTGGTGATGGCAAGTTCGTTCACTTCGGTGGCGGCAACAAATTGCTTGGCTTGTTCAAAAGCGTTTTGCCCTGTTGAGCCGTCGAGCACAAGCAGCACCTCGTTGGGCGCGCTTGGCACCACTTTCTTCATCACGTTTTTAATTTTGGTGAGCTCGTTCATCAATCCCACTTTGTTGTGCAGACGTCCGGCAGTGTCGATAATCACCACGTCGGCGCCTTGTGCTTTTGCCGACGAAACAGTGTCGAAGGCAACTGATGCAGGGTCGGAGCCCATCTGCTGCTTCACCACAGGCACATCAACGCGTTTGCCCCATATTTCAAGCTGTTCGATGGCAGCTGCGCGGAAGGTGTCGGCGGCGCCCAGAACAACTTTGTTGCCGGCTTGCTTAAACTGATAGGCAAGCTTGCCTATGGTGGTGGTCTTGCCCACGCCGTTCACGCCTACAACCATAATGACGTAAGGCTTTTCGATGCCCTGCGGCACCTGAAAGTCGTCGGTGGTGGTGCCCGATGTCTCGGTGAGCATTTGGGTGATTTCGTCGCACAGCAAAGCGTTCAGTTCAGCCGAATTGACATATTTGTCGCGCGCAACGCGGTCGCGTATGCGGTCGATGATTTTCAGAGTAGTGTCAACGCCAATGTCCGAGGTGATGAATGCTTCCTCCAATTCGTCGAGCAAATCGTCGTCGATGGTCGATTTGCCTGCAATGGCGCGTGTTATTTTACTGAAGAAGCCCTGCTTGGTTTTTTCAAGCCCTTTGTCGAGGGTCTCTTTCTTTTCCTTTGAAAAAATGCTGAACAATCCCATAAACTATTGTGTTGAAGTGCTTTGAATTATGCAAAGATACTAAAAAATGCTTTCTTCACAAAATGTCCGACGCAAAGTGGCACTTTATGCTGTATTTTTTCGAAGTGAACACATCTCTATGGGGCAATTCGGCAGATGAGGTAATTCGCGTTCTCGACGGACGCCCAGATGGGCGGTTGGCATATTCGATACGCCCACATGCCTTTCGCGGGAATCGTAGATGCCGCAGAAAGGTGATGCTCACACAGATTAATCTGCGCCATTAGCGTAATCTGCTGGATGCTTAACGGGAGGTTTGCTGCGAGAGGAATTGCTCGGCTTGGTGGAGTGTTTCCATCTTGCCGATGTCGAACCAGTTGTAGCCTGTGGGGTTGAAGCCCTGTATGTTGAGTTGCCGGCAGGCGCTGATGTAGAACGGCATGATTGAGAACTTTGGCTCGGTGGCGAAATGCTTTAGGTGAGCAAAGACTTTGGGCGAGATTACGTGAACGCCGCCAAATGCCAAGAGATGCGTTGAAGCGTCGATGGTGAGTGATTCGGGCTTCACTTCGCCGGTGGCAATGTTTGTCCAGCCTTGCATGCGGTTTTGCTGGTCGAACACCAGATAGCGCTGTGTGGTGCGCTGTTTCACCAGCAGAGTGGCAACGGCGCCCGAGGCAAGATGGTGATTGATGATGCTTCGAAGGTCGAGGTCGGTGAAGATGTCGGCGTTGTGCACCAGGAACGGTTCGTCGCCGTCGAGCAACGATTGTGCGCGCAGAATGCCGCCACCGGTGTCGAGCAGCAGGTCGCGCTCGTCGCTGATGGCGATGTTTATGCCAAAGTTATTCTTTTCGTTGAGAAATTGAATAATTTGGTCGCCGAAATGATGAATGTTCACCACCACGTCGGTGATGCCGCAAGCAATGATGTTTTTGATTACACGCTCAAGCATGGGCACCCCGTTGAGTGGCACCAGTGCTTTGGGCATGGTGTTGGTGAGTGGTTTCAGTCGGGTGCCTAAACCGGCGGCAAATACCATTGCTTTCATAGCTTCGTGGAATGGTTGAAGTGTTATTTTGCGTGGAGTGTTTGCTCGATGTTTTGCTCGCGGTGAACAAGTTCGACTTTCACATTGAACTTTTGGTTGATGTGTTCAGCCATGTGCTGAGCGCAATATACCGAGCGGTGCTGACCACCGGTGCAGCCAAAGCACACCATCAGGTTGGTGAAGCCGCGCTCGATGTAGCGCTTCACCGAAGCATCAACCAATGCATAGGCATGCTCGAGGAATGTGCCCACCTCGCTTTCGGTTTCAAGGAATTTAATCACCTTGTCGTCGAGTCCGGTGTAAGGCTTATATCGGTCGTATTTGCCGGGGTTGTTGATGGCGCGGCAGTCGAAAGTGAAGCCGCCGCCATTGCCCGACGGGTCGTTAGGAATACCTTTCTTGTAGGCAAAGCTCATCACTCTCACGGTGAGTGTGTGCTTTTGCAGCTCGTCGGTGAATTGCTTCATGCGCACCAGTTGGTCGAGCACCTTCGAGAGATAAGGATATTCGGCGTATGGCACGCGTATGAGGTCGCGCAGATTTGCGATGGCAAAGGGCACGCTTTGCATGAAGTGCGGTTTTTTCTCGAAATAACCGCGGAAACCGTAGGCGCCAAGCACTTGCAGGGTGCGAAAAAGCACAAAGTGGCGCAGTTGACCTTTGAAGTAGTGAGGGTCGACTGGCTTGAATTTGCGCAGTGCGTCGATGTAATGCTCAATCATTTCTTGGCGCAGGCTGTCGGGGAAATTGGCTTTAGCTTGCCATAGGAACGACGCCACATCGTAGTAGAACGGGCCTTTGCGTCCGCCCTGGAAATCGATGAACCAAGGCTCGCCGTCCTTAATCATGACGTTGCGTGATTGGAAGTCGCGATACATGAACGTGGCAGAGCTGCTGCGCAGAAGCACCTCAGTCATGGTGTGGAAGTCGTTTTCGAGCAAGTCCTCGTCGAATTCCAGACCGGTGGCTTTGAGGAAGCAGTATTTAAAGTAGTTCAAATCCCAAAGAATTGAGCGGCTGTTGAATTCGCTTGCCGGGAAGCAGTGCGAAAAATCCATGCCGTCGGCGCCGTTGAACTGAATCTCGGGCAGCATGCGTATGGTTTTTACAATCAGTTGTTTCTCCTCCTCGCCGAACACACGGGTTTTGCGGCCTTTTTCGATTGAGGCAAACAGCGATACGTCGCCAAGGTCTTCCTGCAGATATGCCATGCGGTCGTTGCTGATGGCAACCACCTTGGGCACATTAATGCCTCGACTGTGGAAATGTTCGTCCATATACAGGAACGCTTCATTCTCTTTGAGGTTTGTGCCAATGGCACCAATGAGCGAACGCTCGCTATCCTTCAGGCGAAAATAGTGACGGTTGGAGCCCGACGAAGGCAGTTCGACAACTTCGGTGGCATCAGCGCCGGTGTATTCTTTATATAGTTGTTTTAAAACGTCTTGATTCATGATTCTTATATTAATATTCTTACTTGATTGTTGCGATGCAAAGATATAGCAAGCATTTGGTTATGACAATATAAAATGTGTTTAAAATTCGCTCGTAAAGTGGAAACGTATCTTTGGGAAGTCGGATTGAGCCATTTGCAGCACATAGCCCGAGTCGGCGAGGAATACGTCGCGGCCGTCGCGGTCGAGCGCCATATACTGGTGCTTACGGCTCTTGAATGCCTTGAGTTCAGCCTCGTCGTCGCTTTCAATCCAGCATGCTTTATAAAGTCGCAGCGGTTCCCAGCGGCATTGAGCGCCATATTCGTGCAGCAGGCGATATTGAATGACTTCGAATTGCAGTTGACCCACGGTGCCGATGATTTTGCGGCCGTTGAACTGGTTGACAAACAACTGAGCCACGCCTTCGTCCATAAGCTGTTCAACGCCTTTGTTGAGCTGCTTGGTTTTCATCGGGTCTTCGTTTTCGATGTATTTAAACATTTCCGGCGAGAAGCTTGGCAGTCCCTTGTAGTGGAGGTCTTCGCCTTCGGTGAGAGTGTCGCCGATTTTGAAGTTGCCGGTGTCGGGGATACCCACGATGTCGCCCGGATAGGCTTCGTCGACCACATCTTTCTTCTGAGCCATAAATGCAGTTGGAGCGGAGAATTTCATGAGTTTGCCGCTGCGCATGTGCTTGTAGTTGACGTTGCGCTTAAACACGCCCGAGCACACCTTCACGAATGCGATGCAGCTGCGGTGGTTGGGGTCCATGTTGGCGTGAATCTTGAACACGAAGCCCGAGAACGAGGTTTCGTCGGGGTTGACGGTGCGTTCCTCGGCTTGCACGGGTCGCGGTGCCGGAGCAATACGCACAAAGCAGTCGAGCAGCTCTTTCACGCCGAAAGTGTTGAGCGCAGAACCAAAGAACACCGGCGCCACCTTACCGCTGAGGTAGGTGTTGACATCGAATTCGGGGTAAACGCCTTCAATAAGTTCGAGGTCGTCGCGCAATTTTTGTGCATCGGCTTCGCCCACCGATGCATCGATGAGCGGGTCGTTTATGTCTTTTATTTCAACGCGTTCGGTCACCTTTTGCTTGTCGGGCTGAAAGAGGTCGAGCCCGTGCTCGTAGATATTGTAAACGCCTTTGAACTTGGCACCGATGTTGATTGGCCAGCTCAGCGGGCGCACGTTGATTTTCAGTTCGGTTTCAAGTTCGTCGAGGATGTCGAATGGGTCGCGGCCTTCGCGGTCGAGCTTGTTGACGAAAATAATCACCGGAGTGTTGCGCATGCGGCACACCTCCATGAGTTTGCGTGTTTGTTGCTCAACGCCTTTTGCTACGTCCACCACGATGATTACGCTGTCGACAGCCGTTAGCGTGCGGTAGGTGTCCTCGGCAAAGTCCTGGTGACCCGGAGTGTCGAGGATATTAATCTTGTAGTCGCCGTAGTTGAATCCCATGACCGATGTGGCAACCGATATGCCGCGTTGCTTTTCGATTTCCATCCAGTCGGAGGTGGCTGTTTTGCGTATTTTGTTTGATTTTACGGCACCAGCCACGTGAATGGCGCCACCAAAGAGCAAGAGCTTTTCGGTGAGGGTTGTTTTACCGGCATCGGGGTGTGAGATGATTGCAAAAGTGCGTCGCTTTGATATTTCGTCAATTAAGTTTGCCACGGTGTTGTATAATAAAAAATATGATATAAAAAATATTGTCGTAGATGTTGGTTTTGTTGCCTTTACACTTCGGGTTCTTCGAAAAGCGGTTTCTCCTCGTTTTTCTTGAACAGCGCCGCGAGCATGGCAACGAATCGGCTAATTTGTTGCATGGCTTTTTGAGTACCTTCGCTAAGCGATTTGCCTTGCAGCTTGAGCAACATTGTGCCATAGAGGGCGTTGAAGCAGGTTTCTAATTCGCCGGCTTGGTTGCCTTGCGAGCGGGCGCGCAGGTCGACGATGATGGGCAAAGTGCGATAGAACTCGGCTCCGTATTCAGGAAACTTGTCGCTGCCGAGCAGTTGCTGATGCAGTTCGGCAAGCAGCAGCAGAATGTTGGTGTTCACTTGCAGATGCCCTGATTTTTTCTTGCCTTCGAGTTCCATCATTGAGATGAGTCCCTCAAACCATTGGCGTTCGGCAGCTTGCTGTTCGGCAGGAAACTGCGAGATTACTTTTTGCTCAATGGCGTCGATGTTGCAGTCGAACGAGCGAATAAGGTCCTCAATCTGCCACATATAAAGCAGATATTCGGCAATGTTTTCTTTTCTTTTTTGTTGTGAAATGAGCATGAGCAGGTGTGTGATTATGATTGTTGCATCGGGGGTGACAGCGTTGTCAGCCGAATTTGCTGATTTTCTTCAGAGCGTTGTAGTCGAGAATCTTGATTCGGCGACCGTCGACGGTGAGAATCTTCTCGTTTGAGAACGCCGAAAGAGTGCGAATGGCGTTTGACGTTGTCATATTTGAAATATTTGCAATGTCCTCGCGCGCAAGATAGATGTTAAGCGTTTGACCATCGGCTTCGAGCCCGTAGCTGTCGATGAGCATAATCAGCGCTTCGGCAAGGCGTCCGCGAATGTGCTTTTGGGTGAGGTTCACAATCTTGGTGTCGGAGCCGCCGAGGTTGCGCGACAGTTCGTGAATGAAGAACCATGCGAGCTTGATGTTCTCGTCGATAAACTCCTTCACGATGTCCATGTGAATCATGCCAATCTTCGATGCTTCGACGGCAGCCACGCTTGAAACGTAGGGTTCGCCGGCGAAGTAGGCACGATAGCCAAAGTATTGTGTCGGGCGATAAAGTCGCAAAATTTGCTGACGGCCGCCAACGCCGTCCTTATACATTTTAGCTTTGCCGCTAAGCAGGCAATACAAATATTCGGGATTGTCGTTTTCAGCGTATATGATTTGCCCTTTCTTGAAGTCGTGCACGGCAAAGTTCTTTGTTACAGAACGCTTCTCGTCCTGAGTGAGCGCATCCCATAGCTCTGCCAAACTCTCCTGGGCTAATATTTCAAACTGACTTTTCTTTACCACTGTGTTTAATAATTATGTTTTAAAACATACAAAATTACTTTAAAATCCTGATTTTTACAAATTTGTTGGTTGTAATTGAAGGATTAATGCATAAAAACATCACATAAAAACACCACTATGACCGCAAAGCCATAGTGGTGAGTGGTTTTAACTCAAAAAATCAAATTACAGCTTGTTATTTAACAAGATATTGTGAACTGATTGACACGTTGTTGTGAACGCGCATCATTGTTTCGGCAAACATTGCAGCGATGGAAATGATGGTTACCTTCGGGCAATCCTTGGTGTAAGGAATTGAGTTGGAGAAAATCATTTCGCAAAGAGCGCTGTCGGTGACGCGTTGAGTGGCGGGGTCGCTCATGATTGCGTGCGAAGCGAGGGCGCGCACCGAGCGTGCACCGTTTTCCTTCATGAGGTTAGCAGCCTTGCAGATAGTGCCAGCGGTGTCCACCATGTCGTCGATAATCACTACGTCTTTGTCTTGCACTTCGCCAATGATTGTCATGCTTTCAACCACGTTAGCTTTGGCGCGCTGTTTGTGGCAGAGCACCAGCGGAGTGCCAAGGAATTTTGCGTAGCTATTGGCACGTTTTGCGCCACCAACGTCGGGCGAAGCAATAACCAAGTCCTTGAGTTGCAACGACTTGATGTAAGGAATAAACACCGACGAAGCATAGAGGTGGTCAACAGGGATGTTGAAGAAACCCTGAATCTGGTCGGCGTGGAGGTCCATGGTGATGATTCGGTTTACGCCGGCAGCCACAAGCAGGTCGGCAACCAGTTTGGCGGCAATAGAAACGCGTGGTTTGTCCTTGCGGTCCTGACGAGCCCATCCGAAATAAGGAATTACGGCAACAATCGATTTTGCTGAAGCGCGCTTGGCGGCATCAATCATGAGCAAAAGCTCCATAAGATTGTCGCTGTTTGGGAAAGTGGACTGAACAATGAACACTTCGTGGCCGCGGATTGGCTCTTCGAAGCACACTTCAAACTCGCCGTCGGCAAAGTATTGAATGTTCATTTTGCCTAATTCAACACCAAGGTTTTTTGCAATTTCCTCTGCAAGATAACGTGATCTGGTTCCAGATACAATCGTAAAGGGAGTAGATTGACTGTTCATAAAAGTATAGAGACTAATTAAACGATGTGCAAAGTTACATAAATTTAATGGCCTTGTTATATTATTTTGCCGATTTTTTTTGGGGTTTTGCCTTGCTTAGCTTCCAGATGGCTCCGCTGTATGCTTCGAGCTCAATCGGCAGGGTGCACGATGGGGCGAGCGTGAATTGCTCAGTGGCGCCCGAAATCAGGTCGACGGCATTGTATTCGCCCGGCTCGAGGTCGGTGCAGTTGAATGCGTGCTCGGGTATTGTGACGGCTGTTTGAGCCGATTGCGAATCGAAATTCACCACCACCATCAGCACGCTGCCCTCGCAGTGACGCAGGTAGGCAAATTGCTTGTCGGTGTTCATGGTGTGATGGTTCACATACATAAGGTCGAAAAAGCCGCCTTGGCTAATTGCCTTCTCGCTGTTGCAAAGGTTCAGCAGGGTGGCGTAGGTTTTGCGCAGGTTTTTTTCGGCAGCGGTTGATTTTTTGCCGTCGCATTTGCCGCCGTTATACCAGCGTCGCACGGTGGGTATGCTCCAATAGTCGAATATTGTGGTGCGTCCGTCCATGCCGCTGAATCCTTCGGCATCGGCCGCCGGTTCGCCAAGTTCTTGCCCTTGGTAGAGAAGGAACGGACCTTTTGATATGGTTGCACTGACAATGAGGGCAGGTATAGCCTTGTTAGCATCGCCGGCAAAGAATGGCGATGCAATGCGTTGCTCGTCGTGGTTTTCGAGGAAGTTGAGCATTTTGTCGCCAATGCCGTCGACAGTGCGCCAGCAGTCGGATATGCGCCATGCTGGCTGATTGCCGCAGGTGATTGCGCGCAAGGTGTCGTAGAGGTTCACCTTATCGTAAAGGTAGTCGAAATGCGCGTCGTAGAGGAATCTGCGATAGATGTGGGTGTCGTAGAGCTCGGCAATGAAAACTATATCG
>JBJECZ010000021.1:0-2827 GCA_051871555.1 Muribaculaceae bacterium | reverse complement strand
TCGAAGTGTTCTTGAACGAGGTCGCAACGCAAGTCAAGAAGGATATCTACACGCTTCGAAACAGCGAATTTGTTCAACAAACCTGTGCGGATGCTAAGGTTGTGTGAGTCGGCATATTCAAACGACCAATCGTTGTTTTCGAGGTCCTTAGCGCAAGTGAAGTTAACAGCAGCGCCAATATAGAAGATACCGTTGTAAACACGACCAGGCTTGTAGCCACACCACCAGTTAGTGAGGTTTACAAGAACATCAAAAGTAGGACCAAATTGCCATACCTTTTGGCCATAGAGGTCACCAGCGATGTCCAAATCAGGACGAACGCCTATATCGTTTGACAATCCCAAAGCAGCACCCTTGCCAAGATATGCATCTGCACCACCACGGATACCAACAACCGGAGAGAACCACTTACCAACCGAAAGTTGGAACGAATAGCCAATACGGTCGCCAAAACTATCAACCGACTTGTCGTTCGGGCTCATCAGAACACCTGCACCGGCTTCAGCCTGAATAAACCAGTTGTCCTTGAAACTGTTGAGAAGATAACCTTGAGCAGGGTCTTCTACGTAGGTTACTTCTTGAGCATTCAATGAAGGAACCATCATTGCGCATAAAGCAGCAATCAAAGCAATCTTTTTCATAGACTTTTATTTAATAATTACAATATATTGTTTCTTAACTTGATTTGCAAAATTACAAAATTATTTTGATTTGGCACATACTATATTCCAAAAACCATCGTTACAAATGCTTGTATAATCTATGAATTTGGCAAATCGGAACATTTTCAAACCAAAATCACACATTTTTAAGATACGATTCAATCTCCTTTGCCACAAGCTCTGGAGTGAAACCAAACTTCTCGTCGAGCACTTTATATGGTGCCGATGCACCGAAATGGTCCAAACCGAACACCTTGCCACGAGCACCAACCACACGATAGAGCGTAGAAGGCAGACCTGCAGTAAGTCCAAATGTCGGTGCTTCTTCAGGAATCACCTCGTTGCGATAATCTTTTGGTTGATTCATGAACACGCCTATTGATGGTATCGAAACCACTTGGGCAGTTACGCCCTTGGTTTTAAGCAACTCGTTTGCTGCCACCAATGTAGCCACCTCCGAGCCATTGCCCACAAGCACCACGTCGGGGTTGTCGGCCTTAATCACGGCGTATGCGCCGCGGCTCGACTGCAATGCCTCGGCATAGCGGTTGCCACTGGCAGCCGGCAGGTCGTTTACGTTCTGGCGAGAGAGAATCAGCGCCGTCGGGGTGAGCGTATTTTCCATTGCCATCTTCCAAGCCACCGATGTCTCGGCAGCGTCGGCTGGACGCAAAACAAGCATACTGTTGCGGCCGGCATGGTTCTTGAGTTCTTCCATCAAGCGGATTTGCGCTTCTTGCTCAACAGGCTCGTGTGTAGGGCCGTCCTCGCCCACGCGGAATGCGTCGTGAGTCCACACAAATTTCACAGGAAGCTGCATGAGCGCCGAAAGGCGAACAGCAGGCTTCATATAGTCGCTGAACACAAAGAATGTGGCGCAAGCACCAATCAAGCCGCCGTGCAACGCCATGCCATTGATGATGGCTGTCATTGTCAGCTCCGAAACACCGGCGTGCAGAAATGCTCCCTTGAAATCGTGCGGCTTGAATGCACCCACAACCTTGAGGAAAGCGTCGGTCTTGTCGCTGTTAGCCAAGTCGGCTGACGACACAATCATATTGCCAACCTTTTGTGCAAGCACCTTCAGCACATCAGCCGAAGCCGCACGGGTGGCAATGTTTGGCTTATGTTCAATTGCCGAATAGTCGACATCTGCCACCTTGCCATCGATGTAGCTTTGCAACTGTTTTGCAGCTTCAGGATTCTGATTTGCCCATTCTTGCTGGGCAGCCTTACGCTCAGCCACAATTGCCTTTAATTCTTCGGCGCGCTTAGCATATAATTCAGCTACCTCGGGGAACACTTGCCATGAGTCGGCAGGATTTCCGCCAAGATTTTCAATTGTCTTTTCAAACGAAGCGCCCGATGCGCTCAACGGCTGACCGTGGGTGCTGCATTTGCCTTCGAAATTCTCGCCTTCGGCTGTCACACAACCCTTGCCCATAACAGTGCGGCCAATGATGATTGTAGGGCGTTTCTGTTCAGCCAAAGCATTGTCGAGGGCCGACGAAAGAGCCTCGGCGTCAGTGCCATCCACTTCAATCACGTTCCAGTTCCAAGCGCGATATTTGGCTGCGGTGTCTTCCGCCGAAACTGCGTCGCAGTCGGTTGACAGCTGAACGGCATTGCTATCGTAGAACATAATCAGGTTGCTCAAGCCCAGATAGCCGGCAATGCGGCCAGCGCCTTGCGATATTTCTTCCTGTATGCCACCATCCGAAATAAATGCGTAGGTCTTATGTGCCCACACTTCGCCAAAACGCTCAACTATGAATCGCTCGGCTATGGCAGCACCTACTGCCATCACATGACCTTGCCCCAGCGGACCTGACGTGTTTTCCACGCCACGCATTGGGTCCACCTCGGGGTGACCGGGTGTAACACTGCCCCATTGACGGAAATTCTGCAAATCTTCCATCGAATATTTTCCGGTCAATGCCAATACGCTGTAAAGCATCGGTGACATGTGACCTGGGTCGAGGAAGAAACGGTCGCGTGCAAACCACATAGGGTCGGCAGGGTCAGTAACAAGGTACTTCGAATAAAGCACATTAACGAAATCAGCGCCTCCCATAGCACCGCCCGGGTGCCCAGATTTTGCCTTTTCAACCATCGAAGCAGCCAAAATCCTTATGTTGTCGGCTGCCTTTTCATACACATTTATT
>JBJECZ010000020.1:0-2849 GCA_051871555.1 Muribaculaceae bacterium | reverse complement strand
ATCTTGAAATTTCTCACGTTTCAGAGTGTGCTGCTGAACTAAGCGTTAATTCCGTGTAAACGCCTTTCATTATGTCTGTGACCACCTCCCTCCCTAATTGTCATATAAAACAAGAGCCAATCAACGCGTCTATTTTGTAAGAGCAGGTCGTTTTGCCGAGTCGTCTTTTTTTGGTCACTCGCTCCTGTCAACGGCGCCGGGTGGTAACTCTCAACAGATTGCTTAGACAAATGTCGCATTTCCTTGATTGCCTTACCAATCATCTAAAATTCTGCCAAAACCAGATGGTCGACACAAAGATAAATAGTTTATCAGTAAAAGTAAAAGTTTTTTGTTCAAAAAAAATTGCGACGATATATAAATGTATTATTATGTATTGTTATCGTATTTAATCTATTGCACCAAAGAGTAACCAAGCTTTCATAGTCAAGATAAAAAAGCACTGCGGTGTGAGGTTTGTCACAGTCTACCCTCGCACCGCAGCCTTATTATTTTGGAACGCTAAACAATTCTATTTCTTACTCCATACTTTCCACTCGTTCACGCCACTTCGTTTCACTTCGAACGGTCCGGGATAGGGGTTCGATGCCTTGCGTTTGGCGCCAAGGAAATCGTGGTCGATTTTAAAGGCGGAACCGTCGGGGTTGGTGAAGGCTTGATTAGGGATTTTTGCCTTGTCGAGGTTCTTCGAGGTGACAAGCGACCGCTTCTCGGCAACGCGCCATTTGTCGTCGACGTTGAGCGTTAGATACCACCCGTCCTCTTTCTCAACTAATTTCACGTCGGGACGGGAACCGCTTTCAGTGGCTTTTACGTTGCCTTTGCAGCGTATGGGCAAACCCGGTTCGTCCATATTGTTGAAATCGGCATCGGCTGTGATGAGGTTGTTGAAGCACTGCAAATCGCCGCCCGGATTAGGCACTTTGCCAGTGGAGATGGTGCTGTGAGGCTCATAGACGTAGGTGAGCCTGCCACCGGCGCAACGGTCGCGACCGCCGCTTATTCTACCATTCACAAGATTGTGCACGCATGCCACGCCTTGCGAACTAAGGTTCAATGCATTAGCCGAGAGGAAGATGTTGTTAGCCACCAGCGCCGGACCGTGGCACACTTCCATGAACAAGTCTTCGCACTCGTTGTTATCGTGGAACAGGTTGCCGGTGACTTGAATTCCCTGTGGGCCCCAATCGAGCCACATACCGCGATTGCAATGATGAATGTGGTTGTTTCGCAAAACGGCATCGACGGCAAAATGCAGTTTGATGCCCGCCATTTCCTCGCCGGTGAACGTCTCGCTAAGGCAAATGTCGTGAATCTCGTTGTTCTCAATCAGGCTGAAAGCGACGCCGCTGCACCCCACTATGCCCACTTGTCCGCAGTCGTAGATGTGATTGCCACGCACAACATGAAAGCCGGCTTCTTCCTTGTTCCACGAAGCATTTTCAAAGTAGTCCTCGAGTTGCTGCACTGTCTGCCCGCCGTTTGGCTCGGCATAGACCTTTGGCGGCAATGGCTGATAGTGATGAGAATGACCGAATGTTGAGCGACCCAAAGCCACGCCGGCGCAGCGCGAGTTGCGAATCACGTTGTTTTCAATAATCCATCCCTTAGCCCAGCGAGTGCCAATCAGCCCGGGTTGCTCAGCCGACGGCGGAGCCCAGTTGGTGGCAGCATTTTGCAAAGTAAATCCGCGCACGGTGATGTAATGCACACCTGCATGGTCGGGGTAGAAAACTTGCGGACGCACAGCCACCTCCACCGACTCCTTGTTAGGGTCGGTGCCTGCAGGAAATTGTGCCCAGATGGTGGTCTTACCGTTAAGCTTCGCTGCCGGAGCCCGAGTGATGAGGCAAATGTTGTGTTTGCCCGACAGCGGTCGGTTCATCTTCAGCGCAAACACGGCAAACGATTCCCAATCGCCAGTGTTTGTAACCATAGCGCTACCCAAATATTCACCATCAGCGGTGTCAAGCCGCATTTCCACGATGCCGCCTTTAGCCAACGTGGCAGCTTGAAACAAAAGTGTGTCGGATTTCTCGCCGAAATCAAGCCCATCGAAGTGCATCACCGAACCGTCTTTCAAATAGCCAAACGGCCAGCGGTCAACAATTGCAATGCAAATTGCCTGGTCGCCATTTTCAACCGATGCCTGCATCGAGGTGAGCTTCTCGCCATTGCACGGGTGAGCCCATTCGAAGTTCATCAGCACAGGTCCGCCGTTGCCATCGGCTTCGGCATACCATTTTGGTTCGCCATTTATAGGACGCATTACTTCGTCTTTCGAGAATGTCTCGCGCAAGCGTTTGCCCTCGAGGCATACGCTGCCAGTGTGGTTTGGCCGCCCGTGGCCATGATACCAGCTGCCATACAGCTGCTCGTCGAACGGATTGCTTGCGCCAAAGATCGTGTTGTCGACAGTCACGCTCCACGTGTCACCGCCCACATTCTTCCAACCGCTCAGTCGTTCCGAACCGGTTATAACCACCTGCTCGCCTTCGGCAGCCTGATAGGTGATGCGTGCTTCGTTGGACGTGCCTCCGCGTGGAGGAGCAACGCGCTCGCGGTAGACGCCCTGATGAACAGTGATTACGTCGCCGGGCATGGCAACGCTTGCCGCACGCATAATGGTTTTAAACGGCTGGTCGACAGTACCTTTATTGCCGTCGTTGCCCGTCAGTTGAGCCACATGATACTCGGTCTGTGCCGCTGCACAAAGCGCAAGCGACAAAATGATAGCGATTGAAAATGCTCTTCTCATAATAAGTTTTTAGATGGTTATATCCGTATTTAAAATTTAAAAAGTTTAGCGTGACTAAAATTGCGCATCTCACATTGCAAAGATAACTTAT
>JBJECZ010000019.1:0-11688 GCA_051871555.1 Muribaculaceae bacterium | reverse complement strand
TGTTGCTCAGGTTCTTAAAAAGTTATATTGGTAATAGTGTTGCGGAATTAAGGTAAAGGTATTCCTTTAGATAAATTGCGAAAATCTATTGAGCTTGAGTCTGAATCGGCTATTGAAGAATAATAAGACAATAATAGTGCAGGTCTGATGTTATTTGCTACATGATGAGTGTTTGTTGACCATTTTTTTGTAATTTTACATTGTAAAAAGAATAAACAGTTAACAATACCTATGGATGGCAATGTAAAAGAGCAGATTGAACAGCTCCGTAGAGTGCTTAATGAGCACAATTACAATTATTATGTGCTTAATTCGCCTACGATTAACGATAAAGAGTTCGACGAAATGTTGCGGAAGCTTCAAGATTTGGAGGCTGCGCACCCTGAGTTCTACGACCCCTACTCTCCTACTCAGCGCGTTGGAAGCGATATTACGCAAGGCTTCAAGCAGGTGGTTCATGAGCGGCCTATGTTGTCGCTTGGCAACTCCTACTCCATTGAGGAAGTAGAAGATTTTTTGCGTAGAGCTCAAAACGGATTAGGAGGCGAAAAGAGTGAGATTGTTGGTGAGCTGAAGTTCGACGGCACATCAATTTCGTTGACATACGAGCACGGCAGGCTTGTAAGAGCCGTTACTCGTGGCGATGGCACTCAGGGCGACGATGTCACAAATAATATTGTCACTATTCGCAGCATACCGTTGCAACTAAATCCGGGGAATTGGCCTGACAAGTTTGAGGTTCGTGGCGAGGTGTTGTTGCCGTGGGCAAACTTCGAGCAGCTCAACCGTGAGCGGCAATTTAACGAAGAGCCGTTGTTTGCCAATCCTCGTAACGCGGCTGCCGGCACTCTCAAACTGCAGAAGTCAAGCGAGGTGGCGCGACGAGGGCTCGATGCTGTGTTCTATTTCTTGTTAGGTGATTCACTGCCCTATCCCGACCATTACCGCAATATGAAGGCTGTGGGCGAATGGGGACTCAAAGTGTCGCCACAAATGACTGTGTTACACTCAATTGACGAGGTTCATAAATTCATAAAATATTGGGATGTTGAGCGAAAAAAACTTCCTGTAGCTACCGATGGCCTGGTATTCAAGATAAACGACCTTGCGCAGCAACAAGAGCTTGGATTTACTGCAAAGTCGCCTCGTTGGGCCATTGCCTACAAGTTTGCCCCTGAACGTGAGTGCACAAAGTTGCAAAGTGTTTCGTTTGAAGTTGGCAGGACTGGCGTTATCACTCCTGTAGCGAATTTGTCGCCCGTTCTGTTGTCAGGCACGATTGTCAAGAGAGCATCGTTGCATAATGCCGATATTATTGAATCGTTGGACATTCACACGGGTGATATGCTATACGTTGAAAAAGGTGGCGAGATAATACCTAAGATTGTTGGTGTCAACAATAAGATGCGTCAAAGCGATGCTGTGCCTGTTAAATTTGTAACACATTGCCCTGCTTGTGGTACGCCATTGGTGAGAATTGATGGCGAAGCTGCTTGGGTTTGCCCAAACAAATATCACTGTCCCCCACAGATTGCAGGGCGCATTGAGCACTTTGTGGGAAGGCACATGATGGATATTGACGGCATTGGTGAGGAATTGGCAAAGGAACTTTATGAGAGCGGATTGGTTGAAAATATTGCTGACCTCTACGACTTGCGCGTTGAAGATTTATTGATGCTCGACCGATTGGGCATCAAATCGGCAGAACGAATTGTGAATGGCATAAAGAAGTCGCTAGAAGTGCCATATGAGAAGGTTGTTTTTGCGTTGTCGATACCCAACGTGGGCGAAACCACTGCGAAAATATTGGCAAGAGCAAGCGGCTCGATTGACAACCTGATGGCAATGAAAGCTGAGGATTTGGCGTCGATTAATGAGGTGGGTCCAATCATTGCCGACAGTATAATAGAATATTTCGCCGACGAACTGAATCAGGAAATCATTCGTCGCCTTAAGGACGCCGGTGTGCAATTTGAGTCGCAGGGAGGTCATACATCCGAGTTGACCAACAAACTTGATGGCAAGAAAATTGTGATTAGTGGTGTGTTTGCTAAACACTCTCGCGAAGAGTATAAGATGTTGATTGAGCATAATGGAGGCAAGAATGTTGGGTCGATATCAAAAAACACCGATTTTGTGCTTGCGGGCGAGAATATGGGTCCGGCGAAACTTGAGAAAGCCAATGCTTTGGGCATAAGAATTATCAATGAGGATGAATTCCTTGCAATGATTTCCGACTAATTGCCTAAGTGTGTATGGTTTAGTTGACGTACATTATTTAATAAAACATAAATAGAAGTGTATAAAGCCAAAAAACAATTAACTTTCTTTTTGGTTGACTCTATTTTAACTATCTTTGCGAATTGTAAAAACAAAATGTAATTACATTATATATGATTAAGAAATCGTTGAATGCTTTTGGAAAATACTGCATCTTCATTTGGAAGTGTTTCAGTATGCCTGATAAATGGAGAGAGTTTTTCCGTAGGTATGTACAGGAGATTCTTCGCTTGGGCATCGATTCAATTCCGCTTGTGCTGATTGTATCGGTGTTTATTGGAGCTGTTTGCACGATACAGATGAAATTAAACATCACTTCTCCCCTTCTTCCAAAATATGCAATTGGCTTAACTACTCGCGAAATTATTCTGTTGGAATTTTCATCATCAATTTTGTGCTTGATTTTGTCGGGCAAGGTTGGTAGTAATATAGCCTCGGAGATTGGCACAATGCGTGTTACCGAACAAATTGATGCACTTGAGATTATGGGCATTAACTCGGCAAATTTCTTGGTGCTGCCAAAGATTGCGGCGTTTGTGTCATATATCCCTGTTCTTGTAATCTTTTGCATGGTTACCAGCCTATTTGGCGGTTATTTGATATGTATAATCACTGGCATGGTGTCGGTGGATGTGTATATTTACGGATTGCAGACAATGTTTAATGAATGGTATGTTTGGTATGCGTTAATCAAATCGTTGATATTTGCGTTTATCATTAGCAGCGTTTCGTCGTACTACGGATATTATGTAGAAGGCGGCGCGTTGCAGGTGGGCACTGCAAGCACGCATGCTGTTGTGACCAGCAGTATTTTGATTTTGTTAATGGATGTTGTTTGCACTAAAGTAATGCTGCAGTGATATGATAGAAGTTAAGAATGTGCGCAAGTCATTTGATGACAAAACAATCCTTCATGGCATCGACGCGGTGTTTAAGGATGGCGTGACTAATTTGATAATTGGACAGAGCGGCTCGGGAAAAACTGTGCTGATGAAGAGCCTCGTTGGCTTGCATACGCCAGATTCGGGAGAAATTCTTTACGACGGCAGAGATTTGCTTGCTATGGATGGCAAGCAACGCAAGGAGCTTCGCAAAGAGATTGGCATGCTGTTTCAGGGCTCTGCTTTGTTCGACAGCGAGACTGTGCTTGGCAACGTGATGTTTCCGTTGAAAATGTTTTCTAACATGAGCCATGAAGAGCAGCTCGAGAGAGCGCATTTTTGCATCAAGCGTGTTAACCTGAAGGATGCCGATAATAAATATCCGTCGGAAATCAGTGGCGGTATGCAGAAGCGCGTTGCCATTGCGCGTGCCATTGCGTTGAATCCGCGCTATCTGTTTTGCGATGAGCCGAACTCAGGCCTTGACCCGAAAACGTCAATCCTTATTGATGAATTGCTTAGTGATATTACTCATGAATATGGCATCACTACGGTTATCAACACCCACGACATGAACTCCGTTTTGGGCATTGGCGAAAACATTATTTTCTTGAACAAAGGCCATTTGTGCTGGAACGGAAACAAAGATGAGGTTTACGATAGCGACAATGAAATATTAAACGATTTTGTGTTTGCAAACGATTTGTTCAAAAAAGTGAAGAAATACGTTAGTTTAACCAACGACAAATAGCGAACTCTATATTACACGACATTGTGGAACAAAAAATTAATATAGCCATATTGGGCAGTACGGGGTCGATAGGTCGTCAGACACTCGATATTATATCGGAATATCCCGACAAGTTCACCCCTTACCTATTGACAGCAAATTCGAGTGTAGATTTGCTTGTTGAGCAGGCTCGCAAGTATCTGCCAAGATATGTTATTATTGCCGACAAAAATAATTACGAAGCGGTTCGAAACGCCTTGGTAGATGTCAACACCAAGGTGCTTGCAGGTGCCGATGCTATTACTGATGCCATGAGTGACCCTGAGATTCATACTGTGGTTACTGCCATGGTGGGTTATGCTGGTCTGTCGCCAACTATCAATGCCATTAAGCATGGCAAAATAATTGCTTTAGCTAACAAGGAAACTTTGGTGGTTGCGGGCGATTTGATTACCCGGCTGCTTAAAAACTCTGACTCGAAGCTTTATCCTGTCGATTCGGAACACGGTGCAATATGGCAATGCCTTGCTGGTGAGAAACATAACGATATATACAAATTGATTCTCACGGCATCGGGAGGCCCGTTTCGTACAAAAACCAAAGAAGAACTTGCACTCGTTACAAAGGAAGATGCTTTGAGACATCCCAATTGGAATATGGGAGCAAAAATCACTATCGACAGCGCCACGATGATGAATAAGGGCTTTGAGGTGATGGAGGCCAAATGGCTGTTTGGCATCGACCTTGACAAAATTGAGGTTGTTGTGCATCCACAATCAATTGTCCACTCGATGGTGGAATTCATCGATGGCTCAGTGAAAGCACAGCTGGGGTTGCCTGATATGCGCATACCCATCCGCTACGCACTGGGTTTCCCCGACAGGTTGTATTCCGACAAGCAGCGAATGTGTGTGACTGATTATTGCAACCTAACTTTCGAAAAACCCGATTATGAAAAATTTCCAATGCTTCAGCTCGCTTATGAAGCTGCAAAGGCAGGCGGAAATGTGCCTTGTGTGTTGAATGCTGCTAACGAGATTGCAGTGGATGCTTTCTTGAAGGATAAGATATCATTCAATGGCATAGCGCAATTGGTGGAAAATTGTCTGTCGAAGGTTGATTATATTGCTTCGCCAAGCTATGAAGATTATGTTTCTACTAACAAAGATGCTCGCTCATTAGCCGAAGCATTGCTTAAATAATAAAAATTTCTACATCGTTGATTAATGGATACTTTTTTGATTAAAGCGTTACAATTAATTCTCTCCCTAAGTATATTAGTACTGATTCATGAATTTGGACATTATTTTTTCTCTCGCGTGTTTAAGGTGCGAGTAGAAAAATTCTATATGTTTTTTCATCCATGGTTCAAATTACTGAAGTATAACCCTGACAATAAAGGCAAGAAGTGGTCGTTTTTCTGCGCGAATGACTCTGAGGAAGAAGCTAACAAGAAAAGCGAAGAAATGTATGCCAACGACAAGCCCGCTACTTGGCGCGACACCGAATATGGCATAGGTTGGCTACCGCTTGGTGGATATTGCAAGATTGCCGGCATGATTGATGAGTCGATGGACAAGGCTCAAATGGAGCGCCCTGCCAAGTCGTGGGAATTCCGCTCAAAACCGGCTTATCAGCGCCTTTTCATCATGATTGGAGGCGTCTTGTTCAACTTCCTTATGGCAATTGCCATTTATGCTGGCATAGTTTACAGCTATGGCGAGGAATACATCCCATTTGAGAATGCCACTGAGGGTATGGCTTATTGCGATAGCGCACACAAAATTGGTTTTGTGGATGGTGATATTCCATTGCTTGCCGATGGTGAGGCAATCAACACATTTGCCGATTTCCCAAAGATGATAATGGCAAGCAAAGTGGTTGTGCTTCGCAACCATGCTGATTCTGTTGAGATTACAATCCCAAAACAATTTGCATTGCAAGCAAACAAAGATGTTGAGAATGGCGAATTGTTTATGACATATCGTGTTCCGGTAGTTATCAAGCAACTGCAACCGCGCATGGGTGCTGAAAAAGCAGGGCTGAAAGAAGGCGACAAACTATTGGCTGTAAATGGCGTGGAAACATGCAGCTATGATTTGTTTATGCCGGAACTTAAGAAAAATGCAGGTAAGACTGTGCCGATGAGTTTCCTGCGCGGCGGCAAGTTGCTTACGGCAAATGTCGCTATTGACGATGCCGGAAAGATTGGCATAATGCTCAGTTCGCCAGTTGAGGTGTTTGAAACGGTGAAGAAAAGTTATTCGCTTCTGCAATCGATTCCTCGAGGAGTGGAACTGGGTTGGGAGAAGATTACTACTTATGTCAGCTCATTGAAGCTTGTGTTTACAAAAGAAGGAGCACAAAGTCTTGGCGGTTTTGGCACAATTGGCAGCATTTTCCCTAACCAATGGGATTGGTTGTCTTTTTGGATGACAACAGCTTTTTTGTCGGTGATTCTTGCCGTGATGAACATTTTGCCAATTCCTGCCCTTGATGGTGGTCATGTTGTGTTCCTGGTTTGGGAAATGGTCACTCGCCGCAAACCAAGCATTAAAGTGCTTGAGAATGCGCAGATTGTAGGCATGGTTCTGCTGTTTGCGTTGTTGTTATATGCCAATGCAAACGACATTTATCGGTTCTTTTTAAAGTAATAAGCTAAAATTGAGGTAATGACATATAAAAAGATAGTCTTAAAAAAAGGTAGTGAGGAGTTTCTGAAGCGTTTCCATCCATGGGTTTTCTCAGGAGCGATTAATCGTATGGAAAAATGCGAAGATGGCGACAACGTGACAGTATACACAGCTGAAGGTGAATTGATTGGCAACGGACATTATCAGTTGGGCAGCATTGCTGTGCGTATGCTCAGTTTCGATGACACCACCATTGACGAAGAATTCTATTACGAACGTTTGTTGGCTGCCTATAATACACGTTTGGCACTCAACTTGGTGCGTTCTGATAATAATTCTTTTCGCTTGGTTCATGGCGAGGGCGATTTCCTGCCGGGTCTTGTGGTAGACATATATGGAAATACTGCCGTGATGCAGGCACATTCTCCGGGTATGCATTTCGCAAGAAACATGATTGCAAATGCTCTTGTACGTTTGCCAAACGCCTTGGTGAAGAATGTCTACTACAAATCGGAAACCACTCTGCCATACATCACCCGCGATACTGAAAACTATTATATTATAGGTCAATATGACACCAACGTTGCGGTTGAAAATGGACTAAAGTTCCATGTCGATTGGTTAAAGGGACAGAAAACCGGCTTCTTTGTCGACCAGCGTGAGAACCGTTTGTTGCTTGAAAAATACGCCAAAGGACGCAAAGTCCTTAATATGTTCTGTTACACCGGCGGATTTTCGTTCTATGCCATGCGTGGTGGTGCAAAAGCAGTGCATTCGGTGGATAGCTCATCGAAAGCTATTTCGCTAACCCGTGACAATGTGGAACTGAATTTCCCAGGCGACGCTCGGCATGAGGCGTTTGCCGAAGATGCGTTTAAATTCCTCAATGAGATGGACCGAAGCTACGACTTGATTATTCTCGACCCTCCGGCGTTTGCCAAGCATAAGAGTGCACTGAAAAATGCATTGATTGGTTATCGAAAAATCAATGCCAAAGCATTCGAGAAGATTCAACCGGGCGGCATCTTGTTCACTTTCTCTTGCTCTCAAGCGGTTTCAAAAGAGCAATTCCGATTGGCTGTGTTCAGCGCTGCTGCGCAGTCGGGACGTAAAGTGCGAATTCTGCATCAGCTTACACAACCTGCCGACCACCCTATTAATATCTACCACCCCGAAGGAGAATACCTTAAAGGATTGGTGCTTTATGTCGAATAAAATGTAGGTATAGTTTAAAACTGAAATATAAATAGGATTATGAAAAAGACATATTTAACTGCTGCCGTTGCTGCAGCATTTTCACTAAACGCTATGGCACAAAGTAATAATTTTGATTACAATGTTGACCGTTTTGCCGATATCCAAGTGCTCAGGTATGAAGTGCCTGGATTAGATGGCTTGAGCCTCGACCAAAAACGTTATGTATATTATCTCACTGAGGCTGCGCTTTATGGTCGCGATATTTTGTTCGACCAACATGGCAAATACAATCTGCAAATTCGCCAAGTGCTCGAGGCAATTTATCAGAACTACAAGGGGAATAAAACAGATAAAGAGTTTCTTGCTTTGGAGAAATATCTGAAGCAAGTGTGGTTTGCAAACGGCATACACCACCATTATTCAACCGACAAATTCACGCCTGAGTTTTCACAAAAATTCTTTGCTAAGCAAGTTCGCGCTTTAAACAAAAAGAACGTGCCTCTTGCTAAGGGCGAAAGCGTCGATAAGTTTATTGCCACAATCAGCAAAGTGATTTTCGACCCTACATATATGGCAAAGCGTGTCAACCAGGCAGCAGGCTGCGATTTGGTGCTCACTTCAGCTAACAACCTCTACGAGGGTGTGACTCAAAAAGAAGTTGAAGATTACTACAACAGCGTAAAAGTTGCTAACGACCCCACCCCAATTTCTTATGGCTTAAATGCGAAGGTTGTTAAGAAAAATGGCAAGGTTGTTGAGCAGGTTTACAAGGTAGGTGGCTTGTATGGCGAGGCTATCGAAAAGATAGTTTACAATCTCAATAAGGCGATGCAATTTGCCGAAAGCGATAAGCAACGCACCTACATTAAGGCGCTTATCGATTACTATACAACAGGCGACCTTAAGAAATTCGACGAATATTCAATTCTTTGGGCTGAGGACACTGATTGTGTTGTTGATTTTATTAATGGTTTTATCGAAAACTACGACGACCCTCTTGGCATGACTGGCGCGTGGGAATCAATCGTAAACTTCAAGAATCAGGAAGCTTCGCACAGAACTCAGGTAATCAGTGCCAATGCTCAGTGGTTCGAAGATAATTCGCCTGTTGACTCGAGATTCAAAAAGAAAGAAGTGAAGGGCGTTTCGGCTAAGGTAATCACCGCTGCTATTCTTGCCGGAGATTCTTATCCTGCCACTCCAATTGGCATTAATTTGCCAAACGCCGATTGGATACGTGCTTCGCATGGCTCGAAGTCGGTTACTATCGAGAATATTACCGATGCTTACGATGAGGTTGCTTCGGGTAACGGCTTGAACGATGAGTTCGCTTATTCGAAAGCCGAATGCGACTTGATGGCTAAGTACCTCACGCTTGCCGATAAGTTGCACACCGACTTGCACGAGTGCTTGGGTCATGGCTCCGGACAATTGTTGCCTGGTGTCGACCCGAATGCGCTTCTTGAGCATGGCTCAACTCTCGAAGAAACTCGTGCCGACTTGTTTGCGCTTTACTATATGGCTGATGCCAAGATGCTCGAACTGGGCATATTCAAAGATGCCGACACATATAAAGCTGAATACTACAAGTATATCATGAACGGTTTGATGACGCAGAATACGCGCATTGAATTGGGCAAAGACATTGAAGAGGCACACATGCGCAACCGTAAGCTCATTAGCGAATGGTGCTACCAGAAAGGCAAGAAGGATAATGTGATTGAATATGTCAAGCGTGAAGGTAAAACCTACATTCGCATCAATGATTATGTGAAGCTGCGCGTTCTGTTTGGCGATTTGCTTGCCGAGGTTCAGCGAATCAAGAGCGAGGGCGATTATCAGGCTGGCAAGAAACTTGTTGAAGATTATGCTGTGAAGATTGACAGAGACTTGCACAAAGAGGTGCTCGACCGCTACAAGAAACTTGACATTGCACCATACAAGGGTTTTGTAAATCCTGTTTACACTGCAGTGAAGGACGCTGAAGGCAATATCACCGATGTGACGATAAGCTACGACGAATCGTATGTCGACCAAATGCAGCGTTACTCGCGCACATATTCTCCCCTTACTTCAAAAAAGTGATATTGAATGTCGGAACGATGATTCAGTCAAAAAAGGAAAGTGAAATACGCAAGCAATTCTTTGCTTATCGTAATGGCATGCTTGCCGACGCCCTTCGTGGCGCCGGCAATTGTCATACCGTCATTTTTGGATTAACGCTCCAGCAGGTGATTGAACTTGCCAATGCCGTTGGCAAAGATGCGCAGTTGGCAAACGACCTTTGGAATGACATCAAATGCCGCGAGGCGCGACTCATTGCGCCTTTGCTAATGCCTGCCGATGTTATGGACTTTGAAGTTGCAAAAGCATGGTGCGACACTGTTGAGGATAGCGAAATTTGTGATGTGCTATGCCATCGCTTACTCCGCAACCTGCCGTTTGCTTTTGAATTGGTTGAGCATTATGCTCATTCTGCTGTGCCACTGCAGCGTTATCTTGCAATGCGGTTGCTAATAAATCTTGTGGCTATTGGTAAGCCAATAGATACAAATATGGTTTCTGCAATGGCCTCCGAGGCATTATCGGATGACGATGTGATGGTTAGGCAAGTGTCAAAAATGATTGTTGATAATCTTGCCGATTTGAAATGATTTCTTTTGCAAAACATTAAATTTATTACGGCAAAAAATTGATTACAGAACTTTTCATAGCGCGTCGATTACGATTAAATTCCAAGGATAAGGGTGTAAACTCCTCTCCTAGCCACGCTATTGCCACGCTGGGCGTTTCGCTTTCAATTTTCATAATGATTTTGTCGCTAGCCATTGTTGGCGGCTTTAAAAGCGAAATAGCGAACAAAATCTATTCGCTTGATTCGCACATTAGAGTATATAATGCTGCATTGGGATTGGACGACAACATTTACACTATTCATGTCGATGACGTAGCACCTGTAATCAGAAGTACATTTGCTGGCGATGTCATTGCCAACATGTCGCTAATTGCCGACCAATCGGCGATTATCAAAACCCCCAACGACTTTAAGGGAATTGTGTTTAAAGGCGTCGATAGCAACTACGATTGGAGCTACATAGGCAGCACGCTTGTTGGCGGCCGTCTTCCTGATGTGGCAAAACCAGAAGAGGTTGTGATTTCAAGTTCGGTAGCTAAGAAATTGAGGATTGGCGTCGGCGATAAAATTTACACCTATTTCTGCAATCAAAAGATTAAGGTGCGCCGAGTTGTAGTCACCGGTATTTTCAATACCGACTTCGACGACTTCGATTCAAATTATCTGCTTGGTTCGTTGGCATTGCTGCAGGGTGTTAATGGATGGAGCGACAACACGGGTAATTATGTGGGTATTAATGTCAGGGAAACAGCTCAAATTCCTGCGTTGAGCTATTTGCTGTTTTCAAAGTTGGCTGCTACTACCTATAACACCCAGAATCGTACGGTATATAATGTCACAAACACCACTCAAACAAATGCATCTTTCTTCTCATGGCTGAGTCTGCTCGACATGAATGTTATTATTATCATTTGTTTGATGGCGATAGTTTCGGGTTTTACACTAATATCGGTGTTGCTGATGATTGTTCTTGAGCGAATCAAGTTGATTGGCCTTTTGAAGACCTTAGGGGCTGATGGCTCGATGATTCGTCGAATATTCATTTTGCTCACCCAAAAGTTGATTTTGCGTTCTCTTATTATTGGCAATGTTTTGGGCATAGGCATGGCATTAGTGCAGAAGCATTTCCACATCATTAGGCTTAATCCCGAAGCATATTATATGCCATACGTCCCCATTCAAATTGACTGGGTAACCATTGCGTTGCTTAATGTGTGTGTGTTTGTGGCGGCTTACCTAACACTCTTGGGACCATCGCACATAATTTCCAGCATCAAGCCCAGCACAACGCTGCGCTACGAGTAAGAATGACTTTTATGCGTTCAAATTCTC
>JBJECZ010000018.1:0-46033 GCA_051871555.1 Muribaculaceae bacterium | reverse complement strand
TATTTACATCCAGAGCCGCTTAGGCCTGGGGATAAGTTAACGAACTATTGAATAAATAACAAGTATTAATTTAAAATAAAGTAAGGATATGAAAAATAACATATTAAAGTTGTCAATAATATTGGCGATATCTTTGGCCATGGCGTCTTGTAATGACAGCTTCCTTGAGAGGTCACCAATTGTCAATATAAGTGACGGCAATTTCTGGAAATCGGGCAGCGATTTGAAATTATATGTAAACAATTTCTACAACAATTCATCTTTGATGCCTTCTTACACAGGCTACGGAACTGTGGGGCCGTGTGGTTTGGATGCCGATTATGGCAGTGACACTCAAATTACACCTGATTATGACACCTATTTGAATGGTGAGTATAAAGTGCCATCGTCGGGCGGAGGATGGAGTGTGTCTGACTGGTCGCTTTTGCGCCGAATTAATTATTTCATGGATAATTATCATCGTGTGAATGCTGATTGGAATGAGGTGAAACAATATGTTGGCGAAGTATATGTTTTTCGTTCAATGTTTTACTTCTCTAAGCTCCGCAGTTTTGGCGACCTGCCTTGGGTTTCTAAAACCTTGAGCGATGACTCCGAAATACTTTTCCAACCAAGACGACCACGAAACGAAGTTGTGGATTCTATTATGGCCGACTTGGATAAAGCTGTTGAATATTTACCTGCGAGAGGTAATTATACCGGTAGGTTGACTAAAGAGGTTGCTATGTTGTTTCAAGCACGCATCGCTCTTTTTGAGGGCACTTGGGAAAAGTATCATTCCATTAAGAATACTCCATTCAAGGTTCCTGGTCAGGACGGAAGTAAATTTATTAAGAAAGCTGCCGATGTTACAGATGCTTTGATGAACTTAGCAGAGACAAGTGGAAGAACTGCATTGGTTGATGGTAAAGGTATGGGTTACCATGAGCTTTTTAATCAGTATGATTATAGTAACAACAAAGAGGTGTTGTTATGGCGTAGTTATTCGGACACCGACAATTTAACTCATCATTGGTCGGGTTATTATTATGGTTATGGCAGAGGCATGACAAGGCGATTGATAGACGCTTATTTGTGTATGGATGGCAAACCTATAGCTGCTTCCAACCTATATCAAGGCGATAAGTCGTTAAAAGATATTGTTGCAAATCGTGACCCCCGTCTAAATCAAACTATGTTTGTTGACGATGGTGAACATATCTTTTTCGATAGCAATAATAGCTATTTCACGGTGCCGGCATTTGATGGTGTAGTATCAAATTCTTGTCCTACTGGCTATCAGCAATATAAGGGATTTAATCATAGTTACACAGAAGCAATGGGCTCACGAAGCTTTATAGGGGCAATTTATTTCCGTTATGCCGAGGCTTTATTAATCAATGCCGAGGCTAAGGCTGAATTGGGAACAATCACTCAAGTCTACATTGATAAGACCATAAATGCTCTGCGCAAGCGTGTTGGTATGACTGGTTTACTCGATATGAATAACATCACAACCGACCCGAATTGGGAGTTCAAGGCAATTAGTCCGCTCTTGAATGAGATTCGCCGTGAACGTAAAGTAGAATTGGCTCTTGAAGGTTTCCGCTTGGATGACATCTTTCGTTGGGCTGCTGCTGATGAAATTCTTGTGGGATACAAACCTAAAGGTGCATATAAAGACCAATGGAAAGATTATCCTGGAGCTGCATCGTCGTTTGTTGAGGCATGGCAAAGGCTAAAAGTGGATGAAGAAGGTTACATCGACCCGTTTGGAAATTATCCTGCTATGGAAAAAGGTTATATGTTTAATGTGAATCGTGATTATTTATTGCCGATTTCTACTGAGGAATTGGTGCTTAATCCGGAACTTAAGCAAAACCCGGGATGGGAATAAAAGATAGTAGATTTTTTTAAGTTTATGAAGTTTAGTTAATCATCGACACCCGTTTGGCTGAATTTGGAATAAATCTATTAATTTTGCCGGCGGGTGTTCTTTTATTAGCATATCCGATAAAAAAATTTTTTTTCAAGCATGAAAGCGTTATTAGTAGCATTGTGTTATGTTTTGTTGTCGATAGGTGGTTATGCGCAAATTCTGTGGCATAATCCCATCAACACTGACGGCATCTCGTGTGTGCATAATCAGGGCTGGAATGAAGACAGTGGCAATTATCAACGATTGCCCAATCGCGCCAAAAGCCAGGTGAGAACAGCCGTTTGGAATTTGTCGTGCGAATCGGCGGGATTGGCGGTTCGTTTCGTTACTGATTCAAAACAAATAAAAGTGCGTTATCAGGCAACTGGCAGCTACAGCATGCCGCACATGCCTGCCACGGGTGTGTCGGGCGTTGACCTTTATGCATGGGAGGGCGACAATGCGCATGTGTGTTACACTGATTATGCGTTTGCCGACACAATCCAGTATAATTACGTTGTAGACCGTGCCAATGACACAAAAGGGGGCAGGCAATATGAATTGCTTTTGCCTTTATATAATGGTGTGAAATGGCTTGAAGTTGGCGTTGAAGCCAACAGCGAGTTTTCATTCGTTCCTGTTGGCGATGAGAAACCAATTGTGGCTTACGGCACTTCAATAACCCAAGGCGCCTGCGCCTCGCGTCCCGGCATGGCGTGGACCAACATTGTGTCGCGAAAACTGCGTAAGCCGGTTGTCAATTTAGGCTTTTCGGGCAATGGCATATTAGAGAAGGAGGTGATAGCGCTGATGACTGAGCTTGATGCGCAGGTGTATGTGATTGATTGCATGGCTAATCTCTACGACAGGTCGGAGCAAGAGATTTGCAGCCTTGTGGAAGATGCCGTTAAGCAGATTCGCTCTGTGCGCGATACGCCTATCTTATTGGTAGAGCACGAGGGATATAGTAATTACAACACAAATAACGAATGGCGTGAGGCCTCGGCAAAAACCAACAGGGCTTTGAAAATGGCATATAACAACTTGTTGGACAATCGCGCCAAGGGGTTGTATTATTTGTCAAAAGAAGAACTTGACCCTGATTCGTGGGTTGACTATGTGCATCTTTCCGACTACGGAATGATGCAGCACGCCAATGCAGTGTGTGCCAAACTGAAAATTATTGAAAGTCAAACAAAAACATTAAAACAATGAAAAACAAGAGATTTATGAACGGACGATTGGCGATTGTGCCATTGATTGTTTGCTGCGCTGTGTTGGGTGGCTGCGCATCGAAAACCGAAACTTTGAAATTTGCCATTGCATCCGACTTTCATGCTCCCGATGTGCCCGACGGCTTGAGCCGCGTGAGTGCGTTCATCGATGCCGCTAAGGCCGAAAAGGTGGATTTCATCATCGAACTTGGCGACTTCTGCCGCCTCGACTCGGCAAGCGCGCCTTACCGCCAGAAGTGGGCTGAATTCGGCGGCGCAAACTATCATGTGATTGGCAATCACGATATGGATAAGTACACTTACGAGGAATATACCGCAGGCATGGGCATGCCGGGGCGTTATTACTCATTCGACCGTGGCGACTTCCATTTCATTGTGCTCGACGGCAATAATCTCTACGACGGCGAGAAATACACGCATTATGCCCGTGCCAACTATTATGTGGATATGAGCAAACGTGCCTTTTTAGACCCTGAGCAGATGGAGTGGCTGCGTCGTGACCTCGCCGCCACCAACAAGCGCTGCGTGCTGTTTTCTCACCAAAGCATCGAGCGTGCCATGAACAATGGCGCCGAGGTGCGTGCCATTCTTGAGGCTGAAAACCGCCGCGTGGGCTTCAAAAAGGTGGTGCTGTGCTTTGGCGGCCACAACCACAGCAATTACACTAAAGAAATCAACGGAATCACCTATATGCAAATCAACAGCGCATCGTATGTGTGGATTGGCACGCCCACAGCCACCGAGCAGCGCTATCCTGCCGAGGTGAACAAGCGATATGGCTTGCTGCAATATTCCATGACATACACCGCTCCGCTCTATGCCATTGTTTCGCTCAACGCCAAAGGCGCTAAAGTGCGAGGCACCAAGGCTGAGTTTGTGCCGCCCACACCCAAGCAGCTGAATATGCCCGACTCAATCGACGGCTTCCCGTTGGTGTCGGTGATTGAAGATGCCAACATCAAGTTTTAATAAGCATTACTTTCTAAAGCAAAAAATATTATGCGATTGACATTGAAAACATTGCTGCTCATGGCAGCGTGTGCGCTGCAAAGTGTAGCCGCAACAAAAGCGCGTATCAACCTTGCCGGAACATGGCATTTTGCCACCGATTCGGTTGACTATCATCGCAGTGTGAAATTGCCGGGCTCGGTTGCTGAAAACGGCTTCGGCGACGAAATTGGCTTGAAAACCCGCTGGACCGGCAGCGTTGTCGATTCGTCCTATTTCAAGTCGGATGCCTACGCGCCTTATCGCGTGGAGGGCAACATCAAGGTGCCATTTTGGCTTCAGCCCAAGAAATACTATAAAGGTGCTGCGTGGTATCGCAAAGAGGTTACTATCCCCAAGGATTGGCGTAATTGCGAGATTTCGCTGTTTATGGAGCGTTGCCATTGGGAAACCCGCGTGTGGGTGGATGGCAAAGAGGCTGGCATGCAAAATTCGCTCGGCACGCCTCATCGCTACGACCTCACTCAACAACTGTCGCCGGGCAAACACACCATTGTGCTGTGTGTTGACAACAGCGTGAAAAGCGTCGACCCGGGCAGGGATTCTCACAGCATTTCCGACCACACTCAAGGCAACTGGAACGGTGTGGTGGGCGAAATCTATCTCGAGGCAAAGAATCAGGTGAATGTTGCTCACACTGCCATCTATCCCAATGTGGCAAGCAAGAGCATCAAGGTGGTGAACGAACTTGTCAACCACAAGAAGCACGCCGTGGCAGCGGTGTTGACGCTGAAGGTTGACAATGAGATGGTGAAGAAAACCGTCACTCTCAACCCCGGCACAACGCAGGTGACAACAACGGTGCCGCTTGGTAGCGAAGTGCAGTTGTGGGACGAGTTCACTCCTAATCTTTACAACTTGCAAGTGAGCCTCACCGACAAGAAGAGTAAAACCACAAGCCGCACAAGCGAACGCTTTGGCATGCGACAACTTGAAGCAAAGGGCAGACAATTGAGCATCAATTCACGCCCGTTGTTCTTGCGTGGTACGCTCGATTGCGCTGCGTTCCCAAAGACCGGCTACCCACCCACCGACGTGCAATCGTGGAAGAAGATATTTGCCCAATGCAAAGCCTATGGACTTAACCATGTGCGTTACCACTCGTGGTGCCCGCCCGAAGCTGCGTTTGCCGCCGCCGACCAGGTGGGAATGTATCTCGAAGTGGAATGTTCGTCGTGGGCTAACAGTTCAACCACTTTGGCTGACCGACGCCCCATCGACCGTTACATAATGGATGAGGCTGAAGCTATGCTTCGCGCCTATGGCAATCATCCCTCGTTCATAATGATGATGTATGGCAACGAGCCTGCCGGAAAGAATATGAACGAATATCTCACGCAGTTCGTAAACCACTTCAAGAGTCGCGACAATCGCAGGCTCTATGCCTCGGCAGCGGGGTGGCCAAATCTGCCCGTGAACGATTTCCTGAGCTCGCCCTCGCCGCGCATTCAAGGTTGGGGCGAAGGCTTGAGCAGCATCATCAACGCCCAAAAACCACGCACCGATTACGATTGGAGCAAATATTGCTCCGATTTCAACCAGCCCGTTGTGAGCCATGAGATAGGGCAGTGGTGCGCTTATCCCAATTTCAAGGAAATGAGCAAATACGACGGCATTATGCAGCCCAAAAACTTTGAAATCTTCAAAGAGACATTGCAGAAAAACGGCATGGCTGCGTTGGCCGACAGCTTTTTGCTCGCTTCGGGAAAGCTGCAAACCTTGTGCTATAAAGCCGACATAGAGGCTGCTCTGCGCACCAAGGAGTTTGGCGGATTTCAATTGCTTGGGTTGAGCGATTTCCCCGGTCAAGGAACAGCGCTTGTGGGTGTGCTCGATGCTTTTTGGGAAGAGAAAGGCTATGTTTCGCCGCAAGAGTTCAACCGCTTTTGTGGAGTGACCACACCGCTGGTGCGCCTTAGCAAACTTGTGTTTGCCAACGACGAGGTGCTCAGCTGCCAAGCCGAGGTGGCGCATTACGGCAACGCACCAATTGCCAACGCCGTTGCCAAGTGGACGTTGACCGACGCCCACGGCACAGTGTATGCGCAAGGCAAATGGAACATCGCAAACATCCAGTTGGGCAACGTGCAGCTGGGCGACATCAATGCATCGCTCGCCAAAGTGACTGAGCCCAAATGCCTCACGCTTGAAGTCTACGTCAACCACAATAAAAACAGCTGGCACGTTTGGGTTTATCCTTCAAAGATTCAGCCAACCCAAGCCGAGAGTGAAATACTTGTTGTCGACAGCCTCAATGCCGAAGCTCTTGAGGCGCTGAACGCCGGCAAGCAGGTGCTGCTCTCGCTGCGCAAAGGCAAGCTGTCAAGCCAATTCGGCGGCGACATTGCAATAGGCTTCTCGAGCATATTCTGGAACACGGCGTGGACAAGAGGGCAGGCACCTCACACATTAGGCATACTTTGCAATCCCGCTCATCCGGCACTTGCCCGATTCCCCACCGATTTCCACAGCGACTATCAGTGGTGGGATGCAATGAGCCACTCCGGCGCAATTGAGTATGCAAAGATTTCGCCCCAAATCAAGCCGCTGGTGCGCGTGATTGACGATTGGTTCACCAATCGCCCGTTGGCACTGCTCTTTGAGGTGAAAGTGGGCAGAGGCAAATTGCTGGTGTCGGGCATCGACTTTTGGCAGGACATTGACCGGCGCCTCGAAGCACGCTGGTTGTTGCACAGCCTGAAAAGCTATATGGCGTCGTCGGCATTTAATCCGCAAGTGGCGGTTACACCCCACGACATAGCAAAACTCTGCTCAAAATAACCATCACGCTTGCAGGGCGGTTGCTGCCGCCCTGCAGCTGGCGTGTGGCGTTAACTTACTCTTCTCGGGGTGTTTTCTTGGAGCGATGTGCCGCATCTTTGCCAAGTTTTCGCTATTTTTGCAGTTAAAAGGTAATCATAAACTAAAAACTAACCATAATTCTTCTTGTTTTATGTCTGAAAAGTTTCGATTGACAAATAAATTGATTGCAGTGGTGGCGCTTTCGGCTGCCACTGCTTTGTGCGCTACGGCAAAAGGGAAAATTGAGTATGCTAACACTGTTACCATCGGCGATGGCGACAGCGAGGCTGTGATAGTGGAAAAGGCAGCTCATGTGGTGCCCACGCCAAATCAGATGGCTGCGTTGGAGAACGAGTTTATTGCTTTCATACATTTTGGGCCGAACACGTTCACGCGCATGGAGTGGGGCACCGGCAAGGAGGACCCGCGCATTTTCGACCTCAAGACGCTCGACACCGACCAGTGGTGCCGTGCCATGAAGAGCGCCGGCATGAAGATGGTGATTTTCACTGCTAAGCATCACGACGGCTTTTGCCTGTGGCAGAGCCGATACACTAGCCACGGCGTGATGTCGACTGGTTTTCGCGACGGCAAGGGCGATGTGCTAAAGGACCTTGCGGCATCGTGCCATAAATACGGCTTGAAGTTGGGCATCTATCTTTCGCCTGCCGACCTCTATCAGATTGAAAACCCCGCAGGGCTTTATGGCAACCTGAGCCAATACACTATGCGCGAAATTCCGTGCGAGGTGCCCGGACGGCCGTTTGCCAACAAGACGAAGTTCCGTTTTATGGTGGACGATTACAACGAATATTTCCTGAATCAGCTGTTTGAATTGCTCACCGAATACGGCGAGATTCACGAGGTGTGGTTTGATGGCGCGCATCCCAAGCGCAAAGGCGGTCAGCGCTACAACTACAAGGCGTGGATGGAGCTTATTCACACGCTTGCGCCCAAGGCGGTGGTGTTTGGCCGCGAAGACGTGCGCTGGTGCGGCAACGAGAGCGGCGGCACTCGCTCCACCGAGTGGAATGTGTTGCCCTATGTTGAGCATCCCGATTCGATGACTGTTTTTCCCGACATGATGGCTGAGGACATCGGCAGCCGCCAGAAGCTGCTCGAGGGCAAGTTCTTGCATTATCAGCAAGCCGAAACCAACACCAGCATACGCGAAGGCTGGTTCTATCGCGACGACGACCGCCAGCGAGTGCGCTCAGCCGACGATGTGTTCGACATCTACGAGCGTTCGGTGGGCGGCAACTCCACGTTCCTGCTCAACATCCCGCCCAATCGCGACGGCCGTTTCTCCGACGAAGATGTGAGTGTGCTTGCCGAGGTTGGAAAGCGCATCGCCCAAACCTACGGCAGCAATCTGCTGGAGGGCAATGCCAAGGGCGTGAAACGCTTGTTCGACGGCAACAACCGCACCTATGTGGAACTGAAAAACGAATTGGTGATTGATATGAACAAAGCCGTTACGTTCAATCGCGTGGTGCTGCAGGAGCCGGTGGCTGTGCGAGGCGAACGCATCGAGGAGCACGCCGTTGACGCTTGGGTTGACGGTGCCTGGCGCGAGGTGGCACGCGGCACAAATATCGGGTATAAGCGCATTCTTCGTTTCCCCGATGTCACAGCATGCAAGATTCGCATTCGAGTGCTGGCTACGCGTGCACGGGCAGCGTTGAGCACCGTGTCGCTGCATCACTATGCATCGCGTCCGCCGCAGCTGACAATCACGCAGAGCCGCGACGGCAAGGTTGCCATCAGCCCAAAGAAGCAGAATTTCAACTGGAAACTGCATAACGAAGATGCTGCAGCAAACCTCAATGCGGGCTTCACCATACATTACACCACCGACGGCACGCAGCCCGATGCTAATTCGCCTGTATGCAACGCGCCGCTCACGCTTGAACCATGTGTGCTCAAGGCTGTGGCTGTGCTTGGCGCCGAGACGGGAGCCGTAGCCACACAGCAAATCGGCTATGCGCCCGATGTCATCACACTCAGCAGTCCAGCCGGCGAGGTTGAGACGCATCCTTTAGCCGCTGCTGCAGACGGCAACGCCCACACCTATTGGCAAAGTGCTTCGGCTGGCGTTGGTGCTGCAGTGACCATCGACTTGGGCACAATGCGCACGGTGCGAGGCTTCTGCTATGTGCCGCCAACGGGCGTGTCGACAGGCTTGCTCGCTGCTTGCCGCCTGAAATGGAGTGCCGACGGCGTAGCCTATCACGATGCCGGTGAATTCACTTTCGGCAATATCGTGAACGAGCCCAGCACCCGATATCACTATTTGCCTTCGGGCATCAACGCTCGCTTTCTGCGCATCGAAGCCACTCAAATGGCTAATGGCGAGGCGTTGTGCGTGGGCGAGTTTGGCGTGTTTTGAGAATTAACATTGAAATTGTTCATTAATGTTTTTAATTTGAAAAATGAATTGTTTTAGAATCATATTTTTTGCTGCCGCCATGGTGCCGGCTGTGTTAAATGCTCAGTCGGCTGCTAAGTTGAGCGGCGTTGTGTACGACGACATTAACGCTAACGGGGTTTACGACCGCGGCGATAAGCCGATGAAAGGAGTTGCCGTGAGCGACGGCTTGAATGTGGCGAAGACCGACAATCGCGGGCGCTTTGAGCTGCCGCGCCGCAGCAACGCCCGCTTTGTGAGCATCAGCTGTCCGTCGGGCTATATGACATCTACGGGTGGATATTATAAGCCGGTTGCTGAAAATGCTGGTGCAAACGGCTACGACTTTGCAATTCGCCGCTATAATTCGGGAGTCGGCAAAAAAGGTAATCACTGTTTCATACATATTTCCGACACCGAAATTTTCAATACCACCGAGAATGAAAAATGGTGCAGTGATGTGCGTGATTACGCGGCAAACCAAAATGTGGCTTTCGTGGTGCACACCGGCGACATTTGTTATGAAAAGGGGCTGAAAGAACACATCAAGCTCATGAATAACGAAAACATGCCTGTGCCGGTGTATTATTGCATAGGCAATCACGATTTGGTGAAGGGCAAGTATGGCGAGGAGCTTTATGAGAGCCTTTATGGACCAACCTGGTATTCGTTTAATGTTGGCAATGTGCATTATGTGGTCACTCCTATGCTTGGCGGCGATTATCGCCCGAGCTACACGCCCGACGAGGTGTGCCGTTGGCTGCGTAACGACCTTGCCGCTATTGAGCCTGGCACTCCGGTGATGGTTTTCTGCCACGACCTGCTCACCATGAGCAACGAGTTTATTTACAAGGGCAAAAGCGAAAGCATTAATCTCAACGACTATAATCTCAAAGCGTGGATTTACGGCCATTGGCACATCAATCATGTCACTCGTCAGGGCGATGTGCTGAACATTTGCACCACGGCGCTCGATAAGGGCGGAATCGACCACTCGGTGGGCGCTTATCGGGTTATTGATGTCGATGCTAAGGGCGACGTGAAGTCGCAGCTGCGTTATGCCTATTTGCACAATCATCTGGCAATTGCTTCGCCTCAGGGCGAGACGGGCATTAGCGATGTCACGGTCAACGTCTATTCGTCGGTTGCCAACACTGCATCGGTGACCTATTCGTGTGCTGTTGATGGCAAGAGTGTGGTGAAAAGCGGAAAACTAACGCAATGCTCCGACTGGACCTGGAAAGCAACGTTGCCCGTAGCCGACGCTTGGCAAGGCAAAAAAGCTGTGCTCAAGGTGGAAGCCAAGTTTGCCGACGGCACTTGCGCTTCGGCAGAGAGCGAATTTGTTTATAGCCCCAAGCCCAAAGTGGCTTTAGGCGACAATTGGGACAACTTGTGTGGCAACGGCGCTCACACAGGCAAAAACGCTGCCGTGGTCGACAGCACATTGCAGCTGGTATGGACTAAAAACGTGGGTACTAACATATACATGACATCGCCGCTCATTCACGACGGCAAAGTGATTGTTGCCACCGTCGACGAGAACCTTGAGGGCAAAAGCTGTGTTTGTGCTTACGATGCCGCCACCGGAGAGGAGGCATGGCGTTATGCCACTCGGCACTCGGTGAAGAACACCATCGCTGTGGCTTCGGGCAATGTCATCGCCCAAGATGTGCTTGGCAACGTGTATGCCATCAGGTGCTCCGACGGCTCATTGGCTTGGCAGATTAATTTGCCAACACCCATTGTGCCGGCGCTGATTGACGGCGTGGCAACCGATGGCGATGTGGCTTATGTTGGCACAGGCAAGGCGCTCTCGGCAATCAATGCAGCCACCGGCAAGGTGCTGTGGCAGGGCGGCGAGTGGACCAGCCGCGAGGGCACAACAAACACCATTGCAGTTGGCGACGGTGTGCTCGTCACCGGTTCGCAATGGAGCGCCCTTTATGGCAACGATGCTGCTACCGGCAAACTGCTTTGGAGCCATTCGAATTACGGATTGCGCAATCGAGGAGCTTCGGCTGCCATTCATGGCGGTTTGGCGTATTTGGTTTCTGAAAAATCGTTCTTTGTGATTGATGCCCGCTCGGGCCGCATTGTCGTTCGCCGCGAATTGCCAGTTGCTGTCGATGCCACTTCCACGCCACTGCTCACCGACGACCTGATTGTGGTGGGTTCGTCGGAAAAAGGCGTTGTTGCAATTGATGCCCAAACTCACGAAGTGAAATGGACGAAACCGGTGGGTAGGGCTTTGGCTTACTCATGCCCATATCGTCGCCCGAATGACCAGAACACCGAGTCGAGCCCTGTTGCTGTGGGTAATTTGGTGTTTGTGGCGTCGGCCGACGGCTGTGTCTATGGCTTGGACCTCGCCACAGGCGGCGAGAAATGGCGCTATGAGCTTGGTGCTCCGGTGATGAACAGTGTTGCCGTTTCGGGCAACGTGCTGGTGACATGCGACTATGCCGGCAATGTGTATGTGTTTGCCAATAAACAAAATAAATAATAATTGATGAAACCAAAATTTATAGCGACGATGATTTGGCTTGCTGTGAGCACTGGCGCATGGGCGCAAGTGAGCTTTCAAGCAGGCAAGGTCGATGCAAAGGTGGTGAAAGAAGGCGAGAGCCGCGTGCTGCGCGGACCGTCGGTGTTTGCCGCGCCCGGGCATTTCACTTGGGGCGCTTCGACAATCAAAGCCGACGACGGCAAGTATTACATGATTTTTTCGGCTCCCGAGGCTGGCCGTCGGTTCACCGATGCGTGGATTATGGGCTCAAAGATGGGCTTGGCAGTTAGCGACCGTCCCGACGGCGACTTCCGTCTGTTAGGTTATCCGATGAACGCCGACGGTTATCGCCACGACACTTCGCGGTGGGACGCACAAAGCTTTGAGAATCCGCATCTGCGTCGCTATAACGGGAAATATTATCTTTATTATGTGGGCACTTGCGACCCCGGCAATAGCCGCGTGAAAAGCGCCACCGACACCCTCGACCGCCGAAGCCGCCTGCAGCAGTGGCAGCGCATCGGCGTGATTGAGTTCGACAGCTTCGAGCAGTTGCGCCGTGGCGAATATCGTGGCGGCAACTGCATTCTCTCGCCTCGCACTCGCGTGAAGAACACCGACATTGTCGACCCTTCGCCCGAAGGCACCAAGCCGATGCCCGACAACATCATTGTTGTTAACCCGTCGGTGGTTTATCGCCCTGCCGACGGCAAATATCTGCTCTATTTCAAGGGTAACATTTACGACCCTACATGGCGCGGAGTGCATGGCGTGGCGATTGCCGACAACCCCATGGGGCCGTTTGTGCCGCAAGATTTTGAGGTGTTCACCATCGAAACTTCCGATGGCGCTAAGCTTTCGGCTGAGGACCCATACGTTTGGTATGACGATGCCGACAAAATGTTTTATGCCGTGTTTAAGGATTTCACCGGACATTTCACCAAAGCAGGACCGTCGCTGGCTTGGATGCAGAGCGAAGACGGCATCAAGTGGACTTTGCCCGAGAATCCGTTGTTCATCAAAAAAGAGGTGACGTTGACCACAGGCGAAACCGTGAAGCTAAACCGCCTCGAGCGTCCGCAAATACTGCACGGCGCCGACGGCGAAGTGAAAGTGCTGTTTTGTGCCTGCACCATTGAGGACGTGAATCCGCGCACCGACGGCTGCTCGTTCAACGTGCAGATTCCAATCTCTAAAGTTGTAAAGTAAGTAAACATAAATATAAATATTTGATGAAAAAGACAGTTTTGGTAATTGCAATTGGCATTGCGCTGGCTTGTGCCTCGGCATGGGCTCAACCGATAGCCATCATTCCGCAACCTGCTCACATTGAGCAGCATAGCGGCTCGTTGGTGTTGCGTGCCGACATGACTATGGCTTATGATGTCGAGTGTGAACCGCAAGCGCAGTATTTGCGCGAAGCCATATTCCGTGCCACCGGTTTCGCTTGGAAAACTACCGCAAAGAAAAATCGTGCAGGCGTGTTGCTTGCCATTGATGCCAAGCGCGTGGCAGCCCCCGAAGGCTATGAGTTGAGGGTGGATGACAAGCAAGTGCGAATCACAGCTCACGACAATAGCGGCTTGTTCTACGGCATTCAGTCGCTTTTGCAATTATTGCCGCCATCGGTGCATGGCAGAGAGCTTCAGCGCGATGTGGAGTGGCGCTTGCCGCAGGTGGCAATCAGCGATGCCCCGAATCATCCGTGGCGAGGCATGATGCTCGACGTGGCACGCTATTTCTTCGACAAGGAGTTTGTGAAGCACTACATCGACATGATGGCGATGTACAAGATGAACAAGTTGCAATTCCACTTGATTGACGATTCGGGCTGGCGCCTCGAAATCAAGAAATATCCACGCCTCACCGAAGTTGGCGCTTGGGCAGGCAAGGACCAAAACCGCTTGGGCGGATATTATTCGCAGGACGACATAAAAGAGATTATTGCATACGCCGCAGTGCGTGGCGTGGAGATTATCCCCGAGATTGAGTTTCCTGCCCACATGCTGTCGGCGGTGGTGGCTTATCCGTGGCTGTCGTGCACCGGCAAGCAGCACGAGGTGCCGCGTCAGCATTTTATCAGCCGCGACCTGCTGTGCGTAGGCAAGGAGTCGTCGTATGAATTCCTTGCCGATGTGCTCGACGAAACGGTGAGTCTTTTCCCGTCGAACTACATCAACATCGGTGGCGACGAAGCCGTTTACGACCGTTGGCAAGAGTGCCCTCTGTGCAAAAAAGTGATGCAACGTGAAGGCATCACCAAGGCATCCGACCTGCAAGGTTATCTCACCAACGTGGTTGCCAACATGATGAAAGCCAAAGGCAAAACCGTGGTGGGCTGGGAAGAAATCATACAGCGCGGCAAGGTGAGCCAGCCTGTGGTGGCAATGATGTGGCACGAAGTTAAGGACACCATCCAAGCCTCGCAAACCGGACACAAAGCCATCTTGGCGCCGGCAACCAACGTCTATCTTGATTTCCCCGAAAGCCGAACGCCTGGCGAGCTGAAGGCTGCCACTTGGATGCCGCCGATTTCGCTCGAAAAGTGCTATTCGATGCCAATCAACGACTATTCGCCGTCATCGACCGTGCTGGGCGTGCAAGGCTGTTTCTGGAGCGACCAGTTTATTCACGGCACCATTCTGCAGGAATTGCCGCAGCTCAACGAGGACCGCTCGGAACGCTATGCCGAGTATCTCACTTTCCCGCGACTGTTGGCAGTGGCTGAACTTGGCTGGTGCAGCAACGCCACACGAAACTACGCCAGCTTCAAGCAGCGCATCGGCAGCCATTATGCGCGTTTGGACTACAAGGAATGCAACTATCGCGTTCCCGAACCCGACATCGTGAAGATGGCTGAGGTGGATGGCAAAGTGCGCTTTGAATTGGCTTCGCCCGTTGAGGGTGCCACCATCCGCTACACCACCGACGGCAGTTATCCGCATAGCCATTCGGCTGTTTATAGCACACCTGTAACGGTGGAACGCAAAGAAGATTTCCGCGCCATCACCGAGGTCGACAGCCGCCACTATTCGTTGCCAATATATTTTGCGCCCGACTTCTCGGCATATAAGCAGCATGGCGATTTCGTTGCCGAATGGAAGCCTAATATGCTTGCCGACGGTAAAGGCACATGGCGCTTCGAGTCAACCGGCAAGATGGTGGGCAACGGCACCTATCAACTCACATTTGTGTGCACTCGCGGCGCGGCGCTCAGCCTCGGCAAATTAACGCAATATAAGCGCGACGAAGTGCTTGCCCAAGCGATGCCAACTGCAGTGGCTGAGGGCGGCGCTGTGGTTACTTACACCATCGATCAGAGTGCTTTCGAGGCGGGTTTGCCGTTCTTTATCGAGGTGGAAACCGACGGCAACGCTTCGGGCTCATACGGCTATGTGTTTGTGAAAAAAGTGAAGTGAAAAGATTATTATACCGATTTATAAAACTCATTTAATCATGAAAAAATTAACAGTGATGGTTTCGGCGCTGTTGGCGTGGATAGGCAGCGCACAATGGGCTGCGGCGCAGAGTAAGCCGAACGTTATTTTGATAATGACCGACCAGCAACGCGGTGACGCCATGGGTTGTGCCGGCAACAATGTTGTGAAAACACCCAACATCGACCGTCTGGCTGCCGATGGCTATCTGTTTGGCAATGCCTATACATCGTGCCCCAGCAGCACCCCGGCGCGTGCCGGTTTGCTAACTGGTCTTTCGCCTTGGCATCACGGAATGTTGGGCTACGGCGCCGTGGCTGAGCACTATCGCTACGAAATGCCGCAGATGATGCGCGACAATGGCTACTATACTTTCGGCATAGGCAAAATGCACTGGGCGCCGCAGAATGCCCTGCACGGCTTCCACGGCACGCTGCTCGACGAGAGCGGGCGCGTTGAAAGCAAATATTTCATCAGCGACTATCGCAAATGGTTTATGACTCAGGCTCCGGGTGTGAATCCCGACAGCACAGGCGTAGGGTGGAACGACCATGGCGCGCGCGTGTATCAGCTGCCTGAGCGCTTGCATCCCACCGTGTGGACTGCCGACGAAGCCATCGAGCTGATTTCGAACTATCAGGACAGCCGACCGCTGATGCTGAAGGTGTCGTTTGCTCGTCCTCACAGCCCATACGACCCGCCGCAACGTGTGCTCAACGAATACAACGGCGTGGCTATGCCCGCTGCTGCCCATGGCGAGTGGAGCAACGAAATTGGCGCCAACCTCACTGACCCGAACAAGAACAAGGAGGCTGCTTTCGCACAATTCTCGCCTGAATATGTCGACCGTTCGCGGCGCCACTATTATGCCGCCATCACTTTCATCGACGAGCAGATTGGACACATCATTGAAGCCCTCAAGAAAAACGGAATGTACGACAACACGCTCATAATATTCACCTCTGACCACGGCGACATGATGGGCGACCACAACATGTGGCGCAAAACCTACGCCTACGAGGGCTCGGCGGCAATTCCTATGATTTTAAAGGTGCCGGCTGATATGTCGGTGGCTAAGCCAAAAGGTTCGGTGATTGACGCTCCGGTTGAGCTGCGCGACATCCTGCCAACCATGCTCGACGTTGCTGGTGCCGAGGTGCCTGCCGACATGGATGGCGCTTCGATGCTCTCGCTGGTTAAGACAAACGATGCTCCTTGGCGACAATACATCGACCTTGAACACGCCACCTGCTACAGCGACCGCAACTATTGGACCGCGCTCACCGACGGTCATCTGAAATACATCTGGTTCCTCACCACCGGCGAGGAGCAGCTGTTCGACCTCGACAACGACCCGCAGGAAACCACCAACCAGGCAGGCGACAAAAAGTATAAGAAACAGCTTGCTGCCATGCGCCAAGCCATGGTGCAGCACCTCAGCGAGCGCGGTGACGAATGGGTGCGCGACGGCAAACTGCAAACTCGCACCAAGATGTTGCTTTACAGCCCCAATTATCCAAAAAAGGCTCAGAAGAGATAAACGATTATGTGCAATCGTATGTTGAAAAGATGGGCTGTTGCCGCATGTGTGGTTGTGTCGGCGGTTTTATGTAGGGCTCGGGCTCAGGAGCAGCGTAATGTGCTATTCATACTCGTCGACGACATGCAGAGCGATGCCATCGGCTACTTGGGCAATCGCCATGTTCACACACCCAACATCGACCGCCTGATGCGTAGCGGTGTGACGTTTGCCAACGCCTACACCAACGGCGCATTGTGCGGCGCACTGTCGATGCCCAGCCGTGCCATGATTATGACCGGACGCGGTATGTTTCAAGTGCAAAGCGATGGTATGAAAATTCCAGAGTGCCACACCACATTGCCGCAGCATCTGCGCACAAACGGCTATCGCACCTTTGCCACAGGAAAATGGCACAGCGACAAGGCGTCGTTCAACCGCTCGTTTGCCGAGGGCGAGAACATCTTCTTCGGTGGCATGCACACCTACGAAAGCAATGGCCATGCCTCGCCGCACCTCACCCACTACGACCACTCGGGGCGGTATGGCAAAGATAAAGCTTTCGTGGGCGAAAAGTTTTCGTCGGAAATGTTTGCCGATGCGGCTGTAGATTTCCTGCTGAGCACAAAGGGTGGCACGAAGCCATTTATGGCTTATGTGGCATTCACCTCGCCTCACGACCCGCGTAATCAGCATCCAATCGGCTACGGGCGCACCTACGAGGCGAAAGATGTGGCATTGCCCGATAATTTCTTGCCCGAACACCCGTTTGATAACGGCGAGCTGAAGGTGCGCGATGAGATGGTGCTGCCTACACCACGCTCTGCCGAAGATATGAAGAAAGAGATAGCCCTCTACTACAATATGGTGAATGAGGTAGATTGCCAAATAGGACGCGTGATTGATGCCCTGAAGCGCAGCGGAAACTACGATAACACAATCATTGTGTTTGCCTCCGACAACGGTTTGGCGATGGGACAAAACGGCTTGATAGGCAAGCAGAGTCTCTACGACCATAGCGTGGGCGTGCCTTTGGCTGTGATTGACCCTGATAATCGAAGCAATCGTGGGGAAAAATCACAGGCTCTGTGCTATCTCTACGACCTTTTCCCTACGCTGTGCAGAATGTTGCACCTCGATGTGCCCGCAAGCGTAACCGGCAAGTCGTTTGCATCGTGCCTCACTCGCCCCGACATGCCACATCGCCAGCAGTTGATGCTCGGCTATGGCAATCAGCAGCGTGCCCTTGTGCGTGATGGATATAAATATATCATTTATAATGTAGAAGGCGTGATGCATGAGCAGCTGTTCAACCTTGATGAGGACCCCGGCGAGATGCGCAATCTGGCAGAGCAGATGCCGCAAAAGGCAGGGCAATACCGCAATTGGCTGGCGCAGTCGATGCGCACGGCTGGCGATTTCTGCCGCCTCGACAACCCTCTGTGGTGGCGCGACGGCCATAAAATCACGTGGGATGAGCTGATAAAGTTGTATATTTTTGATTAATCGGTAAATATTCGCTTGACAACACGCACAACCGTGCGAGCGGTTGCAGAGATTCGGCAGACTGGGATAATTCGCGTCATGTACGGACGCCGGTTTCGGGGGCTGCCGCGGTACGTGGATTACGCTTGGCTCACCCACGGCTAAGTCCCGGAGGCTTACGCCTTCGAGGTCACGTCCTCGACGGACGCCAAGCAGCTGGGTGTGCCAACCGCACCGCATGGCTAACATCACTGATTATCAATAAGTTTACCCTGTAGGGGCGTATGGCGATACGCCCTAAGGAACAATAGCTGCCGATGCACAACCGCGCGAGCGGTTACAGCTTCTATAACCCCGCATTGGCGCCGTAGGCGACTATGTGGGGATAGCTTCCCATCAAAACCAACCGTGGAGCGGTTGCAGACCCAGCAAAATGGGCATGTGATGTATGGCACTGTTTTCTGCATAGCAGTTATAACATTTCTGTAAAATTTTGCGGTGATAAGATGCCAATCGGGCGAAATAGGCTACCTTTGTTTCTTTGCAAAACGATAATACTATGTGGAAATACTATGCTTTACTTTCGGCGTTGTTTGCTGCGCTGACGGCTATTTTTGCAAAAATTGGAGTGAAGGATGTTAACTCTGATTTGGCGACTGCCATTCGCACGCTGGTGATACTGTTTATCACTTGGGGAATTGTTTTTGTGGGTAATCAAGGCGGCGGAATAAAAAACATTTCCGGGCACACTTGGCTGTTCTTGGTTTTGTCGGGCATCGCCACGGGACTCTCGTGGCTGTTCTATTTTAAGGCGTTGCAGTCGGGCGATGTGTCGCGCGTGGCTCCATTGGACAAATTGAGCGTTGTCATTACCATCTGCTTGTCGTTTCTGCTGCTTCGCGAGCCTGTGAATGCAAAGGTGGTGGTTGGAGCGTTGCTAATTACGGCAGGAAGCATTGTCATGTTGATAAAATAAAGGGTGTTTATGAGGGCAGTTATTGTTTCGTTGTGTTTCTTAGGGTCGTTGACGGCGGTGGGCGGTGAATTGCTCGACAGTGTAAGTACATTCAGCGGTGAAGAAAAACGGCTGAATTACAATCGCAGTGGCAAGCTCGACAGGTTAACGTCGTCGCAATTCTATAAGATGACCTATATTGGCGTGCCGTTGATAATTGGTGGCGCTTTGGTGAAGAGTGAGGACGACCATTTCAGAAGTCTACGCAACGATTATCTCCCGCAATTCAATCGCCATTTGGATGACTATCTGCAGTTTTCGCCGGCTGCGGTTATGCTGGGAATGAAGACCTTTGGCGTGGAATCACGGAGTTCGTGGGGCAGAATGATAGTATCAGACGCCTTCTCTGCACTTTTGATGGGCGGTGCGGTGAATACTCTGAAACATTCCACAAATGTGGTGCGTCCCGATGGCTCAAACAATCATTCCTTCCCTTCGGGACATACTGCAACAGCGTTTATGACCGCCACTATGCTCACAAAGGAGTATGGGCACAAAAGTGCGTGGGTTGGCATAGGCGCTTATTCGGTTGCTTCAGCCACAGGACTGATGCGTATGGCAAATAACAAGCATTGGCTGAGTGATGTGTTGACCGGTGCCGGCATAGGAATTCTCTCCGCCGAGTTTGGGTATTATTTTGCCGACTTGCTTTTCAAAGACAAAGGGATTAACCGTTTTGATGACTATGAGAATTTCAGTAGGCTTGACAAGCCATCATTCGTTGGTCTTTATCTCGGTTTCAATGTGCCCTTAAGCAAATACGATATTGACGAACAGACCGTGTTTCGCACCTCGTCGGGCAGTTCGGCTGGCGTTGAGGGCGCTTATTTTTTCAATCCTTATATGGGTATTGGTGGACGGTTTGTGGCTTCAAACACTTCAATAATCGTTAACGACAATTCGGCTGAGGACAACACTTACAATTCAATGTCGATGTGCGGCGGCGCCTATTTTTCTTATCCAATTTCATCGCGCTTGCAGCTTGGCGGTAAACTGTTGGGCGGCTATGTGTATTATCCTCGTCTTATACTATCTGAAATGGCGGTGCATTCGCGAAACGGTGCTTGTTTTGGCAGCGGAACCTCGTTGACGTTTAGGGCAAGAGAACACTGTGGAGTGAGGTTCTTTCTTGACTATAATGTTATGTCATCTCACAGTACCGGCAGTCGTGAATGGATGAATATGCTCACTTGCGGTGCTGCAATTGCTGTAACGCTATAACTTTTACATATAAGCAAATTTTGAAATCAGGGTTTGTGGTAATCAGGCTATTGACTTATTCGCAAATAATCGCTATTTTTGCAGTAATATGAACTGAAAAGAATCTGTTTGTAGCTTTTCCATATAATATAATAAACCACAAACTAAACATTGCGAAAATGATACAATCTAAACAACTTATAGCTATGGGCGCAGCGGCATTGTTGCCATCTGTTGCCATGGGTGCTCAGCCACAAGGCGAAAACGCAAAAAAGGACGGTCGGCCGAACATCCTGTTTATATTGAGCGACGACCATACATCGCAAACTTGGGGCATCTACGGCGGCATTTTGGCGCAGTATGCACAAACGCGCAACATTCATCGCCTTGCCAACGAGGGCGTTACGCTCGACAATTGCTTCTGCACCAACTCCATTTCCACGCCCAGTCGCGCCGCAATTCTCACGGGGCGTTACAGCCATCGCAACGGGGTGTATACACTCAGCGACACGCTCAACACTTCGCTGCCAACCATTGCAAAGAGTATGCACGACGCAGGCTACGCAACTGCCATCGTGGGCAAGTGGCATCTTGGCAGCGAGCCTCAAGGATTCGACTATTATTCGGTGTTCCACGACCAAGGCGAATATCGCGACCCGACATTTCAGGACAGCGACCGCCCATGGCCCGGCAATATCAACTATGGAATGCGTGTGCATGGCTTCTCCACCGACATCGTTACAGATAAAACCATCAACTGGCTCAAGCAGCATGCCGGCGACGATAAGCCGTTCATGATGTGCTGCCATTTCAAGGCTACTCACGAGCCATACGATTTTCCTGAGCGCATGCGCCACCTCTACGACGGTGTCACCTTCCCCGAGCCTGAGAATCTGCTCGACTGGGGACCTGAAACCAACGGACGCACCTTCCCGGGGCAGCCGCTCGAAGATATGATTCGGCGCTGGCGAATTGCTTCCGACGACCCCGACAAATGGTGGTGCCGTTATCCCGAATTGCCGTTCTACACCACCGGCATGAGTCGCGTGGCTGCTCGCAAGGCGGCTTATCAGAAGCTCATTCGCGACTATCTGCGTTGCGCAGCCACCGTCGACGACAACATCGGTCGCCTGCTCGACGCCCTCGACGAACTCGGCATTGCCGACAACACCATTGTGGTGTATGTGGCTGACCAAGGCTATTTCCTCGGCGAACACGGCTTCTTCGATAAGCGCATGTTCTATGAGGAGGCTGCCCGAATGCCTTTCGTGATTCGTTATCCCAAAGAAATACCTGCAGGCAAACGCAATGACGACCTCATTCTAAACGTCGACTTTGCCGCAACGCTTGCCGACTATGCCGGCATCTCGGCGCCCGAGGGCTCGCAGGGACGCAGTTTCCGCAGCAATCTGCGCGGAAACACGCCTCGCGACTGGCGCCAGAGCATTTACTATCGCTATTGGACTCAGCACGACATTCGCCCGGCTCACATTGGGGTGCGTACCGATAGATATAAACTAATGTTCCTTTATGGCGACCGCCTGAACATGACCGGGTCGAGCGACTATGTTTCAACCCCTTCGTGGGAGTTCTACGACCTGCAAGCCGACCCCAAGGAGGACCATAACGCATACGGCGACGCCCAATATCAAGGCATCATCAAGCAGATGAAGCGCGAAATGATGCAGCTGCGCCAGCAGGTGGGCGACATCGACGCTTCGTCGCAGCGCATGCACGACATTCTTCGTGGCGAGGGCTTGGAGTAACATCCCTCCCGCGGCTTGGCATTTTGCTTTTTAAGCGTTGTGGCGGTTGAATCTTTCTTAAATCGCAATTGCGCAACAGCCCCTTGTTATGCTTGCAGGTGGGCTAAGGCTTTGGCAATGGCTTGCACAGCGTCGGTGATTTCGGCGTTCGACATCGAGGCGTAGCCGATGCGCAGCCCAATTGTGCCGTCGCTCAAGGTGAATAGCGGCACATTCACGGCGTAGCGCTGCAAAGCTGCACGCACTTGCTGCTCGCTGGCGGCACAATTGAGGGTAATCCACAGCGCAAGTCCTCCGTGAGGACGGTGGTAACGAACATTGTCGCCCAACATACTGGCTATGACTTCCGAAGCATGGTCGAGCCGCTGGCGGTAGACTTTGCGTGAACGCTTGATGTGACGGCCTATCACTCCGCTGTCGAGCATCTCGTGTAGCGCTTTCTCTTGCACCGTGTCGCCCTGAATGTCAATCAGTTGCCTATATCCGGCAATTTGCTCGATTGTGTCGGTCGACGAAGCCACATAACCTATGCGTATGGCGGGAGCGAAGATTTTGCTGAATGTGCCAATGTAGATGTAGTTGCTTATTTGCAGCATCGACGAGAGTGGCAGCAGGTGCTGACCGCCGAATTGAAAGTCGGCTCCGAAATCGTCTTCAATCACCGTGAGGTTGTGCGAGAGCGTGAGCTGCTGAATGTGCTGGCGTCGGGCAGTGGACAGCTTCACCGTGGTGGGATATTGGTGGCGTGGGGTGAGGTAGACGGCTTTGAGGCTGCAAGTGTTGCAAAGTTGCTCAAGTTGTTGAGTGTTGATGCCCTCAGCGTCAACCTCCACAGGGTGCACCTCCAATCCGGCAGCGGCAAAGGCTTTGTAGGCGTTGCCATAACCGGGGCTTTCGATAGCCACATGGTCGCCGCGCTTGAGCACCGAGTGAGCCACAAGGTAGAGTGCCATTTGCGAGCCACGCACAATGCACACCTCGTTTTCCTCGATGGCAAGGCTGCGCGACTGCCGCAGCATGGAGGCTATTGAGCGGCGAAATTTGTGGTAGCCGGTGGGCGAATTGTAGCCGAGTGTTTTCCATTGGGCGGCGCGATTGAACAGTTTGCGGTAGGTTCGCGTAAACTCGAGGAAAGGCAGCAGGCGCGTGTCGGGGAATCCGTCGTTAACGGTTATTGCTGCCGGCATGTCGCCCTCTACAGCCGATTGCGCTACACACGAACTTGAACCGGAGTGGTCAAGAGGTTGCGACGGCGCGATGAAGAGCCCCACGCGGTTGCGCGAAACGAGCCGGCCTTTGAGCAGCAGCAGTTCGGTGGCATGCACAACGGTCTTGCGGCTCACGCCCAGATGATTTGCCAGGTCGCGGCTCGATGGCAACATGTCGCCCGGCTTGAGTATACCAGCGCTTATGTTCTGCTCTATGCCGAGGGCAATTTGTTCAAACAGCGAGGTGCCTGTGTTATTGGCATCTACATTGATGGTGATGTTGCATTCGTTTTTCATCTGGACTCCTTGTTTTTGTTCGTTTTGGACAACTTTTGTTAGACAAAGTTATACTATATTTGCCAAAAGACCGAAAATAATATGAAAAAGCCTAAAAAAATTCCGCTAATAAGCAATCTCACATATTTGCAGAAGGTGCTTTTGCTTGTGTTGTGTGGGGCAGTGGTGGGAGCAGGAGCCTATTTCTGCTATCTGCTCAGAGTGCACACCTATATGGGCGACGACTCAAAGGCGTGCATCAATTGCCACATCATGACGCCCTATTATTCCACGTGGATGCACTCGTCGCATGGCCGCGATGCCACTTGCAACGATTGCCATGTGCCTTACCAGAATGTTGCCAAGAAATATCTTTTCAAAGGCACCGACGGCATGAAGCACGTTTTTGCCTTTGTTACTCGCAACGAACGTCAGGTGCCCGAGGCGCAGCAGGCTTCGTCGCAGGTGATTATGGACAATTGCATCCGCTGCCACACCGGGCTCAACACCGAGTTGGTGAAAACGGGAAAAGTCGACTATATGCTCACCCAAGCCGGCGAGGGCAAAGCGTGCTGGGATTGTCACCGCACAGTGCCTCACGGAGGCAAAAACTCGTTGGCATCCACCCCTAATGCCGTGGTGCCTCTGCCCGACAGCCCGGTGCCTGAATGGCTGCAACAAATCATGAACAAAAAATAAAAAAACACAATATTATGGATAACAAGAAATTGAAATCGTGGCAAGGTTGGTGCCTTTTTGGCGCTGCCATGGTAATAGTGTTTATTCTCGGCATCCTCGTTTCGACGCTTGCAGAGCGACGCAGTGAGGTGGCAAGTATTTTTAACAACAGAAAGACCGTTTTCGAGGGTCAAGAGAGCCGAAACGACCTCTATCGTTCCGACTTCCCTCGCGAATACGACACTTGGGCTGCCACTGCCGACACCTCGTTTGCATCGAGGTATAACAGCAGCGAAGCAGTCGACGTTTTGGCTCAGCGCCCCAACATGGTGATTCTTTGGGCTGGTTATGCTTTCTCGTGGGACTACACCACTCCGCGCGGACACATGCACGCTGTTGAAGACATGCGCCGCACTTTGCGCACCGGTGCTCCTGCCACCACCACCGACGGCTCGAACCAACCAGGCACTTGCTGGACTTGTAAGTCGCCCGACGTGCCTCGCGTGATGCAAGAAAAAGGCATTGCCGAGTATTATAAAGCCAACTGGGCTGCTTGGGGCAATGAGATTGTGAATCCTATTGGTTGTGCCGACTGCCACGACTCGAAGACTATGGACCTGCGCATTTCGCGTCCGGCTCTGATTGAAGCCTTTGAGCGTCAAGGCAAGGATATCACCAAGGCTTCGCAGCAGGAAATGCGTTCGCTGGTGTGCGCTCAATGCCACGTGGAATATTATTTCAAGGACGACCCAAACACTCCGGAGAAGGACCAATATCTCACATTCCCTTGGGATAAGGGCTTCACTGTGGAGGAAATTGAAGCTTACTACGACGAAACGGGCTATTACGATTACATCCATGCCCTGTCGAAGACGCCTATTCTTAAGGCTCAGCATCCGGGCTACGAAACATCGCTCTTGGGCATTCACGGTCAACGTGGCGTGAGCTGTGCCGATTGCCACATGCCTTACACCACCGACGGCGGCGTGAAATTCTCCGACCACCATGTGCAAAGCCCGTTGGCTCACATCGACCGCTCTTGCCAGCAATGCCACCGTCAAAGCGAAGAAACGCTCCGCGAAAATGTATACGAACGTCAGAAGAAATGTTTTGAGGTGCGCGACCGCTTAGAGGACGAACTGGCAAAGGCTCACATCGAAGCAAAAGCTGCTTGGGACGGCGGTGCTACCGAGGCTGAAATGAAGCCGGTGCTCGATGCAATACGCAAAGGTCAATGGCGTTGGGACTTTGCTGTGGCAAGCCATGGTGCTTCGTTCCACGCTCCGCAAGAAATCACACGCATTATGAGCCACGGTCTCGACTATGCTCATCAGGCCCGTTTGGCTTTGAGCAAGGTGCTTCTGAAACATGGCATCGAAACCGTGAACATGCCTGATATTTCCACCAAAGAAAAAGCTCAGCAATTCATCGGACTTGATATGGCTGACAAAGAAGCAAAAAAGAAGGAATTCCTTAACAACATTGTTCCTGAATGGTTAAAGGATGCCAAGGCAAAAGAGAGAATTTGATTTTTTTATAAGGGGGTTAATCGCCATATCGAGATAGAACAATGTGGGAAAAATCGTGGAAAGTTAAGGAAGCAATAGCAATTGGGGCAGGACTCGTGATAACTGGAATCCTGCTCCAGTTTTGTGTGGGAGCAGTCAACTGGTCGCTGTTCGCTTTCCCTGTGAATGTTGTGGTGCTGGTGGCATTGTTGCTGCTGGTGGCGTGCGGCTATGCCTTTAGCAGCCGTGTTTATGTGCTGGAGTTTCTCACTTCAGGCTCATCGGCAATTGCCTCAATAGGCTATGCAGCAACGCTTACGGTGGTGATGGGATTGGTGCCGCAGTCGGCGCATCCCTCGGGCGAAGTGTTCGGCGTCACAAACATGTTGTCGTGGTGGCCGTTTGTGCTTGTTTATTTTTGGCTTACGCTGATAGTTGGCATCGTGGGTTTGCGTCACGCAGTGTTGCTCGTCAGGGGCAAAAAACGCTCGCTGGCAACGCTGCTTTCGCACGTGGGACTTTTCGTTGCTATTGTTTGCAGCACCTTGGGCAATGCCGATGTGCAGCGCCTAAAGATGTCGTGCAAAGTGGGCAGTCCTGAGTGGCGGGCGCAAGACGAGGGCGGCAAGGTTGTGGAACTCCCGCTTGCCATTGAGCTTCATGAGTTTTCAATTGAGTATTATCCCATGCAGGTGGTGATTATCGACAATACCACAGGCAAGACGGTGGCCGACAGCCCTTGGGAGGTGGCTATGACCAAGCAAATGGAATATGCCGCCGCAAACGTCACCGATTCGGTTGACGTGCATTATGTTGAATGGCACAGCGTTGGGGCAACAAGCGCTGCCTACGTCGAAGCCGTGAACAAAGCCGATGGCAAGAGTAGGCAAGGCTGGATAAGCTGCGGTTCGTTTGCATTTCCTTATCATGGGTTGAAGCTCGACGACCGTCACTCGGCTGTGATGCCCGAGCGCGAGCCCAAGCGCTTTGCTTCAAGCGTGAGCGTCTACACCAAAGCCGGCGAAACATTCAGCGACACCATATTGGTGAACAAGCCGTTGAATGTCGACGGCTGGAAAATCTATCAGCTTTCCTACGACGAAGCGCTTGGCCGCTGGAGCGATGTGAGCATCTTCGAGCTTGTGAAAGACCCGTGGCTGCCGGCTGTATATTGCGGCATAGCGTTGATGTTGGCTGGGGCAGTGTTGTTGTTTTTAAATAGTGGAAAGAAAGGAGTGGAACAGCCATGATAACCTGGAATGAGTTTTTATTGTTCTCGCTTCCGGCTGTTGCCTTGTGGGCATCGGGCGCATTCTTGGCGTGGAAGCAGAAGCGAAATGCCGCCATCTTGCTCACTTTGGCAGGAACCGTTGTATTTGCTGCGTTCATAGCCGGATTGTGGATTGGACTTGAGCGCCCGCCGCTGCGCACCATGGGCGAAACGCGCCTATGGTATTCGTTTTTCATGCCTGTGGCTGGCATCATCACCTATTGGCGTTGGCGTTTCAAATGGGTGCTAAGCTTTTCTACAGTCATGTCGGTAGTTTTTGTTTGTATCAACCTCTTCAAACCCGAAATTCATAGTAAAGCGCTTATGCCGGCGCTTCAGTCGCCTTGGTTTGCGCCTCACGTAATTGTTTATATGTTCGCCTATGCCATTATGGGCGCGGCATTGCTGGCGGCATTATGGATGCTTTATAGCAAGAGCAGTCGCGAAATGGCTATGACCGACAATTTGGTGAACATAGGCTTGGCATTTATCACCATTGGCATGCTGTTTGGCGCTGTATGGGCAAAAGATGCTTGGGGACACTATTGGAGCTGGGACCCGAAAGAGACTTGGGCTGCGGCAACGTGGTTCATCTATCTGCTTTATGTACATCAGAGGCACGCCTATCCGTTGAAGCACAAGGCGGCTCTTTGGCTGCTGGTTGTTGGTTTCGTGTGCCTGCAAATGTGTTGGTGGGGTATCAACTATCTGCCTTCGGCTCAAGGTGCATCAATCCACACCTACAATCTCAATTGAGCGGTTTCGTGCCCTGCGCTATCTGCCGGGGCATTCACTCACGCGGCGAACGGGCACCACGATATGCTCTTGCCGATTGGCAAGGTTTTGGCTAACGGTTGTCCGACTCGCGTTGTCGGTATTCGCTTGGCGACATGCCCATGATTTTGGTGAAGATGCGCGAGAAATAAGCCGGCTCGCTGAATCCCACTTTTTGTGCCACCTCGTTGAGCTTCATCGACGAGCGCTCGATGTATTGGCAGGCGCGACGCATCTTCAGCTGTATGTAATAGTTGATGGGCGAATAGCCTGTTTCTTTTTGGAACAGCGACGAGAAGTGCGATGGCGAGTAGTTGAAGTTGGCAGCGAAGTCGTTGAGCGTTAGGTTGTTGGCTATGTTTTCCTGCATATAGTGAATCACGAGCGTAGAAAAAGTTTGCTCCTCTTTAATGTTCACCGACGAAGCCATGTTGCGGAAAGCCTTGAGGTTGATGAACGACGACAGGAACGGGTAGAGGCACATCGACGCGTGCACCATAAAATCTTCAACGTAAGCCATCGTGAAGCTCGAATAGATGCGTTCAAACAAGTCGAGGCGTGCTTGCAGGCGCGAGTCGTTTCCGGGCAGTATTGACCGAGTCATTAATGGATAGGTGACGAAGTGATGTGCGAGAGTGCCTTGAAAATGCACCCAATAGATGGTCCATGGGTCGTTATCGTCAGCCCAAAATGAGTAAGGCATGCCACTGGGCAGCATGATGTATTGGTTTTCGTTCACAGGATGAGGCTCGCCACCCCCGATGCTGTAAAAGCCCTTGCCCGACACGCAGTAGATGAGCATGCAGTAGTCGGTGCCTTGCGGCTTTTGCACATAGTGATGCTTCACCCGTGGGAAGAAGCCTATTTTGCGCACATACAGCGGGCTCACCAACGGCAGTTCGCTGTATTTGTTGAGAATGTCCTGCGGAAGCGATAGCATGCGTTCTCCCTTGAATCCTTCCTTGATGCCTTTCATATCTAAATAGATTGAGATTGGTTACTCGTAAGTTCGTCGCTCAGTGGGCATTAAATACCCTATTTGCAAATATAGCAATTTTTTGTCATACCGCCAACACTCGCTTCGCACTTAGTTCCAAGATTCCGCTCTGCATGGGGCATAAGGAGGTGCCGAAATAGATTAGCTGCCTGTAGAGGTGTATGGCAATACGCCCAGCGACCGCAGCTATGTGTTTAGTGATATGGCGATGATAATAGGGCGTATTGCTATATACGCCCAGCGACCGCAGCGAGGGGCCATCGGAGATGGCAAACCATGCATAACCGCTGGTGGAGCGAAGCGCAACCTGCGGAAGCGTGGATATCTCTCCATGATTCGGCATCGAAGATGTCGAACAAATCTGTCGGTTAAAAGAAAGTCCGTGGAGGACGCGAATTACCTTTTATTGCTGAATCTGCAACCGCTCCACGGTTGTGCGTCGGGTTATATTTTCACGGCAGAGATGTCGACAAGGCCGCTGGCAATGGCGTAGATGGTGAGTCCGGCTTCGCTGTGTATTTGCAGTTTGCGGGCAATGTTTCGGCGGTGGGTGATAACGGTGTTGGTGGAGATGAACAGGTGGGCGGCGATTTGCTTGTTGCTCATGCCTTGCACCAGTGCCACCAGCACGTGTCGCTCACGTTCGGTGAGGCTTTCGCCTTCAACGCCACTGTTTGCAAACATGTGGGCAAGGTTTCTGCTCACATTGCTTTGGCTGATTTTGCTTTCGAGCTGTTGAATGGCAGGTTGAAGGATGTGGTCCTCAATTCGGCAATGAGTGTTGAGCCACACCTCGTGGTTGTAGAGGTGGTGAAGGGCGGCAATGAGTTTGTTGTTGCTTCCCGCATCTGAAGGAAGATATTTTAGAATAAGAGTCTTGAGTTCTTTAATTTTTGAGTCGGTGTGAGAGTGCTGCTGCGCGAAGGTGCGGAATGTGAAATTGTCGGGCTTGACGCCGTTGATGAGGCTTTCGACGTAAGGAAACACCACACGCTCCTCGTAAAGCATGTGGCGACGAATTTCGCGTGCATAGTCGTCGTAGAGCTTCACAATCAGCACGCCCAAATTGGCATTGCAGTCGATGGCATCGGTCAGCTCAAGGCGTATTTTGGGTAGCTGAAACTCGAGATAGTAGCGGTGGCTTGCCTGCAGATAGCGAAGCAGCGTGGGCACCGAAAGGTTGTCGGTGGATGAGCTAACAAATCCGCCGTTTGCGGTGAAGTTCACCACAGCCAGAAAGGTGGCGGTGTCCACGTTGTTGTCGGTGCAAGTTTCGTCGACGGTTTTGTCGCCAAACCCCAGGTTTATGCCAAAGCATCCCAGCGATTGCAGCAGGTTGTAGTTGTCGCCGATTAGCGAAATCATTTTGTCGGTTGCCTCGTAGATTTTTTCACTTCTCATAAAACAAAATGCAGTTAATTCGGGGTGATGTGCCAATGCGTGAGCGCACACGCCGGGCACGATGCAAATTTAATGATTTGCCTCGGTTTTACAAATAATCATTTTTGGGTATTTTAATTATTTGCGGCGCCGGCAGTTCATCAATATGGTGTAGTTAAAGCCTCGATTTCATAAAATTTAAGTATTTCGGTCGATATGTTTGGGAAGTAATTTTGTGGTCGACAAAAAACGGGTTTTGTCACGAAACTAAAAGAATAGATTTTACAAACCAATTTGTTACGTCGATTATGAAAAGACTTACATCAATGCTAATTGCAGCATTTGCCGCCGTGGCGGTGTGTCAAGCGGCAAGCCCTGCCGACAGTGTTTCGGCAAATCCACGCAGCCGGCTCACCATAGGTGGATACGGCGAAGCCACCTACACGCGAATGTTCTATAGCAACAACTACAAGCGCTACACCAATGCCCAGCTTTACGGCGATGCTCCATCGACCGGGCAGTTTGATTTGCCTCATGTAACGCTCAATTTGGGTTACGACTTCGGACATGGATGGAAGATGGGCATGGAGATTGAGTTTGAGCACGGCGGCACCGAGAGCGCCGTTGAGATTGAGGAAGAGGAAACTGGCGAATATGAGAGCGAAATTGAGCGCGGCGGCGAAGTGGCGCTTGAGCAGTTTTGGCTGCAAAAGACATTTAGCCGTGCATTTAACATTCGAGCAGGACACATTGTTGTGCCCGTGGGCGCGCTCAACAATTGCCACATGCCCAACGAGTATTTCACCGTGTTCCGCCCCGAAGGCGAGAGCACAATTTTGCCTTGCACATGGCACGAAACTGGCATCAGCCTGTGGGGACGCACAAAGCATTGGCGATATGAGGTGATGCTGATTGCCGGATTGGAGGCCGACCTGTTTGGCGCAAAAAACTGGATTCACGACGGCAGCGCCAGCCCCTATGAGTTCAAGCCCGGAACAGCAGTGGCAACTGCCGCCCGAATCGACTATTTTGCCACTCCACGCCTGCGATTGAGCCTTAGCGGCTATGTGGGCAATTCGGCTTGCAACTCGCTCAAGCCCGAGAAATACAGCAGCGTGAAGGGCACGGTGACGATTGGCTCGTTTGATTTTTGCTACGATTCGGGCGACCTGATTATGCGCGGCGTTGCCGATTTGGGTTATTTGAGCAACTCAAAGGAAATTACAGCCATCAACAAGACCCTCGGCAACAATTCTGTGTCGCCGCAGACCTCGGTTGCCAGTCACGCCATTGCAGTTGGTTTTGAGGCTGGTTACAACGTGTTTGCACCATTGAGCTACACCAAACTGAGCAATCAGAAATTATTTGTGTTCGGCCGATATGATTATTACGACTCGATGCTGCGCACTGCCTCGGGCGTGATTGACAATCCTTGCTGGAGTCGCCAGAAAATCACCGCCGGCGTGAACTATCGCCCTATAGCGCCCATCACCATCAAGGCTGAATGGAGCAACCGCCTGCTGAAAAGTGCCTATAACAACGAGCCGCAAATCAGTTTGGGCGTAACCTACATGGGACTATTTAACATCTGAAAATAAAACAATTATAGTATAAACCTAATAATTCTATCTTTTTAAGCATGAAACAATTAAGAAACTATGCGTTAATCGCATTTGCCATTGTAGCATCGTCGGTAATGCTCGCTTCGTGTAGCGACAACGACGAACCTCTGGACGACGACGCCACACAAGCGGCCGAATTTAAGCAAAACGAGGCAATCCTTAGCACATACGTCAACAGTGTTGTGGTGCCCACCTATCGCAGCCTTGCCGATGCCGCTATTCTGCTGGCGCAAAATTGTGAGGACCTTTCATCGCAAGCTAAAGTCGACAAGGCTTGCAGCAACTGGCTTGCTGCCCGCAAGTATTGGGAACTCTCCGAAGCATTTCTGTTTGGAGCTGCAGCCGATTATAACATCGACCCGCACATCGATTCATGGCCGCTCGACTTGGGTCAACTCGATGCTGTGCTCAAAGCCGGCGACATTGAGCAGCGCATCGATGCGGGTACTGCCGGTTATGGTTTGTTGGGCTTCCACGCCGTGGAATATGTGATTTTCAAAGAGGGCTCAACTGGCGATAAAGACAACCGCAATCGCGACTACACCACCATCTCGGCTGCCGAAGCGGCTTTCGCTGCTGCCGTAGCTGCCGATATGCGCGACCAATGTGTGCGTCTCGAAGCTGCTTGGGCTGGCACCGACAACGTGTCGGCTGCAAAACTGCAGATTCTTGAAGATGCCGACTTGATGCCTACCACCAACTATGGCGAGCGACTCATTGCCGCCGGTCAGGCTGGAAACACAAAATATAAAACCCAGATTGCTGCGTTTGAGGAAATTATTGTGGGCGCAAGCGATATTGCCAACGAAGTGGCTAACACCAAGATTTCCGACCCGATGGACTCTCACCAATGGAGCGACGTTGAATCGCCTCACTCGTGGAATTCGGTTGCCGACTTTGCCGATAACATTCGCAGCGTGCGCAACGCTTATTATGGCACTCTCGACGGCTCAATCAGCAGCAAATCGCTGTCGGCATACGTGGTTTCGGTGAATGCTTCGGCTGATGCCAACGTGAAGAGTTGCATCGATGCCGCGTTGCAGAAAGTAGAGGCTATGCCAACACCTTTCCGTAACTACATCGGCGAGACATCGGGCGCCAACTACGATGCCATCCAGGCTGCCGTTAAGGCATGCAACGACCTTGTAGACGCTCTCGACGAGGCTTTGGAGAAGATTAAGAACTAATGAGATTAACCAGTTATTTAATGTTGAATAATGAGACGCTTTAACTATATTTTGATGGCTGTTGCTGCCGTCTTTGCTGCGTGCAGCGACGATAATCCCGCAGAGAACAACGAGAACCAGCAACCCGACCAAACCATCAGCGAGCAATACTTTGCCGGCGGCGAACTCGGAACGGCTTTTGTGAGCACGTCGAAGGCTTACGAACAACCTGCGCCGGCTGTGACTAACGGCGACATGTTCCTTTCGTTCAACCGTGGCGAGAAGATGTTTGAAAAGCCATTCACAAGCAACATCAACGGTGGCGAGCGCGAAGGCTTGGGCCCGCTGTATGTGCGCACCTCGTGCTTGCACTGCCATCCCGGCTATGGCCACGGCAAAAGCCAGAACAGCGGCAACTTCAACACCAACGAGGTTGGCAACGGCTATCTGCTTGTGGTGTATAATCCCGATAACGATGCCTATGTGACGTGGCTTGCCGGTATGCCGCAAACCCATGCCGTGGCACCGTTCAAAGACCCTATCGACGAAACAAAAATACGCATCGAGTGGAAAGATTACGTCGACGACTGGAACAATACATTCCCCGACGGTGAAACCTACGCACTGCGTTATCCCGAAGTGACCATCCCGCAAGATGCCGTGTATGTTCTGCGTCAGGGCTACAGCGATGCCACCACAGGCAACTATGCCGTTAGGCTCGAATCGACAATAGGCATCTATGGCTCAGGCTTGCTCGATGCCATTAGCGACGACGACATCGTGGAGCAATACGACAAGGAATATGCCGACGGATATATGCCTAATGGCTTGAACACGTCGTTCTACAACAATGGCAGCTATTCAGGTTATTATACCAATAAGGTTCAGGGCGACGGCACGCCTTTTGTGCGCCGGTTCACTTACGCTTTGAGTCGCGGTCCGTTGCAGGACGGCGCGGGCGCAAATGCCATCTGGAACATCACAAACGTCACCCGCAGCGACCGCCGCTATCACTATCTCGACCTCAACGGCACAATATATGCCACTTACGCAAGTCAAGACCCTGAGGTGCAAGCCGGATTCCCCGAATTCATAGCTAAGCAGCCGGGTGTGGAAAATCATCCTGAATGGACCTCCGACAATGTGCAGCAAAACATCTATAACTATCTCACCAGCAAATCGCTGGAGCAGGAAATGAGCGACGACGACTATATTGCATTCATGGTGTGGCACCGCGGATTGGCTGTGCCTGCTGCCCGAAACATCGACGACCCAACTGTTCAGCATGGCAAACAGAAGTTTGAAGAGATTGGTTGCGCTTATTGCCACCGCCCATCGTGGACCACTGGCGACGATGTGGTGCGCGACCCTAACAATTTCCGCCGCAGCGACGGTGTCTCGCTCGCTTCGCTCATGCCTCGCTATCCGAAACAAAAAATATGGCCTTACACCGACATGATTCAGCACAAACTGCACATGGCTAACGACATTCGCACCGGCTGGTGTCGCACTACGCCGCTTTGGGGACGCGGATTGCATCAACTTTGCACCGGTTCGGCTTATGCCGACCGCTTGCACGACTGCCGCGCCCGCAACGTAATTGAAGCCATCATGTGGCACGGAAATGCCAAGAGCGACGCCCGTCACTCGGTGAAACAGTTCCGCGCACTCAGCAAGGCTGACCGCGACGCCATCGTGAAGTTTATCGATGCAATTTGATGTGTTGCCTCGGCGCTCTTATTCTGTGATATGCCATAAAATAGTTAGTTTAAAATGATTAAGCTATTCAAAGCCACTTCACTGTGCCTGCTTGCAGCGCTTGCCCTGGCGCTTGCTGCAGGCTCGGTGATTGAAAAAGTAAACGGTTCGTTCAATTATACGTCAATAGCAATGATGGCATTGTGGATTGCAGTTGCCATCAGTTCGGTGAGCTATATGGTTGCCTGTCGGCTGTGGCGAAAGCCTGCTGTGATGCTTTTGCACGCCGCATTGGTGGTGATTGTGCTTGGCGCTGCTGCCACATGGCTCACTAAAACCGAAGGCGAAATGCATTTGACGCTTGACTGTGCAACCGGCGAGTTTGTCACCGATGCTGCCGATGTAGAACATTTGCCGTTTAATGTTGAATTGCTTCAACTGCAAGAGGTGACTTATCCTGCCACTTCCACGCCGAGCAATGTGGTGTGTGAGTTGGCTGTTAATAGCGGCACCGGCAGGAGGGTTCACAGCCTTTCAATCAATAAACCGGTGAGCATCGATGGCTATCGGTTCACGCTCAAAGGTTATGCTCCAGCTGGCGACACTGCCACTGCAATTGTCAGTCACGACCCTTTAGGCTCGGCAATCACTCATTTTGGTTACGCTTTACTCATACTTTCAATAATTGTTTATCTCGCTTTGCCACGCACATTGCTTCGCGAATCGCTGAAACGCGCCTTGGTGCGTGGCGCTGCGGCTGTTGCGCTTCTGTTTCCGTGTTTGGGGGCTGGAGCGCAAACTGTGCCGAGCGATATTGCCAACCGTTTTGCCGACATCATGGTGCTTTACAACGGACGCATTTGCCCGATGCACACTTTGGCTCACGACTATGCCTTGAAGGTGTGTGGCACAACGTCGCCGGGCAATGACGTTTCTTGCGAGCAATTGCTGGTGTCGTGGATGCTCAATGCCGAAGCTTGGAACAACATGGCGATGGTGAAGACCAATCGCAGCCTTGCTCAGATGGGCATCGGTGACGGCAGCCGTGCGTCGGTTGCCGATTTCTTCGATTCGTTTGGCAATTATAGGTTGGCTGACAGTGCTTTGCCCGCTTTCGACGAGAAAATCAATCTTGCCAACAGCCTCGCCGAAGGAAAGCTTGTGAAGATGTTTCCCTGCCGAGGCGATGACGGAATTGTGTGGTGCGGTTTTGGCGACGATTTGCCCGAAGGCGTTTCAGCCGATGAGGCTCTATTCATACGCCAGAGCCTGAGTTATCTTAATTCGCTCATCACCAGCGGCAACAATCAGGATGCCTTGCGAGTGATTGACAAGATAATTGCCTATCAGCACAAAACCTGTGGCGATGCGCTGCCAAGCGACGCCAAAGTGGCGGCTGAGAATCTATATAACCGTGCAAGCAACATCCGCATCGATGCCATATTATGCTTTTTGATGGCAATTGCAGGAGTTGTTTTGCGCATGAGGCAAAGCACTAAGCGATGGGCAATTGTAGTGTGCCGTGCAACAGCCGGCATCGTGGCATTGCATCTCACCTTGTTGCTTGGTTTGCGATGGTGGGTGAGTGGGCATGTGCCTCTGGGCAACGGTTTTGAAACCATGCTGTTCATGGCATGGTGCGCGTTTGCCTTGGCAGTGGTGTTGCGTCGCAGCCTGATTCCGTCGTCGGTGTTGGCATTACTGGTGAGCGGCATGTGCCTGATGGTGGCAAGCATGAGCGGCATGAATCCGCAAATCACGCCGCTGGTGCCGGTGCTGCAGTCGCCGCTGCTGTGCATTCACGTTGCTGTTGTGATGTTTGCCTATTGCCTCTTTGCTTTGGCAATGATTGTGGGGGCAACGTCACTGATTGCGCGCCGCTGTTCGCCGGCTTTCAGCGCAGGCAGTATGCAGCAGTTGGCGTTCATGAATCAAGCCATGATAATAGTTGGGGCGCTGATGCTTGCCGGCGGCATTTTTGTGGGAGCCATCTGGGCAGAAATGTCGTGGGGACGATACTGGGGTTGGGACCCCAAAGAAGTGTGGGCGCTAATCACGCTCATCGTGTATTCGTTGCCGTTGCACATCAGGCGTCTGAGGGCAGAATCAAACCCCGCAAAACTGCATGTCTATGCGGTGGCGGCGTTCGGAGCGGTGATAATAACCTATTTTGGCGTGAATTATCTTTTGGGCGGTCTGCACGCCTACGCATAAACCAGTAATGGGCAATAGCTGCAAGGGAAATTCGCGTCCGGACAGGACGCGAATTTCCTTTGTTTGCTGAATCTGCAACCGTTCATGCGGCTGTGTGTCGGCAGCGATTGTTCCTTCGGGCGTATCGCCATACGCCCCTACGGCTTCGCAGCATTAAGACAAGTATAAAGACAACCTCTCGCAGAACACTCAGATTTGCGCAGAAGAATCTGTATTGCGGTTGTAGGGGCGTATAGCAATACGCCCTAAATCGATATGTTGGGTGATAATGCTTTGTAAATCAAAGCATTATATATGACTAATACGCCCTAATCACCGCGCCTTGTTTTCATCACCTGCCGGGCGTATCGCCATACGCCCCTACAGGCCTGCATGACATCGCAAATGGCGTGGATATCACATCGGGCGTATTGCTATACGCCCCTACAGGCCTGCATGACATCGCAAATGGCGTGGATATTACTTCGGGCGTATAGCCATACGCCCCTACGATGCATGCGAGAGGTATTATGCCCAACGTGCGTTAGAGTGGCTTGAAGTCGCTTGCCGGGTGTTTGCAAAGCGGGCAAACGAAATCGGCTGGGAGAGGGTCGCCTTCGTAGATATAGCCGCAGATGGTGCATACCCAGCCTTTCTTCTTAGCTGCTTGAGGAGCCGGCTTGATGTTCTTGTGATAGTAGGCGTAGGTTGCCGAAGCTGTTTCGTTGAGCACGAATGCATCGTCGAGGTCGGCAATAAACAGCAGGTGAGTGCCCAGGTCGATGGTTTGTGAAACGGTGGCACACAGCACAGCGTTCACGCCTTCGGTGATGTAAATCACGCCGTTGTCGGCACGCGAGAATGTGATGCCCACTGCCTTGTCGACATTCGCTCCGCTCTGAAATCCCCAGTGCTTAAAGATGTCGAACTTGGCGGCTTCTGAAAGTATCGATACATTAAAACGTCCGGTGCGCTCAATCATGCCGCAGGTGTAGTTGGCTTTGTTCACAGCCACGGTGATGCGGTTGGGTGTAACGGTGACTTGTTGCACAGTGTTGGTGATGCAACCATTGTCCTTTTCGCCCTCTCTTGCTGTTACAACAAACAGTCCGTAAGAGAGTTTAAACATTGCTTTTTCGTCCATAGTTGAAGTAGTTTATATGATATTTTTGAAGCAAATGTAATAAAAAATATTCAACTATCTAATGACGTAAGTTTCATTTTTTGCAAATATACGGTAAATCAGCAGCCAACCTCGATGAAACATTTGCTTAACATCATATTTTTGCTTAACTTTGAGCAAAAGAATTTTTTTTACATAAAAAACCGATAAACTAATGAAACGAAATCTTCTAACCTTGCTTGCGGTGGTTGCAATGGGTTTCACAAACCTGTGCAGCACAATGCAAGCCGATGTGAAATGTTACAACCGAGGCATTAACATCATTCCGATGCCTCAAGAGTTGGTGGCTACCGGTGGAGAATTTGCGCTCACTGCCAACACCACTATTGGTGCCCAAACAACCGAGGCACGAACCATAGCCGAATTCTTTGCTGCCAAAATCAATCAGTCGACCGGCTATGCTGTAAAGGTGGCTACAAAAGGCAACATCAACCTTGTCATCGACCCTGCAATGAAAATGGGCGACGAAGGCTACACTTTGTGCGTGAAGCCCGCCGGCGTTACTGCCAAGGCTAAAACTGCTCAAGGCTTGTTCTATGCTATGCAATCGTTCTTGCAATTGCTTCCTGCCGAAATCGAAAGCCCTTCGGTGGCTAAGGGCGTCAGCTGGACTGCTCCTGCCGTTTGCGTGAAGGACGAACCTCGCTTTGGCTATCGTGGCATTATGCTCGACCCGTGCCGCCACTTTATGCCTGTAGATAATGTGAAGAAATACATCGACGTGCTGTCGTTGTTCAAAATCAATCGTATGCACTGGCACTTGACTGACGACCAAGGTTGGCGCATCGAAATCAAGAAATATCCTAAGCTCAACAAGATTGCCACCAGCCGCGTTGACGGCGAAGGCACAATCCATGCCGGCTACTACACTCAAGAGCAAATCAAGGACATCGTGAAATATGCTGCCGACCGCTTTATCACTGTGGTGCCTGAATTGGAATTGCCAGGTCACGAAATGGCTGCCATCGCTGCTTATCCAAAGCTGTCGTGCAAAGGCGAAAAGTCAACCCCTCGCGTCATTTGGGGCGTTGAGGACGTGGTGATGTGCCCGGGCAAGGAAGACATGTTCAAGTTCTTGCAAGACGTGATTGACGAAATGGTGCCTCTGTTCCCGAGCGAATATTTCCACATCGGTGGCGACGAATGTCCAAAGGCAAGCTGGAAAGAATGTCCGAAATGCCAAAAACGCATCAAGGAACTCGGCTTGACTGCCGATAAGCAACACTCTGCCGAAGAAAAGCTTCAGAGCTACGTTGTTCAACGCATGGAAAAATATCTTGCCACTAAGGGCAAAAAAATCATCGGTTGGGACGAAATTCTCGAGGGCGGTTTGGCTCCGTCGGCAACCGTGATGAGCTGGCGTGGAGAAGAAGGTGGCATTGCTGCTGCTTTGATGGACCACAGCGTGATTATGACTCCTGCCGGCAACGGTATGTACCTCGATGCTTATCAAGGCGACTCGAAGATTGAGCCCGTTACCATCGGCGGCGGCACTTCGCTCAAGAAAACATATAGCTACAACCCAATGCCCGACACTTTGGTTGCTATGGGCAAACAGCAATATGTGCTTGGCGTGCAAGGCAACACGTGGTCGGAATATATGTATAGCGAGGCCAAGCGAAACTATATGATTTTCCCACGCATCTTGGCTGTAGCCGAAATTGGTTGGACCAACCTTGACCGCAAAAACTACACTGATTTCGAGCGCCGCATCAACAACGCATACGTGCGCCTCGATGGTCATGGCTTGAACTATCACATTCCTCTGCCTGAGCAACCCGGCGGCTCGTATAACCAAGTTGCTTTCACCGACAAGGCTGAACTCGCGTTCACCACTTCGCGTCCGGCTCGCATGGTTTATACCATCGACGGCTCGGAACCAACAGCTCAATCGGCTGAATACATCGCTCCGCTGGTGTTCAACAAAACCACAACACTCAAGATTGCCACTGCTTTGCCTTCGGGCAAACTCAGCACCGTGCGCACCATTAACGTGGAAAAACAAGCCCTTTCGCCTGCAAAGGCTGTGGCTTCAACCACTCCGGGCTTGACAATGAAGGTGTACGACGGCATGTATCTCAACGTGGGCGAACTTGAGGCTGCAAACAAGCCTGTTAAGGAAACTCTCACCATCGACAACACCCGCGCTCTTTCGGGCCACGTTAAGACATCGGAATCGATGCGCGGTGTTAAGCAATATGCTGCCATCGCAACAGGTTATGTCAACATTCCTGAGGACGGCGTATACGTGTTCTCGTCGAACCTCGAAGAAGTTTGGATTGACGGCAAACGCCTCATCGACAACGGCGGCGAAGTTAAGCGCTTCTCACGTCACGATGCGTCTATGGCACTTGCAAAGGGTCTGCACGAAGTGAAACTCGTGTTCCTTGGCCATGTGATTGGCGGTTGGCCTTCGAACTGGGACGACGGCAGCCTGAACATGCGCAAGGTTGGCGACAAGAACTTCCGCAAACTCAAAGGCGACGACTATCGTCACTAATCATCGCTGATTTCACACGTTTGAAATAAACTTTAGCCCGAGGCTTTGTCCAGCATTTAACTGCTGCACAGCCTCGGGCTTTTGCTATGTATTAAAACCCGTTTCGCTGCCGTGACTTGACATGCTGTCGCCGAGTGACAGGGCTGTAGGTCTTTCCACACATAGCCGGCACCGCTTCGCTCGCCGTGTGCGTCGGCGGCGATTGTCCCTTAGGCGTATCGCTATACACCCCAGCAATCAAAGGTAGTAACCATCTGATTACCAACGATGTCATCGTATGGCGATAGGTAATTCGCGTCCTGTCCGGACGCTGTGATGGTGGGGATGTCCGCTATCCGTGGGTTGCGCCCAAATGGGCTTACCCACGGCTAAGTCCCGTCGGCTAAAGCCTCCGGGGTCACGTCCTGTACGGACGTACCTGCGATGTGACGCATCGAAGATGGCAACTACGATAGGCGTCCGTTGCTATGGGTGCGATATGTATGACTGGTAAAACCTTTGTGCCTCTTGGCTTTGCGTTCACGTTCGTTGCGATGGATACGTAGGATAAACAGCTGCGATGGGCGTCCTTTGCGATGTGACATGTAGGAAAAAAGCTACGATGGGCGTCCGGACAGGACGCGAACCGAGCGACAGCGAGGACTTAGCCGTGGGTGAGCGATAGCGTAACCCACGGACCACCGCCGCCCCCGAAACCGGCGTCCGTGGAGGACGCGAATTACCTCATCTGCTGCATCTGCCACCGCTTGCGTGGATGTGGGGCGAGGTGACAATCACCAGCACTTGCCGTCAGCCACAAAGATGCTTGAGGCAGCCATGTTGATGGTGAGAGGTGTGTCGATGTCGATGTTTTTGTCGACAGGTAGCCCGTCGGGAGCTGTTTGGCGTGAGAATGAGCTCTTCAGTTTCACTGAACATTTCACGTGGTTGGGTATGTCGAGCGCTTCACGCAGGGTGATGGTGATGGTGCGAGGCTTCACGTCGCCGTTGCGCAGTGCCAAGGTGCAGGCATCGCCTGCCCAAGCAGCCCAGCCGTAGATTTCGGTCTGTTTGCCGTCCCATGGGTTGCCGCCTACCCAATGCACATCGGGCAGAATGCGGGCGCAGCGCTGTTGCCAGCGAATACACTCAGCCAAGTCAGCCCATAGGGCTCCTGCGCGGCCGTTGTTGTCGCGAATGCTGTCCATCAGTTCGTAGTCGCAATAAAGCTCAACCATAGCCGAACCGCAAGCAAATGCGCAACGCATTTCGCGCACAATGCCTTCATAATCCATATCTTTCGACACGGCGCCCCATTTCGACAAGATGAAGCCGTGAGTCATGAGCGTGTTGATGGGGCAGAGTGGCGAACGTTCAACAAAGTTTTGATGCACAAGGCGGTCGCGATAGGTAATCCAGCGCTCGCGGTCGGTGCCCACGCCGGTTTCGCTGTAGTCGGCTTCCTGACGCCAAACGGCATCGGTGAAACGGAACCAGAACGGCGATGCCCAAGTGCCCACGGTGGTGTTGATGAAAATGTCGGGGTTGGCGCGGCGCACAGCGCTCTCGATGCGAATTATCGCCTCGGCGTTGTTGCAGCCAACGTCGCCCTCGTCGGGACCTACACTGCTGGCTTGTGCCGAGATGCCGTCGAACTTGAAGAAGCGGAAATCGTAGTCGCGCACCATGTCGGTGCAAGCGTCGATGAAAAATTTATAGTAATCGCGGTTGCTTAGCTGCATGCCGCCTTTGTCTTTCCAGAAGTTGCGGCGATAGGTTCCGCTCTCGCCATAGCCGCCCACCGGACCTAACCAAGCACCGATGCCGGCTTGCATGCTTTGTGCCGCCAAGTCGATAATGTCGAAGCGTTGCGGAAAGTTGGGATTGAATCGCCAAGTGCCGTATTCGTCCCATCCGTCGTCCCACACAAACGCTTTGGGAGCAACGTGATAGGGCTTGTAGAGGCTTTTGTGCCAATGCTTTATCACGTCGAGGCATTGCGTGTCGGTCATGTTGCCTTTATAGTCGGGATGCTTGGCGTTGTTGCGGTCGATGTTGAGTTCATACCACGAGATGTAAACAGGCATCGGTCGCCATGGCACGGCACGTTCACGCTCGCTATACGCCAAAAACGAGCGGCGTGCTTGGTTAGGGGCAATCAAGCCCACCACAGCACTCACTTGCCACGGCTCATCGGGCGTGAGCACGTCGCGTCGATGCCAATAGCCCGAAATGGCTACTTCGCCACGCTTCTTGCCTTTGTTCACGCTGTTAACGCCCATAGGAGTTTCCAATCCGGCAAAAATGTGGCTGCTGGCAATCACCGCACCGCGTGTGTTGCCCACCACCTTCGGCATCTGGCTCTCGTCGGTGCATTTCACGTTGAAGTTCATTGCCGTGATGCCTTTCATGTTGATGTCGGCATCCGTAGAGATGGCCATTTCGGTGCGCAGATAGTGAGAGTCGTCGCGCAGCACCGCTTGCCAGTTCACGGTGATGCCGTCCTTCACAAATTTTGCGCTTACTGCCTTGCCCGAATAGAGCTCCGAGAAACGGCGAGTGCCTTTTACTGGCGTCAGTGGGCGAGTGGTCACCATCTCGAGGTGCATATCGCTCGAGGTGAAGCGTTTGCCGCCGTCAAGCTCGATGGTGAACAAATTGTCGCTGGCACTCAGGTTCATTGCCTCGCAGCCGGCAAACGTGAGTTTGCCGCCGACGCACACAAATTTTGCCGAGAACAAATCGTTGCCAAGCACATATTCGCTGCGGTTTTTGTCGACAACCGATTTTGCCCACGGTGTGCCTGGTTGTTTGGGTTGTGGAAAAATCACACTGTTTGCCTCGAAGCTGAAGCATGCCGACATTGCAATTGCAATGACTGCCGCCCTTGAGACCATTCGGCGATAGAAACTTCTTTTCATGATATCGTGCATAATTTTGATTTAATATTTCGCTAATATTGTTTAGTTATGGTTTAGTGATGCACTATTTTGCAACATCTACAAATTTAATAAATGTTGGCACACCTTCACAAGTATATCGGCAAAAAAATTATGCAACCATGCCGATTTATTGTATGAAAAATTGTTTGGCGATGCCGCCGAAAACTCCTAACTTTGTGTTGCAAAAGCAACGATTGCGAAGGGAAAAAATAGATGAATAACAACACAAGTGGAAAATATAATAATTTCGAGAAACATGGACAAGCAGCGCCACTACATAGCCATCGACTTGAAATCGTTCTACGCATCGGTTGAATGTGTTGAGCGAGGGCTTGATGCGCTCAACACCCACCTTGTGGTTGCCGACAAGAGCCGCACCGACAAAACCATTTGCTTGGCAGTGTCGCCGTCGCTCAAGTCATACGGCATAGGCGGCAGGGCGCGGCTGTTTGAGGTGGTGCAGCGTGTAACAGAGGTGAACAACCAGCGTAGGCTCAAGGCACCGGGTGGCGCATTCTCTGGGCGCTCGTCGTCGGTAACCGAGTTGGCAGCAAACCCGCAGTTGGCGCTCGACTATATAGTGGCACCGCCACGCATGGCTCACTACATTGCCTACAGCACGCGCATCTATAAGATTTATTTGAAATACATCGCGCCCGAGGATATACACGTCTATTCAATCGACGAGGTGTTTATCGACGCCACAAGTTATCTCGACACCTACGGCATGACCGCCCACGAACTTGCCATGACCATGATTCGCGATGTGCTTTCAAGCACCGGAATCACTGCCACTGCAGGCATTGGCACAAATATGTATCTGGCTAAAATTGCTATGGACATCGAGGCGAAGCACATGCCAGCCGACGCCGACGGGGTGCGCATTGCCGAACTCGATGAGATGAGTTATCGCCGACGCTTGTGGAACCACCGCCCGCTCACCGACTTCTGGCGTATTGGCGGCGGAACGGCTCGCCGGCTTGCCCAATACAACATGTTCACGATGGGCGACGTGGCACGAATGTCGCTGCGCAGCGAAAATTTCCTATATCGGCTGTTTGGCGTGAATGCCGAGTTGCTCATCGACCATGCATGGGGTTGGGAACCGTGCACCATAGCGCAAGTGAAAGCCTATAAGCCCGAAACAAACTCGCTGAGCAGCGGTCAGGTGCTCACGCGTGCCTACTCGTTTGAACAGGCGCGGGTGGTGATTCAGGAAATGGCTGAGTCTTTGGCTCTCGATTTGCTCGACAAGAATCTTGTCACTAATCATTTGACAATTAACATTGGCTACGACATCGAAAGCCTAACGCGCCCCGAAATTGCTGCGTTCTATCGCGGCGAGGTGGCGGTTGACCACTACGGCAGGCGTGTGCCAAAGCCGTCGCATGGCAGCACCCGCCTCGACGAACACACCTTCTCGGCACAAATCATCACTCACGCTGTGCTCACGCTGTTCGATTCGGTTGCCGATGCAAAGCTGCTTTTTCGCCGGTTGAACGTGGCGTGTGGCAACGTAATAAGCGAACAGCGCGCTCGGCAGATTCGCCCTGTGCCTCAGCTCAATCTGTTCAGCGACCGCGAAGCCATTGCTCAAATGCAGCAGGCTCACGACCTCGCGCTCGACAAAGAACGGCGAATGATGGAGGCAACGCTACAGATTAAAAAGAAATTCGGCAAAAACGCTTTGCTCAAGGGATTGAATTTCTCGGAAGGCGCAACTGCCAAAGAACGTAACTCGCAAATTGGAGGACACAAAGCATGAACGGAAACTACGACGACATAATTAACCTGCCACACTACGAGCCCAAGCATCACAAACGCATGGCGCCGGAGGTGCGTGCTGCCCAGTTTGCGCCCTTTGCCGCCCTTACAGGCTACGACGATGCAATTGCTCAGGCAACCGTTGATAATGCCGAAACCGATGCACCATTGTCATGCGATTTCGTTGATGAGCTTTGAATACATTAAGAGCATACGTTTATCAATTAACACACTTTAACTATTACGGCGTGCAAGGTTTGCCGTTTGGTGCCGATTAATGTGTAGAAAGACCAAAATTCGGGATATCCATGATATATATAGGGTTAATACAAGACGAGATTAAATATTGTTCTAAAACATTTATTCAGTAGTTTATAAACAAACATGTAAAACAAGTTGGGAGGTGATTGCATTATTTCAATGTATCACCTCCCAAATCTATTATTTGTAATAACCCAAAAAATCCTTTTGAGAAATCTGTTTAGCGTTCAGCTGCAGGCAGGGTCGAGCCGATTTTGTCGAACGGAATGTTGCCGGTTTCTGGCAGTATGCGCAGAATCTCCTGACTTCGTCACCCCCAAAATGGTGTTTTTTTATTGCGCTGATTGACAAATA
>JBJECZ010000017.1:0-11703 GCA_051871555.1 Muribaculaceae bacterium | reverse complement strand
CTGAAAATCAGCGAATAAAAATTTTTCTCCAAAAAAGTGACGAAAACAGGAAATAGCAAAAAGCCAATTTAGTAGGCACATTTCACACATTCTTCGATAAAAAAGCGGATGTTTAGCACTTTGTAATGTAAAAATTCGTAAAATTCTAACATCAAAAAAACTGCATGCATCAAGCACCTAAGGTTAGTCATATGAATCTGCAACCGCTCGCGCGGTTGCAGACCCAGCAATGATGCATCGATGCATCGATGCATCTGAAAGGCTCTCGCAAAAATCGCAGGATTTAACGGCGAAAATCGGCGCAATCTCCGAAAGAATATACGAAAAAAGAGGCGCTGCCCTAAAGCAACGCCCCTTAATATTATGGGTTAATCTAAATCGAGTTCAGATTACGGCATAGTGATGATAACAGCAGCCTTTTTAGTCATATCCCATCCACCTACTCCTATAATATAGTAGTATGGGCACAGAATCACTGTACTATCGTCATACCATTGGCTTGCACCAACTTTGCCAAATGCACGTGCTGGATAAGCAGTAATCTTAGCAGATGGGTCGCCACCATATAACAAGCCGGTATAGAATGCGTTGAAATCAACAGAACCTTCGTCGTCAGTATTCCAGAATTCAACATACGGGCAAGCGCCGGTTGTATCGAGCCAATCACCCCATTCACCATCATCGTTAGGGATAGATTGTCCATAAGGGTCGATTACGCGCCAACGGTCGAAACCTTCAGCCTTCTGGATTTCAACATTATAGGTAATACCCCAGCCCCAGTTGTCAGTGTAAGTACCGGTTCCGAGAGATATCCAGGTGTAATCCTTACTAATAGCAAACGTAGTAGTTTGAACACCACCAACGCTCAGGTCGGCATCGTCAATCGACACAGTTACAGTAGCTTCGACACCGAGTACAAGCGGGGAAACGTTAATGGCAACATAACCTCTCGATGCGCCTTCTTCAAACTGATAGTCGCTGATTGTGCAACCTTCCAATTCAACTTCCTCACCATTAGCAACAACGGTAACGCTAAATGAAGGCTTACCCTGCGGGGTAGCTTTTACATTGCCACGGAACACCTCAAGATTGAACACAGGATTACTTAAAGGCACCGATACACTTTCCAATGCACTCGAGGTGAAAGAGAGTTCTGCATTATTAGGCTGATAGATAGCGCCTTCTTGGTCCTGGTTACAAGCAGTAAGGCAACCCATGCAGAGCACTACCAAAGCCAATGTTAATTTATTAATGTATTTCATAACACTTTAGTTCTAATAAATGATTATTTATAATCTCCGGTTGGATTCTGGTCGGTTGCAGCATCCATGTTCACATTACCGTCGAATTCTGCTTGAGGAATAGTCAAAACCCACATGTAGCATTCTGGGTCGTCGGTAGGACGGTTAGTCAGAAGTGCCGAAGAAGGCCAACCCATTGCAGCAGTACGGCGGAAACCTTGGCGCAGACGACGAATGTCGTAGATACGGCCTGCTTCGCCCCAAAGCTCAATGCGGCGTTGAGTGATGATTTCTTCGAGCAGCGAACCAGTTTCGTCGGTAGTGAGAGCACCGAGTGCAGTGCCGGTCTTTTCGCAAGTGTAGTTCGGGTCGCGCTTAGCCATGAGAGTGCCGAGGTCAATAATAGCTTCGGCTTCTTCGCCCAGACGACATTCAGCTTCAGCAGCAATCAGATACATTTCTTCTACACGCATCCAAATGTAGTCGCCAAGCCAAGTTTGCAAGTCGCTGAACTTGAATTTTTCCTGTTGATAACCGTTGCTCTTGTTAGCAGCGTCTTTTGGATTCCACCAAGCACGACGTTCGTCGGTAAGGCTCATCTTGCCATACAATTCCTTGTTGATTTGCTTGCGAGCCGAGTTACCGTAAGCACCGGCTTCCCAGTCGAGGTGAGTGAAGTGACCGGCATACATACCCGATTGGTCGGCGATGATTTCAGCACCCCACATAACATTCTTCGAAGCCGAGTTGTTAACGCCTGCGAAGTCGGCAACCTTCAAAATTTGGCAACCGCTCTTAGCGATAGCTTCTTTGGCAGCAGTCTTTGCAGCGCTCCAATCTTCCATAACCAAGGCGATGCGAGCCTTCAAACCACAAGCAACAGCATAGCTGATGTGGCTGATGTGCTTGCGCGAAGTGCCGTTGAGCAATTCCACAGCCTTGTTGATGTCAGAAGTGATTTGTTCGTAAACTTCCTTAACGCTTGCACGAGGATTACCCTGAGTGCCGGCAACAGTAGGCTCGGTGTAGATAGGGCAACATGGGTCGCTTTCATGGCCCTTGTAGGTGCGAGCAAACGATTGAGCGAGCATGAAGTAAGAGTAAGCGCGGATAGCGTAAGCCTGACCAATCACATAGTTGCGGTCGAGGGCATCGCCTTCCATGGTTTCTTCAGCAGCCAAGATATAGTTGGCATTCGAAATCCAAGTATAGTAAGCATTCCAGAGGTCGTAAGAACGCCAAGCGCCGCTGGTGTAACGAGCTTTTACGTTGTAAACGCAGTCATACCAGAACCAACCGCTACCCATATCGTTCATAATCAAATCTTCACCCATCACTTCAGCCATGAGATTGTAAGCCGAGATGCCGTAGCATTGGTGAGTGTTACCGGTGGTCGACCATCCGGCAGAGTACATCGAGCGGTAGATACCGTTCAATGGCACCAGGGCAGCATTGGCATTGCCCATCAAGCCATCGCCAGACATAGAGTCGGTTGGGCTGGTTTCAAGAGCATCGTCAGCGCAAGATGCAAACATGCCGCATGCCAACAAACCGACAAACATATATTTTAGTATTCTTTTCATACGTCAGAATTCAAATAATGAAAAAATTTACAATGTTAGTTTATCAGAAATTAATCTCAACACCAAGAGTCCAAGTCTTGTTTGGGGTATAGGTGTAGTCAGTAGAACCGCTGAAGTTATACTGAGGGTCCATACCTTGCAAGTGAGTAAACAACGCCAAGTTGTCAACCGAACCGAAGATGCGAACCGAGTTCAACGAAGCCTTGCGCATAACACTGCTTGGCAAGCGATAACCGAAGGTGATGTTCTTGATTGCGAAATAAGAAGCATCGATGAGGAAGCGGTCGTTAGCGGTGTACTTACCTGCAACTTCAACGCGAGGAACGTCGGTGATGTCGCCCGGTTGTTGCCAACGGCGCAAGATGTGCTTGTTCCAGTTGTTGTTGTAGTACATGTTGTTCATCGAACCGGCATAGAGCGAGTCGTAAACCTTACCACCGATAGAGTAAGTGGTGAGGATTGACAAGTCGAAGCCCTTGAAAGTGAGGTCGGTGGCGATGCTACCATAGAGGTCAGGGATACGGCTACCGAGGTAGTACTTGCTGTTAGCAGCCTTCGAGTAGTCGTCGCTGATGCGCTCGTTGATGATATTGCCGTTTTCGTCCTTGTCGTATACCCAGTAGAGTTGAGCACCTGTTGCAGGGTCAACACCAGCCGACTTAGCCATGTAGAATGTTCTGATAGGCATGCCTTCCTTGATGCTGTAAACACCGCTGATGATTTCAGGCGATTCGTTAGTGAGCTTGAGCACCTTGTTGCTTACGGTAGAACCCATGAAAGTCAAGTTCCAGGTCAAATCCTTAGTCTTTACGATTGCACCCTTGATTTCGAATTCGAAACCGCTGTTGCGCATGTCACCCACGTTGTCGTAGTAACCCGAGAAACCGGTAGAGAGTGCCATTGGGTATTCCAAAAGCATGTCGGTGGTCTTCTTGTTGTAGTATTCAGCATTGATGTGCAGACGTTGGTCGAGAAGGCTTGCTTCGAAACCTACGTTGAAGTTACCGTTCTTTTCCCACGATACCTTTTGGTTTTCGAGAGTGCTAACTACACCACCAATTTGGTTAGCGTTAGCATAGCTCAAGCTATAAAGGCTCTGCCAAGCATAGAGGCGAGAGAGTTGGTCGTTACCTTGTTCACCGTAGCTTGCCTTGATTGAGAGGTTGTTCAACCAGTCGATGCCTTGCATGAAGGCTTCCTTAGAGATACGCCAGTTAGCACCAATCGACCAGAACGAACCCCAACGGTGGTCCTTGTGGAAACGCGAAGAACCATCGCGACGGAACGAAGCATCGAAGTAGTAACGGTCGTCGTAGTTGTAGTTTACACGACCCAACCACGATTCAATGCGATAGTTGTTGGTGTAAGAGTCGGCGCTATAAAGAGTAGTACCAGGACGCAATTCCAAGATGCCATCAACGAGGTTAGTCTTACCAGCGTCGAGGTATTCATATTTGTAAGCATAGAATTCATGACCCAACATAGCGTCGATGGTGTGCAAACCAAACGAACGGTTGTAAGTGAACAGTTGGTTGAATGTGTAGCTTTGCATGCGAGTGTTGTACTTCATGAGCAAACCGCCGGCGTTAGCCTGGTTGCCATGGTACATGTTCATATAAGTCTTTTGCAATTGGTTGCGATAGTCCAAACCGAAGTTAACATTGAACTTCAAGCCCTTGAATACGCCAAACGAGTCGCTGTCTGAACCGAACACCATGCCGGTACGAACACTTGCGTTGTCGTTCTTCACGTCAGCCTTGTCGTCCAACAGACCACCGAGCGGGCTGAAGTCGTTGTAGCTACCAGGACGGCCACCTTCACCATAGTCTAATTGTGGCTTGCCGTCGGCACCAAGCAGGTTCTGACCATTAGCATCCTTGATGTAGATTGGGAACAATGGCGAAACGAATTGAGCCGAATACCATACGTTAGAAGTAGAGCTGCCATCGTAGTCGCTGAAGTTTTGCTTAGAGTGCGACATCGACACATTCAAGTGAGTGTTGAACCACTCCTTAACAGCAGTGTTGACATTAGCACGTGCGCTGTAACGTTCAAAAGAAGTTGTTTGAAGAATACCATCTTCGTTGAGGTAACCCAACGAGAACATATACTTAGTCTTGTTAGTACCGCCACTAACCGAGAATTGGTGTTCGTGACGAAGTGCGTTGTCACTCAACAGACCATCAAGCCATTGTTCGTTCCAAGCCGACTTAGCATCGCTGCGAACAAGACCGGTTGCAGGGTCAATCATGTTGTCCCAAGTGTAGTTCTTGAATGGGTTGTAAGCCTCGCCACCAAGACGAGCGCCCAACGAAGCGCGAGCACCAGCTTCGGCATCTGCCCATGCATAACCGCTGTTGAATGCCAAGTCGTTACGCAATGCTTCGTAGGTCAATTGAACGAATTCCTTTTGGTCAAGCATATCGTATGAGTCAATAGCGCGCGATGCCCAACCTACGGTTGAACGCCACGACACGTTTGCCTTGCCTTCAACACCTTGCTTAGTGGTAATCATAACCACACCGTTAGCACCACGGGCACCATACAATGCGCCGGCCGATGCATCCTTCAAGATGGTCATCGATTCGATATCCGATGGGTTGATTGAGCTTATGCTGCCATCGAAAGGTATACCGTCGACTACATACAACGGGCTTGACGAGGCATTGATAGAACCATAACCACGGATAACAACGCTTGAACCCGAACCAGGCTGACCAGAACCCGATGTGGTGAGCACACCTGTCGACTGACCATCCAAGCCCTTGGTTACGTTGGTGATTGGACGTGATTGAATCTTCTTGCTATCAATTCGTGTTGCCGAACCGGTGAATGAGCTCTTCTTTGCTGTACCGTAAGCAACAACCATCACTTCATCAAGGTCCTGAGAATTTGAACTCAAAACAACCTTCATATTCTTGCTGATACGAAGTTCTTGAGTGTCCATTCCGATGTACGACACCACAATTGTATTTGCCGAAGCAGGCACATTTGCAATTGTGAAACGACCATCCATATCGGTAGCAGTACCCAACTTGGTGCCCTTTACCGTTACGGATGCTCCAACAATAGGCAAACCATCAGCCTCAGAAGTAACAGTACCTGTCACTGTCTGGACTTGAGCTGTTGCCAAGCCGATTCCCATTACAAGAACCGCCATCAAAAGCATCAATTTTTTTCTCATAAAAATTTCTGTTCTTTTAATTAAAACTTATTGATCACTGAAAATTTTCGTTCGTTTATCACAAATTTGCTATATAAAGACATTAACCTACACAACGTGTTGCAAATAACATTATAAATTAAAATAATTTTACGCTGTTTGCTAACCTTCACTATTATGCTTCACATCAGACTACAAATCGGATATAACTCCCCGGAAACATTACGTGAATATGTAGTAATCCTCAATAACAGCTGCAAAGATATATCTTTTTTTTAAATTCTTATAACATCTCGTTAAAAAATTTGTAAATTTTGGCGTTTTGCTTACAATCACGCATTTTTCGATGCCTTTAAGTTTCGATTCGTAAGCACATCTAGCAAAATTTGCACGACATCGTTTGACCAACTTCCACTCTCGTCTAAAAAATTGCAGTTTTTGCTGTCATTTTTGTCGTTTTATATTACAAATCTTTGTCGAACGCAAAAAATTAGATACATTTGCATGGGAATAAACAACAAAAAACAACCTGAATAAGCAACGAAAAAACACCTATGGCTATTCTTATTAAAAACAAAAAAGAAATTACCGGCGAAACGCTCGATGCCACCGACATCAACATTTTGCGCATACTGCAGGAGGACGCCCGCCTCACCACCAAGGAGGTGGCAAGCAAAGTGCACTTGAGCACCACCCCGGTGTTTGAGCGCATCAAGCGCCTCGAACGTGAGGGCTACATTCGCCGCTACATTGCCGTGCTCAACAACGAGAAGCTCAATCTGGGCTTCATGGTGTTCTGCTCGGTGAAGCTGCGCGACCTGAAACGCGAGTCGACATCGGCTTTCACCGCCAAGATGCTCGAAATTCCTGAAGTGACCGAGTGCTACAACATTTCGGGCCGTTTCGACTATATGCTGAAAATCTATGCCGCCAACATGAAGGCTTATCAGCAGTTTCTGCTGAACGTGCTGGGCAACATCGAGTCGCTCGATTCGTTGGAAAGCACGTTTGTGATGGAAGAAATCAAGCAATCCTACGGAATAAACATCTGACGTCGCCGCAGCAAAAGCGCTGCCGTTGGACCAATTAAAGAGAAAAAAGGCTACGCACTGTGTCATGGAAGGTGATAAAATTCACACAACCCGCACACAATGCGCAGCTTTTATTATATATAATAATGTAAACCCGGAGGCGCGCCTCATGCTTATCATGACACTTACGCCGAGTGCGCCCCGCTGTTATTACTTGCTAAGGGCGGCAATGCTCTCTTTCAGAGTTGCAATCTTGCTTTCGGCATCGGCTTTCTTCTTGCGCTCGGCGTTGACAACGGCTTCCGGGGCGTTGTTAACGAAGCGCTCGTTGCCGAGCTTCTTCTCAACCGAAGCAAGGAAGCCTTCGTAGTACTTCAGGTCGGCATTTAGTTTAGCCAATTCTTCCTCAACATTGATGTTGCTGCCCAGAGGCACAGCATACTCGGTGGTGCCCACCAGGAACGATGCTGCTGTGGCATCTTTCTCGCTCACTTCGTCGATGCTCTCAATGTTGGCAAGCTTGGTGATGATTGAACGGCAAGCGATGTCGAACGTGCCCACCACTTGCAGGCTGAGGGCGTTTTTGTTAGGGATGTTCTTTTGCAAACGCACGGTGCGGATGCCCGAAATAATCTCCTTGGCTACAGCCATGTGGGCAAGCGCGTCGGCATCCACAGCACCAGCTTCGGGCACGCGGGCATACATGATGCTTTCGCCCTCGGCGCGTTCGCTGATGTGTTGCCACAATTCCTCGGTGATGAATGGCATGAACGGATGCAGCAGGCGCAGCAGCACGTCGAAGAAGCGCAGCGTAGCCTCGTAGGTGGCGCGGTCGATTGGCTGCTGATAAGCCGGCTTAACCATTTCGAGATACCAGCTCGAGAATTCGTCCCAGAACAGCTTGTAAACTGCCATCAGCGCCTCGTTGAGGCGGAATTTTCCAAAGAGGTCTTTCACCTCGGCAAGCACAGCGTTGAGCTGAGCGTCGAACCACTTGATGGCAACCTTGGCATATTCGGGTTGCTCTATGTCAGCCACTTCCCAACCCTTCACAAGGCGGAAAGCGTTCCAAATCTTGTTGTTGAAGTTGCGGCCTTGTTCGCAAAGGGCGTCATCGTAGAGGATGTCGTTGCCGGCAGGGGCAGCGAGCATCAAGCCCATGCGCACGCCGTCGGCGCCGAAGCGCTCCATCAATTCAATCGGGTCGGGCGAGTTGCCGAGGCTCTTCGACATCTTGCGGCCGAGCTTGTCGCGCACGATGCCGGTGAAATACACGTTGCGGAAAGGCATTGCCTTCTGATATTCGTAGCCTGCCATAATCATGCGGGCAACCCAGAAGAAAATGATGTCCGGACCGGTGACAAGGTCGTTGGTGGGGTAGTAATACTTGATTTCTTCGTTGTCGGGGTTGTTGATGCCGTCGAACAGCGAGATTGGCCACAGCCACGACGAGAACCAGGTGTCGAGGGCATCTTCGTCTTGAGCCAAGTCGCCGAGTTGCAGGTTGGCGTTGCCCGAGGCTGCGCGTGCCTTCTCGAGCGCTTTTTCGGCAGTTTCGGCAACCACATAGGCGCGTTCGCCGTTTTCGTCCTTCTCGCCATAGTAGTAAGCAGGAATGCGGTGACCCCACCACAGCTGACGGCTGATGCACCAGTCCTGAATGTTTTCGAGCCAGTTGCGATAGGTCGACTTATATTTTGCAGGAACAAACTTGATGTCGTCGTTCATCACCGGTGGCAAAGCGATTTCGGCAAAGTGCTTCATGTCGATGAACCATTGCAGTGACAAGCGCGGCTCGATGGCAACGTGAGTGCGCTCCGAGAAACCCACTTTGTTGGTGTAGTCTTCCACCTTCTCCATCAGCCCGGCAGCCTCGAGGTCAATGGCAATTTGCTTGCGCACGTCAAAGCGGTCCATGCCCACATACAGCGGCGATTGCTTCGACACTGTGCCGTCGGGGTTGAAGATGTCGATGGTTTCGAGGTTATGGGTCTTGCCCAGCATATAGTCGTTCACGTCGTGAGCCGGAGTAACCTTCAAGCAGCCCGTACCGAACTCGATGTCAACGTAGCGGTCCTCAATCACATTTATCACGCGGCCCACCAGCGGCACAATCACCTTTTTGCCCTTTAGCCATTGGTTCTTAGGGTCCTTAGGGTTGATGCACATGGCGGTGTCGCCCATGATGGTTTCGGGGCGAGTGGTGGCAACCACAGCATAACGGCGGCCCTGAGCGTCGCGGTGAACCACTTCGCCCTCGGCACCGGTTTCGCCGCTCATATCGTCGTCGGCAACATAGTAGCGCAGATAGTAGAGCTTCGATTTTTCTTCCTCGTGATACACCTCGTCGTCGCTCAAGGCAGTCTGGTTCTTAGGGTCCCAGTTCACCATGCGCAAGCCGCGATAAATCAAGCCCTTGTCGTAGAGGTCGCAGAACACCTTCAGCACGCTTTGGCTGCGCTTCTCGTCCATAGTGAACGCCGTGCGGCTCCAGTCGCACGAAGCGCCAAGCTTCTTCAGCTGCTCCAAGATGATGCCACCATGCTTGTGAGTCCAGTCCCATGCATGTTCAAGGAACTGTTCGCGAGTGAGGTCGGTCTTTTTGACGCCCTCGGCAGCAAGCTTGTTCACCACCTTAGTCTCGGTGGCAATGCTGGCATGGTCGGTGCCCGGCACCCAAAGGGCATTCTTGCCCTCCATGCGCGCACGACGTATGAGGATGTCCTGAATGGTGTTGTTGAGCATGTGGCCCATGTGAAGCACGCCAGTCACGTTTGGCGGCGGAATCACAATGGTGTACGGTTCACGCTCGTCGGGGGTGGACTTAAACAAATCGTGGTCCATCCAATATTTATACCATTTATCCTCCACTTCAGCAGGATTGTATTTGGTAGCCAATTCGTTCATATACAATTCAGTTATTTATATTATTGTTCAATTATATATAATTCAATCTTCATCAATCAGCGGCAGCGCACGCACCCGCCCCCAAGGCAAGCACCCGCGCAGCCTACGCTGCCCCGACGCAGCAACGCCCGCCGGTTTCGGTTTGCAAAATTACAAAATACTTTGTGCAAATCAAGCACATAGCAGCAAAATTCGTGCAAGCTAAGGCACAAAAACGCGCTTCGCAACAAGCGCGTCACTCCTCGCCGCCATCAGCCTCAGCCATGGCATCGAGGTCGTCGTCGCTCAGCTGCACCTGCTTGAGCAACTCGCGCGCTGCAGCCTCGTCGCGGCGAAACACCAGCACCCGAGGCTTCGAAAACACCGAGCCGTATGGGTCAAGCTCGCCAGTGACCATAGCCGGAATGCCATTGCCCTCAAGCATAGTCTTAATAATCTGAGCATCAACCTGAAACTCATATTCCTCAAGCTTAATCAAATCATCGTCCTTCTCCATAACCGAAAAATTATATAATTACAACCCAATTATTTCCTCTTGAACACATACCTCCTCCACGCATAGACACGCCGGCGCTCAAGATAGCCGAAATCGGCTTCGTTGTCGTAAGCTTCGCGCTCAAACGACATGCTCCTATAAGCCCGCATCCAGCTACGGCACAGAATCAGTCTCACCAGCCACTCAATGCCGTAAAGCACATAGAACGGCACAAACAGCAACTCCCTCATCTGGGCAGTGTGAATTGCCTCGTGATTAACCACACGGCGGTCAATCCACGACGTGTCGCCCGACACCGCCACACCAAACAAATTGATGCACCATCGGCGAGGCATCAACGAGCACCTAACCACCTTCATTGCACACAAGCCATCACTTTATGCCACGGCGGTCGAGCTCTCTACGATAACGCTGCGCATTAGCCAAATGTTCGGTATACGAACTGCTGAAATTATGATAACCCGAAAAATCTTCACGCGCACACATATACAAATCATCGCTCTCGTCGCTGTTCAGCACAGCGTCGATGCTCGCTTTCTCAACCAATCGGATAGGACCCGGCGGCAGACCCGCGTAGCGATAAGTGTTATACGGATTATCCACCTTAGTCATAGCCACAGTGATGCGACGAATCGAAAAATCGCCAAGCGCGAACTTCACCGTAGGGTCGGCTTGCAACGGCATGCCACCCTGATAGCGATTGATATACAACCGCCCCACCCTGCCACGCTCATCACCCTTGGCAGTCTCCTCCTCGGCAATCGACGCCACCGTCACCACCTCGTCGGGAGTCAAACCAAGCGCCTTAGCCTTGGCACGTCGCTCATCAGTCCAAAAACGATTGCTATAGCCCGCCAACTTGTCGAGCAATTCCTCAGCCGAAATGTTCCAATAAAACTCATAACTATCGGGCAGCAACACAGCCACAATCGTGGCAGGCGTACGCCCATACTTGGCACACACAGCCGAATCGTTCAGCACATTCAGCATCTCGCTGCTCTCCATCAAAAACTTGTCAGCCACACGCTCGGCAAACTGCTCACGCGTGCGAATATTGTTGAACGTGAACCGCACCGGCGACTGCTGCCCATTGCGAATCTTGCGCGCAAAATGCAACGGCGACTCACCCTGCTCAACACGGTAAGCACCCACACGGCGGTCAGGGTCCAACCCAGCCACATCGAGCACAGTGGCAACACGGCCGCCATAGTCGCCCAACTGCTCCTTCAGGCTCGCCGACAGCGCACCACGGTCCATGCCCGGATACACATACACCACATCG
>JBJECZ010000016.1:0-11745 GCA_051871555.1 Muribaculaceae bacterium | reverse complement strand
TTTATTTACATCCAGAGCCGCTTAGGCCTGGGGATAAGTTAACGAACTATTGAATCTAAAAAATCGGACCTAAAAAGCGGAACATTCTTAACAGCAATTGACAAATCCATCTTAAATCAGGTTAAATCAGGGATTTTTTTGGTTCACTTACTTTGTTTGAAACAAACATATAATTTTTAAATAATTTACATTATGGATTACAAAAAAGAAAAATTAATTCCACCCAGGCGAAGGGATACTATGTCTCCGCCATGGGATTCGTTGCCAATGCTGCGGCATCTGGCTCGACTATTTATTGTTGTGGCGATGGCGTTAGCCTTTGCCCCCGCAGCATATGCTAATCAATTCTCGGAAGCCAGCATCAAGTTTGAGTCGCTCGACATGAATGCCAAACAGGGTGTTCTCGTCGTTACGGTTCCTTCTTATGACGACCACGATGACGACGAAGCCATGTCATGGCAAGATGGTCACAACTCTGGCATTTGGATTAATGGCAACCAAATTGTGCGGTTCACTTCACGAATAGCTGCCGGAACTAACCAAGATGACCGTAATTATTATTGGCACAAAACATATATTTATGGCGATAATGGCAAAAACTTCAACACATATGTTGAAAAAATGTTTGTGGAAGAAACCTGGAATTTTGTTAATGATGAAAAACAGAATTATGGGTCTGCATATTCTACCCCGCAACTAAGGGATATAACCTCCGGCCTAGGGTCAGATGACCATGGCAATTATAAGCAAGTATATCTACAGAAAATAGACAATGGCCAAACTTATGCCACATATAGGATTTATTTGAAAGGCGATTTTTTACGAGATTCACTTTCAAATGGCACGAAATCCATAAAAGTGAAAGTATTCCAAAGGATGGACGTTTCGAGTGGTGGCAAAGACTATGAGTTTTCAAAGGAAGTTACTCTCAACACTTATACATTGCCAACTGCACCCACTTTCTCATACGACTTCAGCACAGATGCAGGTAAATATGATTTTACGATACAGGGCACAAAATCGGGCGACAGTTACAAAATCTCTAACCCGACTGGTATTGTAAACGACTATACTACAATCAATTCTACCTCAGTTAAAAACAACATTTCTGCTAAAAATAATGACCCGGTAAATGTGGTGGTGAATTATCGTTCGAAGGTTAACGACTATGTAAACATTGAAAACACCTACACCACTAAGCTCAAAGCCTATCCGTGGCCCACGAACTTTAATGGTGTATTCAATGCTTCCACTAATGGCAAGGTGCTTCTGTCATGGAATATCCCCAAAACTTACAGCAGCAGCAATGATTGCCAGGAAGGCGACGAATTTGAATTGGAACGTAGCACCGATGAAAATTTTTCAGCTTCATATACCACTACACTATCAACCAAGGTGCAATACAATCGTTCAACCCAGAACTACGAACTCTATGATGATGTGAGTGGTACCAAATTCGATGGCACATATTACTATCGCATTCGCCGAACCGCTTCAGCTTCTAAATGGGGTTGGAACGAATTTGTTAAATGTAGCGTGCCTGTAACCACAAAGCACAAATACATTAAGTCGGCAACAGCCGTAATGACTGACGACACCCATGTTAAAATCACCTGGGATTACGACGACGGTAACGTATGGTCGCAAGGTTCAAAGGTGACTATCACGCGATTCAATACAGCTAAGGGAACTTCTTATTCTAAGGAACTTTCTGACGAAGAAATCAACGCCCGCAGCTACACCGAAGAGCTCACTACATCGTGCGACGTTTACACTTTCGACATTGCCGTTGTTCCAGGAAGCACGCAATACCAACGTCAAACAAGCGTTGAGGTTTCTTGTCCCAACCCGATTTTCATTGCCAATGTGGGTAAAGTGACATCGCTTTCAGCCTCTAAAGGCTATTTCAGCGACCACGTTGAACTGGAATGGACAAGCGACCAGAAGCCAATCGACATATTCTCGATTCGCGCTCGCGAATATGGCTCGGGCGAGGATTTCCGCCAAATCGACCAAGTTTCAGCCAATATGGCTTCGAAAGATTATTCCTACACCGACATCAAGTCGAATCCGGGTGTAGTTTACGAATATCAGATTGCTGCAGTAACCAAGTGCGGCACACAAACCGTGGAGGAAATCTATGACAAAATAGAAGTGGGCTTCCGCACTCCAACGGGCGACATCTACGGCCGCGTCACCTTTGATAACGGTCAGGCTGTGCCCGACGCTGAAGTGCGCGCCGAAGTGAGCGACGGCACCGGCATCACCGGCAAGGCTTATCGCTTCGACGGCAGCAACAAGCTCACCACCGACACTACGTTAGTGCTGAAAAATGCCACCAACGCAACCCTCGAAGCATGGGTTAAGCCTGAAGGCAACGGTGTAATTGTGAAAAAACCGGGAATGTACACCCTGGAATATCTCAACGACAAGTTTAAATTCACCGTTGGCGGTTCGCAGAGCGTAACCACAACCGACAATGTGAGCAAGTTCACCAAATCGGCTTCGTTCGTTCACGTCTCGGCAGTGGCTGACACCGATAAAATCTATCTCTACGTCAACGACACTATTCAAGCCGTAGTCAACCGCACTGCAACAGTGACTGACAACAACTCTCAAGTGGAGATTGGCGAAGGCTTCAAGGGTGTGATTGACGACGTGCGTCTGTGGAGCGTGGCTCGCGACAGCATCAACATTGCTCGCGACTACGGCCGCTACATCGTTGGTAACGAAACAGGCCTCGATGCTTACTATACATTCGACTACTCGGTCGACACTCAATTCTACGACATATCGTATAAAGGCACCAAGTACAACAAGAATCACGGTTCGGTGACCGGTGCCACACTCGTTGAAGACGACGTGCCAACCACATCGCAGCTGGGATTCCGCAGCTACACCGACACCGACGGCTCGTACTCGCTGCGCTCGCTGCCTTATCGCGGCAACGGAACCACCTACATGGTGATTCCACGCCTTGGAATTCACAAATTCGAATCGGAAAAGGAATTGCGTCTGTTGAGCGAGAAATCGCAAAGCCACACTGTGAACTTCACCGACAAATCGTCGTTCGAAGTATCGGGTAAAGTTTGCTATGAGGGCGGTACAGTTCCTGTTGAAGGTGTTATGTTCAAAGTCGACGGCGTGACCGTGATGGACGGCAAGAACAACATCATCAAGTCGGGCGCCGACGGTCATTTCACCATCAACGTGCCTGTGGGCACTCACGAAGTGCGTGCCGAATTGGCAAACCACACCTTCAAGAAAGACGGCCGCATCACCAACCTCGACGGCAGCGACCGTAACTATCAGGACATGCTCTCAGGCATCGATATTATCGACATCACCCGCGTGCGCTACATTGGCCGCGTTGCCGGTGGTGGCATTCAAGAGGAATATCCTTTGGGACACTCGCTCTCGAAGAACAACCTTGCCGACGGCATCAAGGTGACCCTCACCTATCAAGGCGACCAATATAAAGCCGACACCTTGGGAGTAGACGAAACCTACAAGCATTTCGACAATCCTTACGTGAAAGGTGGTCCTAAGACCAACACTGCAAATTTCAGTGGCAACACCATCACCGTCATACCGAATGCCGAAACCGGCGAATTTATGGTTGACGTGCTTCCAGTGTCGTATAAGGTAAGCGTCACAGCTCCCGGTTATACCGACAAAATTTCTGGAAACAACGAACTCGTTGACTTTAGTGACAGCTTCGTTAAGCAGTACAGCGTGAACGAATATGTCGACTCCGTTTCGGTTGAAGGGAAATACATCAACCGCACCGACTCGGTTGAATACAACCAAATGTCGAAATTTATTGCTCGCGTTACTCCATCTATTATAGTTAAGCAACTAGAGAACGGCTCGGAAATTGACTATTTCGGCAAAACAAAAGTCAAGATAGCGAAATTAGACAGCAGCAAGTCGTTTGAAATTACAACCTACGATAAGGATAACGGATACACCCTCAACTATCCTGTTTTCGAACAAGGTCAAATCATAACCTTTGGCATCACCACAGCCGAAGTGTATCGCTACAAAGATAGCAAAGGCAACGACAAAGAAGGCGTTGCTGAAGATATGATAGCGGTGCCTGAAGCCACAATGTCATTTGGCGGCGACTTGGCATACTCTGGTAAAGGAGAAGAAGAAGAAGGTGATGATGAGGAAATAGTAACCGACGAAAACGGTCGTGCCGAATGGACATTCCAGGTAAACGAACCTCAACTTGAAGGCGGTTTACGTTCTGTGAGCATGACAATGACTTACGACGACAGCGACAAGCCTATTGATTGGGACGGCAAGTTCGATGCCATTGTGGTTGGCTCAGTCATTAACGGCAACGACTTCATTACTGAAGGACCCGACCAGTTGATGTTTGTGCTGCGTGACCCGCCTGGCAGCAACAGTTATTCATACCTCGAAAAGGGTGTAACCGTATCGCGCACCAGCTCATATACTGGAGAATTTAATAGTGAAACATCATCAACTGTCTCTACCGCACTTGGTATGGAAGTGCTCACTTTCACTGGCATCGGGTGTGGAAGTATCACCAGTAACGACGTTAAAAAAGAGTACAACGTCGGCGCTCAATTAAATGTTGTAATTGGCGGAACCGACACCGACTATCGTGAGTTCACTACTACCACCCGATTTGCCACAAGTTCCGACCCGCTTTACGTAGGTTCGAACGGCGACTTATATGTGGGCTACTCTACCAATATTGGCATTGGCTCTACCGATAACATTGCGGTAATAGACTCCCTCGACTATAATGCGAACCCCAGTGCTTATGAGCCTATATATGAAGTAACGCCTAAGGGTTCGAAATATCTGGCTGTAAAAACATCTGGTATTAGCTTGACTGAGAAATTTAAGACATTGTTCGTCTATCCTCAGGTATTCCTTGAAAACACCATGATACCGAAGTGGGAGGATACACGCAATAAGCTGCTCCATCAAGAAGGCGAAGTATCTGACTGGCAAGCGTTAGCCAACAAAGATAACAAACCTTACTTTGTGTCGAAACTCCCTACCGACCATCCGAACTTCGGCAAAAGCAACAACGACCCGGTATTTGGCAACCAGAAACTCGAGGACGCTTTCGATGGCCCAAGCTACAAGATTTATTTCCCTGACAGCACTGTCATTCAAACTGACTCCATCCTTGTGTTCAACCAATCAATTGAAATTTGGAAGCAACACATTGCCAACAACGAGCAGCAAAAAGTGGAAGCAGAGCTGTTGAACAACGTCTCGTTCCAAGCCGGTGGCACATACGAATATTCCGAAGGCTTTACCACCACTCGCACCGAAACAAAACGATTCTCATTAGGTGTTGGAGGTCTGTTTTCTAGAAACTTTGGTGTTCATTATAATAACGTAGGTTTCGAAATCCTCCTCCAAGAAGTTGCCACAACAACCCATGGTGGAGAATTTACCGACGAAGAGACGGCTTCCCATTGTCAAGGCTTTGAACTCGCTGAGAGTGGCGACGACGACTATATCAGCGTTGATATATGCCGCGAATCGGGCTATAATAAGGACGGTCAATTCATTAAATATAAGGATATGAACAGCGAAGAAACACAATTCTCTACGTTCATATTCAAGACCAAAGGCGGTGCAACTTCTTGCCCGTACGAAGGTGAAGAAAAAACCCGCTATTATTTGCCTGGCGAAAAAGTGCTCAACCAAGCCACTGTGCAAATTGAGGTGCCTGACCTTAGAGCAGAAACCGAATACATCCAGAATGTACCTTCTGGCAAACCGGCTTACTTCACATTGTATCTGCGCAACAACTCACAAGCACAAGAAGACGGCTGGTTCAACCTCTGCCTCGATGCTTCATCAAACGAAGGCGGCGCACAACTCTTTATCGACGGCGCTCCGGTGACCACCACTGGTATTCCGTTCTTAGTAAAAGTTGGCGACCCACTCACAAAGATTTTGGAAGTGCGCAAAGGCAAAGACATGAACTATAATGGCTTGCGCCTGACGCTGCAATCGCAATGTCAGTGCGACCCAACCGACTTCCTCGACGACATTGTTGATGACGTGATTCTGAAAGTCAGCTTCACTCCATCGGCTACCGACGTGAATATGAAGAGCCCATCGGACAACTGGACCTACAACACCAAGTTGCCTACCGAAGAAGTGAACGGAAACACCAAGCATTACATGGAGATTACGCTCAACGAATTCGATGTTAATTACGACCAATTCGAGCGCGTAATGCTGCAATACAAGCCGGCTTCGGGCTCCGACGAAGATTGGATTACGTTGAAGAGCTTCTATAACGATTCTACCAAATACGAAGCAGCTCTTGCCAAGAACATGAACGCAGAGATGATTGACCCTGAAAATTTGGGCACAATCACTTACAAGTTGTTTATGGACGACCTGCCCGACCAGCGCTACGACCTCCGCGCTGTGGGCACAAGCATGATTAACGACAAGGAGTATTACAACTACTCGGCTGTTCACAGCGGCATCAAGGATATGTATAATCCTCGCCTGTTCGGCAGCGCACAACCTGCCAACGGCGTGCTCACTGTGAACGACGAAATTCGCCTCAACTTCAACGAAACCATTGCCGAAGGCTTGCTCACCGACAACAACTTTGAGGTGACCGGTATTCGCAACGGTGCACAAACCGACCACTCAGTTTCGGTTCGTCTCGACGGCGAAAACGACGTGCTCACCACCGAGTTCAACCGCAATTGGCACAACAAACCGCTCACCGTGGAAATGTGGGTTCTTGCCGACAAGCCACAAGATGCAGTTCTCTTCAGCCAAGGCAACACCAACAGCGCTATTGAACTGGGCATCACCGCCGACAATCGCCTCAAAGTGAAAGTGGGCGACAAGACCATCATCAGCGACAAGCAAGTAGCCTACGACCAAGGCACTTGGGCTCACGTGGCTATGACCTACGACGGCGAAGAAAAAGTGAGCGCATTCTATAACTTTGTTGAATACATCAGCGAAGTTGAAACCAACGGCTTCGACGGTGAAGGCACCTACACCTTCGGCGCAAGCATCGACGGCAAAAACAACTTCGCAGGAAACATGCACAACGCACGCATCTGGGACAAGGTGGTTTCGTCGGCTCGCCTGCAGACTAACAGCCTCACCCTGCTCTCAGGCTCCGAAAGCAACCTTTTGGCTTACTACCCGATGAGCGAAGCCCGCGGCGAAATGCTCACCGACAAGGCTCACGGTGCTAACCTCGAGCTCAATGGCAGCACTTGGGTTGTGCCCGAAGGTCGCGCTGTTAAACTCGACGGCACTCGCCACCTCGACATCTCGTCGGGAAGCTCGTGCGTAATCGATTCGTCGATGGACTACACCATGGAATTGTGGTTCAAGGCTGAAGAAGGTCAGAAGAACGCTGCCATCATTTCTAACGGACGTGGCGACGGCGGCGACTTCAACCACTCGTTCAACGAGTTCTGCCTCGGCTTCGACGAGGAAGGCCGACTCGCATTCAGCAACAACGGCACCACTGCCACTTGCACCGGAACATTCAACGACAACAACTGGCACCACGCTGCAGTAGCCGTGAACCGCACCAGCGGACGCGCTCAAATCTACGTCGACGGTAAGCTCAACACCTACTTCGACGCAAACGACCTGGGCGGCATCTCGTCGGCTTACTTCAACCTCGGTGCACGCGTTTGGAGTTCCGACACCACCAGCGTTAAGACCACCGACAACTATTTCAAGGGCGAAATCGACGAATTCCGCATGTGGAAACTCTACCGCAGCGAGTCGATTGTTTCTGAAACATTCACCCAGCAGCTCGACGGCACCGAACAAGGCTTGATGGCTTACTATCCGTTTGAAACTTACGTCAACAACGACGGCATCAAGGAACTCACGTTCTCGGCATGCGATGCCAAGGTGCAAAATGATGCTTCGATGGCGGTTAAGCCTATCGAAATCACCGACAGCCTCGCCACCGTAACTATGGTTTCGGCTCCGGTTAAGAGCAAGGGTCCGGTTAGCAAACTGCTCTACGACTTTGTTGTTAACAACGACGCTCTCATAATCACCCTCAAAGAGCCTTACGAGCGCATCGAAAAGACCATCGTGACATTCACTGTCGACGGTGTTCGCGACCTCAACGGCAACGAGATTGTAAGCCCAATCACTTGGAGCGCTTACATCGACCGCAACCAACTCAAGTGGTCGGAATCGAGCTTGTCGGTCAGCAAGATGGTTCAAGAAGAAAAGCAATTCACCGTCCGAGCCAACAACAACGGCGGTTCAATTCAGCACTACACCATCGAGAATATGCCTTCGTGGCTCGACGTAACGCCTTCAAGCGGCACTATCGACCCGGTTTCGGGCGTCGACATCAAGTTCACCGTCGATGCTGGCCTCAACATAGGCACATACGACGAAGTGATTTATCTGCGCAACGACAACAACGTGGTTGAAGCACTCGAGCTCACCGTTAAGGTTGATGGCGAAAAACCATCGTGGAGCGTCAACCCTGCCGACTATCAATACAACATGTCGATTTTCGGCAAGATGCTCATCAACAACACTTATTCATCTGACGAAGAGGACATCCTCGCCGCATTCGACGGCAACGAGTGCGTGGGCATTTGCACTAACAAGTACTATAAGGTCAACGACATGTGGTACGCTATGCTCACCGTCTACTCTAACCAGACCGAAGCAAGCAAGGACCTCGAATTCCGCATCTGGGACGCAAGCACCGGCTCTACTTACATTGCCGAACCTGCGTCGCCAATTCACTTCGTGAACAACAGCGTGATTGGCTCGCCAAGCAACCCGGTTGTATTCACCGCTAAGGACATGCGCGTTCAGCAAATCAACCTCGCCGAAGGCTGGAGCTGGATTTCGCTCAACGTCGACAACAAGAACCTTGGCGACATCAACGCTCTGCTTGCCGGCAACACCTGGACCGCCGACGACCTGCTCAAGAGCGAAACCGACGGCTTCGTTTCTTACTCGTCGAATGGTTGGGTGGGCACTCTGCCTGCACTCAACAACACTTCGATGTACATGATGCGCAGTGCCAAGGCTAAGACGCTCGACATCTCGGGTGCTCCTATCGACACCAAGACCTGCAAGCTCAGCATCATCGGCACCAAGGACGACGGCACCGCTCGCTGGAACTACATCTCCTATCTGCCTGCCGACAACATGACGCTCAAGGAAGCTCTCGCCGGTTACGAGGCTTCGGAAGGCGACATCGTCAAGTCGCAAACTGCTGTGGCTATGTACGACGGCAACGTGGGCTGGATTGGTAGTCTGGAATATATGGAAAGCGGCAAGGGCTACATGCTGCAACGTCAAGCCAAGACCGACGCCGAACTGCAATATCCGTCGAAGTCGTCGGTTGGACGCAAGACAATGTCAGTGACCCGCACTCGCGCTAACGACAACGAGGCTTGCACCGAAGTGGCTGAATACGGACGCCGCTACGCTACCAACATGACGGCTGTGATTCGCGTTGAAGGCATCGAGGCTTCAGAAGGCGACCAACTGGCTGCTTACGCTGAAAACGGCGAATGTCGCGGCATGGCTAATGCCACAACAATGCCTGATGGCTCTACCCTGTTCCTGATGACAATCAACGGCGACGCTTCGGAAGCTGTCGACATTGCTCTACAACGCGCCGACGACGTCAAGGCTGTTGCCAAGGGTGCTGTAACCTACGGCGCTAACGCAACCGTTGGCTCGCTCAAGTCGCCTATGGTAATACGCTTCGGCAACGAAGGCGAAAACGTGATGGTTTACCCGACTCCGTTCCACAGCGTGCTCAACATCAAGGCTTCTGCCGATGCCGATGCCAAGGTCGACGTATTTGTCACCGACGTGGCTGGCGCTCGCGTAGCTCAGTGGTACGACTGCAACGACAATGGTTCGGTGAACATCGTTTGGGATGTTAACGACAACATCGTGGTAGATGGCGTCTACATCGTCAACGTGGTCATCAACGGCAAGGTTAATGCAATAAAGACCGTTAAGCGCTAATTGTATAATCGTTTCATAATTCAATCCCCGTCGATGCCTTTCTCACGACGGTTGCACCGGCGGGGTTACTTTAAACAAAAACTCTCAAATAAACTATGATGAAGCATTTCAATATCATATTTCTAATCGCATTAAGCCTGTCGATGGCACAGTGCAGCAGCGAGGACGAACCCGCTACTCCTCGCCCCGACTGGAGCGTTGCGCCCGAGGACTTTGCCAACAGCAATCCGGGCTGGACTGCGGCTCAAGAAGCCTCGGCTAATGCACCGCAATGGGCTGTCGACTTCTCAGGCAACGATGCCGCTCCATCGTGGACCGACCCCGACAAATCGGTCTATCCTACAAGCATGACTGCCGTTGTGCGCCTCGTGCCGGCTCTCGAGCACTTTGCTGCCGACGCCGACCAAATGGCTGCTTTCATCGGCGACGAATGTCGCGGCGTGGCACAGGCTGTCACAGTCGACGGCGTGAAGCTGTTCTTCATTCAAGTGAAAGCGCCTTCTAACGAAAGCGGCAATGTTGAATTCCGCTATTTCAGCAGCCACAGCGGCCGCATCTACAAGTCGCCGGCAAGCGACGTGCCTTACGTCATCAACAAGGTGTATGGCACCGCCGACGCTCCTGCCTACCCTAATTTCCTGCAATCGGGCAAATATTCGTGCATCGCAAAGGCTTACGTCACCATCGCGCCCGACGCGCTGCCTCACAAGGCTGCACAAGCCGATGAGATTGCTGCTATCGTTGACGACGAATGCCGCTCAATTGCCTATGCCAACGCCGACGGCAGCTACACCTTCGACGTTTTCGGCGCAAAAGAGGGCGAATCGTTCCGCTTTAAATACTATAGCGCCGAGGGCAAATGCACCTACGCTTCAGAGCAGACTTTCACCATCAACAACAACGGTTCGATTGGCTCTGCCGACGCTCCCGTGGCTCTCACATTCGTGCCTAACGGCAGCATGACTGCCTACGTTGCCCTCACCTCGCCGCTCACCGGTTATGCCGACGCCACTGCCGACCATCTGGCTGCATTTGCCGCCGGCAACTGCATCGGCACCGGCGAATACATCGGCAATTCCACTTACAAATTAGTGATGAGAGGCGTTGTGTCCGACGGCACTAACATCGAAGTGAAATACTACAGCAGCAAGCTGGGTTACATCTTCACTGCTCCGTCTGTAACATCGTTCGCCAACAACTCGCTGACTGGCAGCGCTTCGCAGCCAAAGAACCTTGCCATCGACCTCAACGGCAAGCATCCGCTGCAGATGGGCGCTTGCTTCACCCTCACCGGCAGCTTAGCTAATCTGGGCTCTACGTCCGACCTCATGGCTGCCTTCGTGGGCAACGAGTGTCGCGGCGTGGCACAGGTGAAAACCGTAGGCACCAGCCAGACCATCTATGTGATGACAATCAATGGCAGCATCGGCGCAAGCGAGAAGATTACGCTCAAATACTATTCGAGCCGTGCGCAGAAGCTCTACGAATCGCAGGTGGCAATCACCTTCGAGGCTGGTAAACAAATTGGCACTGAATATGCGCCAACCGCTATCCAGTTCACCCAACAATGACAACCATTTATTTACCATAATCCCTATAAGAATAGCAAAGGGGGCAGCTCGTGATGAGTTGCCCCCTTTTTTTTAATTCGTTTTCTCTATGAAATTCCTTTTGAAATGGCAACGCCAATGGGAACCCGGCGTACACCCACCGCCACCTACATCA
>JBJECZ010000015.1:0-2913 GCA_051871555.1 Muribaculaceae bacterium | reverse complement strand
TATCGTACCGGACTCGAGAGTCTTGACCTTACCAATATAGAAAGTGATCTGCTCTCTTTGTCGGGATATTACACATTTGCAGCATGCGAAAAGCTAAAGACCATAACAGCAAAAGGCAAAGTGCGCTTCACCGGACTTTATACATTCCAAGACTGCAAAGCTCTCGAAACCGCTACTTTTACCGGCTCCGGCGAAGACTATACAATAATGAACCCTGATATTTTTAAATATTGCGACAACTTGAAATCTGTCGAGTTTTATCACCTCAAGGGCAATGGTCAGAGCAACGATATGGACAGTGTCTTCACAGGTTGTAAAAGTCTCGAAAGGGTCACTTCCACTTGTACCCCTGAGATATCAAAAATCGGCTACTCCTGCTTCGATGGTTGCACGAGCCTTAAAACACTATCTCTCCCGGAAACGGAGTTTGCGGTTAACGAGACCGCATTCCGAAACTGTGCCGCCTTGGAGAGTTTCGACTTCACTAATGTAACATCCATTGGTAAAGGAAGTTTCAGCGGTTGCACGGGTCTTGAAACAGTAAGTATCGTGAAGCCAGATTTTGCAATTAGCGAGACCGCTTTCGAGAATTGTACCGCCTTAACGAGTTTCGATTTTGCGAAAGTAACATCCATTGGCAAAGGAAGTTTCAAGGGTTGTGTTGCGCTCACAGACGCAGCTCATATCTCAAATGTATCCACAATTGGTGAAGGTTCATTTGAAGGCTGTACAGGTCTGACAAGTTTGGATTTTGTCAACCTCACATCCATTGGCTCCAAGGCATTCATCGGATGTAGCGCATTGGCATCAATCAGTATCAAATCTGAGTCGAACAATCCTCCCACAGTGGAAAACGAGGATGCTTTCGACGAATCGCACTATGCCACCACCGAGGTTGATGTGCTCGATGAAAAATATAGCGATTTTGCCGCCGATGCCATTTGGAGCAAGTTCGACAAACTCAAGCACCCGGCTATGTTCGTCTATGAGTATGATGAAGCGATTGGCGGCTACTCTATCAGCAAAGCGCAATATGCTCTCGACAGCGACTTCGCTGGTATGCTCGAGGTTCCCAAACAATACAATTCGGGCAATGTTGTGGCTATTGCAGAAGAAGCATTTATGAATCTTACCACTATTACAGGCGTTACACTCCCCGAAGGATTGACCTCCATTGGCGCTAATGCGTTTTACGGCTGCAAAAGTATCGGAACCGTAGTCAACAAGAGAGCTACTCCTGTAGAGTGCGACGAAAGTGTATTTGAAGCATCGGTTTATTCCGCAGCTACTCTCTATGTGCCGTTTGGAAGCCTCGATGCTTATAAAAACACTCTGCCATGGAGCAAATTTGCCACTATCAAGCAAGGCTTCGGCGATAGAATTTTCGATGCTCCGAAGGCTTCTAACGAGTCGGGCGTGTTTAATCAGTCTTTCGAGTTGACACTCACCAATCCTAACGTGATAGGTGAGATTTACTATTACATCGTTCTAGAAGGCGAAGATGGAAATGTAGTTCACGACGTTTATACCTACACCGACCCAATAAAAATTGCATCTACTTGCACAGTTGTGGCATATGTCAGCGATGGCACAAACTGCTGCGAACCGGTTTCACTTGAATTTACACGCCAATATGTGGGCACCGAGAACGGTCTTGACAAGGTGCTGAGTGCAAATGACAATGAAGAATATACAATCAACACTGCTCTGTTTGGTCATTATCACGACGGCACATATCTCTATGCCTCGACTATGGGCAACAGCGGTTCTTCGAAGAACACCTTCAACGAGGATAAGAAATCTGAGGAGTTGAGCGACAATGAAGAAGAATTCAACCAAGAAGATTGGGTGGCTATCGCCGGCTTGACATCCGATTTTGTTGGACAAGAAATCGAAAGCGGCAACGTGGCTACTGTTGTTTCAAACACTGCATACCCTGTTATCTCATTCCAAGAGGGCGTCACATCTGCCAATGGTGGCGACATGGGCATCAACACATTCCGCGTGGAAAACTTCAATATCCATGCCGAAAATGATGCAGTGAGCAACATTTGGCTCGTGGCTCCGCAGCCTGCCGAATATTGCTCAGTTAAGGGCTATGTGAAGACGGCGAATGTCAACGCAGCGGAAGGCTATCTCGTATTGCAGTCGGCAGAGAGCGCAACAACCAACGAAGAAAATGCCGAAATCGAGCCACTCACCATGAACGTATTTTACGACGCTGCAACCATAAGTTTGGACGCTGACGGATGGTATTACTTCGCCGGAATTGTGTCGAAAGAAAGCGATGCTTTGAAATTCACAGCATTGACAGTCACCGGCAAGCCCACAGGCATTGAGGATGTAGATGCCGGCACTGCACGCATAGTTGCTGCAAACGGCAACATCAACGTAGCTGCCGACAAGCAAACCACAATTGCAGTTTACTCGGCAAATGGTCAACTCGTAGCCGTCATAGAAGCATCAAGCGCGACAATCGCCGTAACTCCGGGCTTCTACATCGTGAAGGTTGGCAACCAAGTGACAAAACTCGCAGTTAGATAATTTCTGGAAGAATAACATTCTTCACTCACCATAGGGGCTGCCCGCCGGCAGTCCCTTTTTTTAATGTTTGGCGCGGTGATGTGTTTTGCTCGCACTGCAACTCATCAACTTTTCCGATAAATGAAACACGATATGGCAAACCGCCGATTCCGACACTTCATGTCGGCGTTATCCGCGGTCACTCTGCGAGAGGATATAGTGATTTGAAGTTCTCTAAAAAAACAAACACGCTAACTTGTTGATTGTTAGCGTGTTTTGGCGGAGTGAGGGAGATTCGAACTCCCGAACCGCTTTTGACGGTTACACGCTTTCCAGACTTTAGTAAATTTCAAGCCAAGAGCCTGATTAATAATTTGTTATCGTTTTGGT
>JBJECZ010000014.1:0-11815 GCA_051871555.1 Muribaculaceae bacterium | reverse complement strand
CGTGCACGCATCTTTTCTTCGCTAACGAAATAGCGAGTAGCATAGTTTTGAATGATGGTGAGCAACAGCGACAGGAAGTAGTAGTAGCTCAAGCCCGAAGCATAGTTGTTGAAGAACACCAGGAACATAATCGGCATCAAGTACATCATCCATTGCATGCCTTTCATCTGGCTGTTTTGCTGCGACTGCATGGTGATTTTGGTGTAGAGAATGTTGGTGACAGTCATAAGCAAGCAGAACAGACTCACATGGTTACCAAAGTAGCTGCTAATGAGCGGAATATGGGCATCCCAAGTGAAGATGGCATCGGGCGCCGAGAGGTCGGGAGCCCACAAGAACGATTCGCCACGCAACTCAATCGACGATGGGAAGAATGTGAACATGGCGATGAGGAACGGCATTTGCAGCAACATTGGCAAGCAGCCGCCGAACGGGCTTGCGCCAGCCATACTGTAGAGTTCCATCTTTTTCTGCTGCGCCTTCATGGCGTTTTCCTGTCCGGGATATTTCTCGTCGATTTTCTTCACGTCGGGAGCCAACAAGCGCATCTTGGCTTGCGAAATGTAGCTCTTGTTCGACAACGGGAACAGCACAACCTTGAGCAATATGGTGAGCACCAAAATTGCCAAGCCCATATTGCCGCATATGCCGGTGAGCCAGTCGAACACCGGAATGACAATGTAGGTGTTAATCCAGCGGAACAAAGCCCAGCCGAGCGACACTAAGCGGTTGAGGTCGAGGTCCTCGCTGTCGCAATATTTGTTGTAACTTTTGAGCAGTTGGAACTTGTTCGGACCAAAGAAAATCTGGAAATTGGCAGGGTTCTCATCGGTCGATTTATATTCAACCGAGGTGTAGAGGTCCATATCCTTGTGATAGTCGCTATAAAAAGCGCTGTTTTTGTCGATAGGCTTACTTTCCATCTTAGCGCCCTTGAGGCACTTGTCGGCAATAAGCACGCTCGAGAAGAACTGATTCTTGAAGCTCACCCACTTGATGTCGCCGGTGGTTTCCTCGTCGTCGGCTGAGCTTTCGCTCAAGTTTTCAACGCTGCCGTTTGAATACTTGTAGTAGATGGCGCTGTTGCGTTCCTCAAACATCTTGCCTTTTTCTTGGCGCATCATGCGCTGAGACCAAACGATGTCGAGGTTAGGAATGTTCTCAGGAATCACGCGGTTCATGTTGTGCTGAAGCACTTCCATCTTCACCATATAGCTGCCTTTTTCGAGGGTGTAGCGAACAGCCCAAGTGACATCGTTGCCAAGATTGAGCTGCATGGTCACCGTAGAATCGGTCTGCTCAAGCGGAGTGAAATAATAGTCGGCAGTGTTGAAGCGCTGAGCATCGGTGTTGAACACAAAGCCGAATTGGTTGGTTTGAGCGTCAAACAGCTTCACGCCCTTGCCGCGATAGGTGTCGTAGTCAAGCAATGTGGCTTCAGTGATTGCGCCACCCTTGGTGCTGACGTCGATTTTAAGCAAATCATTCTTCAGTGTCACAGTTTTGTTTTCGCCGGTGAGGCACTTTGCAAAGTCACCGCTTTTGGCATATGCCATCACTGCAGCATTGAGGGCTGCAATGGCTTGATTGCGAGTGCTTATGTCGGATGAAGAATTAACTGTTTCGTAGTCAACGTCCTTTCCGTTCACTTTCACGGTGCCGCTCACCTTGTCGCCCGACAGCGTGAGGTTAGCGTCGTTGCTTTCAAGCGAATAAACCGTATTGCCGGCTTCGTCGGTGGTTTGGCGACCATACAGCTGAATTGACGACTTCACACGGTTAATGTCGTCAGCTGTGAGCGTATCGGCAACGGTTGTCGAAGCCTCGGCTTTTGTTTGTTGCTTAGTGTTTACTTCGGCTTGCTCCTGCTGAGCCTTGGCAGCAGCCAATTGCTCGTCGCTTGGCTGATTGAGCCATGTGAAGCCCATAATCACAAGGAACATCAGGCATAAGCCGATAATGGTGTTTCTGTCCATCGGTGTGTTTGTAAGATTGTTTTAATTAATAATTAAATATTATGACTCGGCATCGATGATGCTTTTAATTCTGTTTCTCACTCAATTTGTATTTGAGGGCAGCCTCGATGAAGCTCATGAACAACGGGTGCGGATTAAGCACCGTGCTGCTATATTCGGGGTGATATTGTGTGCCCACATACCACTTGCGGCTTGGCACCTCCACCACTTCCACCAGATGCGTTTCGGGGTTCTCGCCCACGCAGCTCATGCCCGATTTTTCGAACTGATAGCGGAACTCGTTGTTGAACTCAAAGCGATGACGGTGGCGCTCCTCAACCATATCTTTGCCATAAGCCTTGGCAACCGTCGAGCCACCGGCAAGACGACAAGCATAGGCACCCAGACGCATTGTACCACCAAGGTTAGAGATGCTTTTTTGCTCCTCCATGAGGTCGATTACGTTATACGGTGTCTTGGGGTCCATCTCGGTGCTGTTGGCATCGGTCATGCCCAGCACATTGCGTGCAAACTCAATGACCATGCACTGCATACCCAAGCAGATTCCGAATGTGGGTATGTCGTTTTCACGACACCACTTCAATGCCACAAACTTGCCCTCAATGCCACGCTGACCAAAGCCCGGAGCCACAATCACGCCGTCGAGTCCGCTGAGCATATCGTTCACGTTATCGTCGCGCAGTTTCTCGCTGCTGATATATTTCAAGTCGAGCTTGGCGTCGTGATAAACAGCCGATTGGAATAGCGCCTCGTCGATGCTCTTATAGGCATCTTGCAGTTCCACGTATTTGCCCACAAGACCAATCTTCACCGTCTTCGAGCAGTTGTGCAGCTTGGCAAGGAAGTTGTTCCATTGAGTCAAGTCGGGTTCGCCGTCAATCGGGCAGCCGGTTTTGCGCAGCACGGCAATGTCGAGTCCTTCTTTGAGCATATTCAGTGGCACCTCGTAGATTGAGCTTGCATCGAGCGACTGAATGACAGCATCGGGGCTTACGTTGCAAAACTGAGCCACCTTGCGGCGCATTCCTGCCGGAATGTCGTGCTCGGTGCGCAGCACCAATATGTCGGGTTGAATACCCACCTCCTGAAGGCTCTTCACCGAGTGCTGAGTAGGCTTTGTCTTCAGCTCCTTGGCAGCATTGATGAACGGCACATAAGTGAGGTGTATGCACAGGCTGTCGTGAGGCATCTCCCAGCGCAACTGACGCACAGCCTCGAGGAACGGCAGCGATTCGATGTCGCCCACGGTGCCGCCGATTTCGGTAATCACAAAGTCGAATTTGCCGGTGTTGCCCAGCAACTTCACATTGCGCTTGATTTCGTCGGTGATGTGAGGCACAATTTGCACTGTTTTACCCAGATAGTCGCCTCGACGCTCTTTGTCGATTACATTCTGATAGATGCGACCTGTGGTGATGTTGTTTGCACGAGTGGTGTGGATGTTAGTGAAACGCTCGTAATGACCCAAATCGAGGTCGGTTTCCTGTCCGTCGACTGTCACATAACATTCGCCATGTTCGTAAGGGTTTAGCGTACCCGGGTCGATGTTAATGTAAGGGTCGAACTTTTGGATTGTCACACGATAGCCGCGCGACAACAACAATCGCGCCAACGACGACGAGATGATTCCTTTTCCAAGCGAAGAAACCACGCCGCCTGTTACAAAAATGTACTTCGTATTCACTGCCTTAATCTTTTTTACTTTATTAAAGTGCAAAATTACTAATATTTCCTCTACTATCCGACAATTTTGCGCATTAAATTCACGAAAAAAATTTGGGAGCGCCGCATTTAGCCGTGCGTTGAAAAAAAACGAGCAAACCCTACTCGCCGCCACAGTGTGGTGTGCAGACGAATAGGGTTTCCTGTATATCACTGCAGGCTCAAGCGCCTGCTTTGTGCATTGCAAGGTTATTTGCCTTCGTTGAGCTTGTGAATCACATTAATCATTTGTTCGCCAAGCCCGATGGTGTAGCCTTGCGAAACAAACACCACGCGGTTGAATGTGTCGGCAATCACAAAAATCGGGCGGTTATCGCTGCCCAGGTTGAGCGCCTGCTTCAGCTCGCCGGCAATTGCGCCGTTGGTGTCGGTGCCGTAAACCACTGTGTTAGGCATTTTCTTGAATTCTGCCCACTTGTGTCGCTTCGAGGCATCTTCGTCGGCAAAGAGCAACACAATCTTCTGACCCCACTTTTCGAATTCGGCAGCAACACTTTCAATGTCGTGCAGCGCGTGGTTGCTCGGTTCGTGGTTTGGATTAATCAAGCCAAGAATGTAATAGCCGCGACCGGTGGTCGAGAGCAGCGACTTGGTGGTTTTGGTTGCGAAATCGTAGTATTTGTCTTCGCTGTTGAAGTTACCAATCACCTGAACGTCGGTTTCCGAAGAGCGGAACACAAGGTCGGCATCGGTGTTCTTGTCGCGGTTCACGCCAAAGAAGTTGAGTCGGGCAAGCACACTGCCGTTGCCCATGCGAGTGCCGGTGATGAGCACATAGTTACCTTCGTCGAGTTTAGCACCGCCCTTAAACATATCGTTATAGCCTTCTTCGGGATAGTTGAGCAGCACAGGATAGCCGTCGTCAACCTTCGAGATGGTGAAGTGATAGTAATATTTCGGGTCGTCGAGGCGCTGGAACTTAGTGTAAGCCATGTTCAATTCGCCTTGCGCCATGGTCACCTGCTCGGCAGCCTCAAATTGCACGTCGTGCCACACATCCTTTCCGCTTGCCCATTGCACCTTGCCTGTAACCAAGTCCTTGCGAGCATAAATGCCCATTGCACGAGCACCTGCCACAAAGAACATGTCGCGGCTGTCGGCGTCGCTGCATCGATATTGCCAAACCTTGGTAGGCATCATGCGCAGGTTCTGCGGATTCCAATCCTTAACTACAACAATGTTTTTCTTCACCCATTCAGCCCATTTATACGGGTCGGCTTTGAACGATTTCACATCAAGCTTTTTGAATGCTTTCTGCAAATATTCCTTGTAAGGCTCAATCATTTCGTTGTCGATGCGCGGATTCATTACGTTCTCAAAATAGAACTTTGAGTTGTCGCCCAAGTCGGGGGTGTTATAGAAATGGTCGTTGAGCACTTCGAGGCGCACGTCGCGAAGGTCCTTATCGCTTATTACGTCAAGCAGATTGAGGGCACGTTGCTTGTCGGGCGCTTTGTCGATGAACGAGATGAGTGTAGCATAGTTGCCGCGCGAACCGATGAGGAAATGAGTCACCTTATCCACTGGCAAGCCCCAGCCTTCAGCCAGTTGCTTTGCCTTCTGCTCGTTGACAAATGTGGCTTCGTACAAGCCGCGAATCGAGTCTTCGTAAACCAGACGCTTTTTGTTGACGTCGATTTGCTCTTGAGTCAACGGCGGAACGGTATTGCGTTCAACCGGCGGAACGAGGTCGAGTTCAACCACGCCGCTGAAGCCTACGGTCTTGTCGAGGGCAACCACCACGGTGTCCTGCTTGCCAACCGAACATTTTTTGAAACCGAACTTATTGCCTTTCGAAGCCCACACCACAAGGTCGCCCAAACCGCTGGTAACGTAGGTGTAGCCATTGCTGTCGCTTTGCTTGCGGCATACGGTGTAAAGCTCGGCGTAGTTATACACTTTGAAATCGACGCGCGCCGAAACCGGAGCGCCTTTTTCGTCAACCACGCGAATCACGGCTTTGGCTGTAGGAGCATAGTTTTCGGTTACGTTGATTTCGGTGAAGCAGTTGTTTTTGCTCATCACATCCTCCGGACCTTCGTAACGGCCAAACACCTTGGTGTGCATCATCATGCCTCGCGAAGCAGGAGCGTTGAACCAACCAAGGTTGAGCACCGGCTCGGGCTCGCAAGCGCCAAGGAATTGCCATTCGCCGTCAATCCACACCTCCACCCAAGCGTGATTGTCGTCGGTGTGCGCCCAACGCGGAGTGTAAACCTGGCGGGCAGGAATGCCCACGGCGCGCATGGCAGCCACGCCGAATGTCGACTCCTCGCCGCAGCGGCCAAATGCGGTCTTCACCGAAGCTAATGGCGAACTGGTGCGCGAGTCGCTCGGGCGGTAGGTCACCTTTTCGTGGCACCAGTGGTTCACCTCGAGGGCTGCGTCGCGCATCGACATGCCTTTCACGCGTTCTTTCAGTTCTTCGAAGAACACACGGCGGCTCTCGTCGAGGTTCTCGTTGTTGATGCGCACCGGCAGCACAAAGTGATAGAATTCGCGGTCGGGAACCTTGCTGCCCCACGCCATCTCCTTGCGTGTGCGTAGCGCATAGTCTACGTTCATCTTGTAGAAGTCAACCGAGTAGTCGGTCATGTCGGGGAGCGGCATATATGAGTAGAGGAACTTCATTGCCAACTGCTCGTCGGCGTTCATCTTCAACTTTGCCACCTTGCTCATCACGCCCGACACTTGCTCGTCGGTGCTTCGCGATGCAAAGTCTTTTTCAACTGTATCCTTCAAGGCTGCTGTTGCACTAATGGCGGCAACAAGCAAAAAGGTCATTACAACCAGTCGTTTTACATTCATCTCACTTAGATTATTTTAGGTTACTTGTATTGTTTGATTACGTTTATATAGCTTTCAGGTTTGCTCTACAATCGCGCGTTATTGCTCCTCGCCCAGGTCGTCGTATTTCTGAAAAAGGAAATCGTTGTAGGGGAATCGGTTCATGTGAATGATTTTTGCCTTATCGTAGAGCATCTGCTTCAGCTCCTCGATGTTGGTGTGCTGCTTGGCTGATATGAACACGCAGTTGTCGTTGAGCTTAGCCATCCAAGTGGCTTTCAGCTCGTCGAGCGAGATGTTTTCGCGAGTGCGCGGCGTGAGGTCGTCGTCATCCTTCTTCACATACGAGAAGTTGTCAATCTTGTTGAACACCATAATCATCTCCTTGTCCGAAGCATCGCACACCTCCTGCAGGGTCTTGTTCACAATTTCGATTTGCTCCTCGAACTGCGGGTGGCTGATGTCAACCACATGCACCAGGATGTCGGCGTCGCGCACCTCATCGAGCGTCGACTTGAACGACTCAATCAGCTTGGTAGGCAACTTGCGAATGAAACCTACGGTGTCGGTGAGCAGGAAAGGCAGGTTGTCGATAATCACCTTGCGCACAGTGGTGTCGAGCGTGGCAAACAGTTTGTTTTCGGCAAACACATCGCTCTTGCTAAGCAGGTTCATCAGCGTAGATTTGCCCACGTTGGTGTATCCCACAAGCGCAATACGGGTGAGTTTGCCTCGATTCTTGCGCTGTATGGTTTTCTGCTTGTCGAGGTCGCGCAGACGCTCCTTGAGCAGCGATATTTTGTCGAGGATGATGCGGCGGTCGGTTTCAATCTGCGTTTCGCCCGGTCCGCGCATACCAATACCGCCTCGCTGACGCTCGAGGTGAGTCCACATGCGCGTGAGTCGCGGCAACAGATATTGATATTGCGCCAATTCCACCTGCATACGCGCGTTTGCCGTCTTGGCACGTGCGGCAAAAATGTCGAGGATGAGCGATGTGCGGTCAAGCACCTTCACTTTCACCTCTTTTTCGATGAACGACACCTGTTTGGTGGTGAGGTCGTCGTCGAATATCGCCAACGCAATGTCGTTTTCCTCAACATACTTTGCAATCTCTTCAAGCTTGCCCTTGCCCACAAACGATGTGCGATTGGGCGCATCGCAGCGTTGCAGAAATTTCTTCACCGTCACTGCACCGGCAGTGTCGGCAAGAAAAGCCAGTTCGTCGAGATATTCGTTTGCCTTGGCTTCGTTTTGCGTAGGAGTAATCAAGCCCACCAATACGGCGCGCTCGTTCTCCATGTCGCTTACAATTTTTCCTTCTATCATAGAGTAAATTTCATTAATCGAGTTTCAACACTGCAAGGAATGCTTTTTGCGGCACTTGCACTGTTCCAATTTGCTTCATACGCTTTTTGCCGGCTTTTTGTTTCTCAAGCAGTTTGCGCTTACGGCTCACGTCGCCGCCATAGCACTTGGCAGTAACGTCCTTGCGCACCGCCTTGATGGTTTCGCGGGCAATAATCTTGGCACCGATGGCTGCCTGCACAGCAATGTCGAACTGCTGGCGCGGAATCAGCTCCTTGAGCTTCTCGCACATGCGGCGGCCAAACGGCACGGCATTGTCGAAGTGAGTGAGCGTGCTCAGGGCGTCCACCGGTTCGCCATTGAGCATGATGTCGAGCTTCACCAACTTCGACTCGCGGAAGTCGTGAATATAGTAGTCGAACGAGGCATAGCCCTTTGATATGCTCTTGAGCTTGTCGTAAAAGTCAATCACAATCTCGCCCAATGGCAGGTCGAAGAATATTTCCACGCGGTTGCCCGAGATGAAATCTTGCTTCACCAGCTCGCCGCGCTTGCCAAGGCAAAGCGTCATAATCGGGCCGATGTAGTCGGTGACGGTGATTATCGACGCACGAATATATGGCTCCTCGATGTGCTCAATCATTGTTGGGTCGGGCAATCCGGCTGGGTTATGCACTTCGGTCATGTTGCCTTTTTTGTCGAACACGCGGTATGACACGTTTGGCACTGTGGTGATGACTTCCATGTTAAACTCGCGGCTCAGACGCTCCTGCACAATCTCCATGTGCAGCAGCCCCAAGAATCCGCATCGGAAACCGAAGCCCAGCGCCACCGACGATTCGGGCTGGAATGTGAGCGAGGCATCGTTGAGCTGCAGCTTCTCGAGCGAAGCACGCAAGTTCTCGAAATCTTCTGCCTCAATGGGATATACGCCGGCAAACACCATCGGTTTCACCTCCTGAAATCCGGCAATGGCTTTGTCGCAAGGCCGCTCAACATGGGTGATGGTGTCGCCCACCTTCACCTCCTTCGAGGTCTTGATGCCCGAAATGATGTAGCCCACATTGCCTGCCGAAAGCTCGTTGCGGGGCGAGAGGTCGAGTTTCAGGATTCCGATTTCATCGGCATGATATTGTTTTTCGGTGTTGACGAATTTCACAAAATCGTCCTTGCGAATGCTGCCGTTCACAATCTTGAAGTAGGCAATGATGCCGCGGAACGGATTGAACACCGAGTCGAAAATCAACGCTTGCAGCGGTGCTTCGGGGTCGCCCGACGGTGCCGGCACGCGCTCAACAATGGCATCGAGCACCTCTTTGACGCCAAAACCGGTCTTGCCGCTTGCGCGCAGCACGCTCTCGGGCTCGCAGCCCAAGAAATCCACTATCTGGTCCTCCACCTCGTCGGGGTTAGCACTGTCGAGGTCAACCTTGTTCAGCACCGGTATTATCTCCAAGCCATGGTCGATTGCCATATACAGGTTGGAAATGGTTTGCGCCTGAATGCCCTGCGAAGCATCTACAACCAGCAACGCACCCTCGCATGCAGCAATCGAACGCGACACCTCGTAGGAAAAGTCGACGTGCCCCGGAGTGTCAATCAAGTTGAGAGTATACTCCTCGCCTTTATAGTTATACTTCATTTGAATGGCATGGCTCTTGATGGTGATGCCACGCTCGCGCTCAAGGTCCATATCGTCGAGCACCTGAGCCTGCAGGTCCTTTGCCTCAACGGTGTTGGTGTATTCAAGCAGACGATCGGCAAGCGTGCTCTTTCCGTGGTCGATATGCGCTATAATGCAAAAATTTCTTATATTTTTCATTCAAAAAAAGTTTATTTTTATCAATTAATATTTTTCACTTTGTGCTCATCGGCAACTACAGCCAACTATCACACCAGCATCGGCCAGGGCGACAAATGCACATAGTGCTCCAATTTCTTGCAAATTTAGCAAAAAATGTGCAAATCATAAGCCGAGCGCCATAGTTTATTTTGGTGCTCATCGGCAATACAACAAAATTTTTCAGGAAACGGCGATTTTCGGTTTGCAAAGCACCGAAAAGTGTGCTTACCACTCCACCACCCTTATTACAGCTTCACAATCAAGCCGTCGTAAGCCAGCTCTACGCCATCGGGCAGCCATTTGTTCACCTCGCTGTGCAGCCCTATTTGATGGCTCATGTGTGTGAAATATACACGGCGAGGCTTCACCAAACCCACAACATGCAGGGCGGCATCAACTGTCATGTGCGAAGGATGCTCCTCCTGTCGCAACGCATTCACCACAAGCACCTTAACACCTTTAATCAACGCGAGAGTCTGCTCAGGAATATATTTTGCGTCGGTGATATAAGCAATGTCGCCTATTCGATAGCCGTTTATCAGCAGCTTGCCATGCCACACGGGCAACGGCGTGACCTTAATTCCACAGCAGTCAAAGGGTTTGTCGTCAACCTCAAAGGTGTCGAAAATGGGTGCTCCGGGATAAGGATTGTCGCTGAAGCTGTAAGGCATCTTCTTATACAAATCGTCGAGCACATCGCGGCGTGCAAAAATGGGGAAATGCGGCGTGCGGTGGTAGCAATAAGGGCGAAGGTCGTCGACGCCACCAACGTGGTCGTAGTGGGTATGGGTGACGATGAGAGCATCGAGGTGATGGTTCGACGCCCGCAGCATCTGCGAACGGAAATCAGGTCCGCAATCAATCAATATGGATTTTCCGCGGGTGCGCACAATAGCCGAAGCGCGAAATCGCTTGTCGCGCTCGTCACGCGAACGGCACACTCGGCAGTCGCAGCCGATTTGCGGCACACCGGTGGATGTGCCTGTGCCCAAAAACTCAATTTCTATGTCGTGTCCAAACAGTTTCATACGCAATCAACGTTCTACAAGCAGACCATCCTCAAAATAGAGATATCTGCCATCGGCATAATACCAATATTCACGCACGCCCTCGTAGGAGGGACGCTGATTAACGCTCGCCGGACTGCCAAGCGACAGGCGCACCTCATCCTTGGTCATACCTGCCTTCACCTTGCCTGCAACAATGCACTGCCACACGTCCTGCTCGATGGCTGGATAGCGCTTGCGAATGTCGGTGAGCGAAAACAACGCATCAAACGAGCGATTCTTAAGCACCGTGCCGCCTGCCGTCATCCACACCATCGCACCGCGCTGCGCCTCGATGTCGGTGAACATCACCTTCAGCGGGAACACCTTGTTGCCGGGCAGCACGCTGTCGATACGCACCTCCACAAACTTGCGGCCTGCCACCATCGCCTCGTTGGCATCATACCATATAGGGGTCTTAATGTAGCAGGTGCGATTCTCGAGCTTCATCGCCACAAAGCGCACCACATCCATGTCGATAAGAAACGGTATTGTATAGCCCGATTTGATTTCGTCGATAGTCTTGTCGGTTGAATAAACAAACTTGTTGCGCCCGTCGGAGAACTCAATATTTACGGTGTTGCGATTGTCGAGCACGCTGCCAAGATAGTAGCCCGAATAGCTAAGCAAACGCCCTTTCAAGTTCAGTGTGTCGATATCATATACGCCTGTTGGCTTGAATATTAAGCGGGCATTGTTGTCGCAGACATAAAATTGCTTGCCCGTCTTCCAGTTGGCAAACGAGTCGGTGGGTATGGCAAGGGTGTTTGCCTCCAATTCTTCCTGCGTGAGGCCCTCAACCACCTTTCTCACATCCTTGTCGGTAATCTTTTTGGTGCTTTCAACTCCCGTGAAACAGCTGCTCATCAACATCAGCAGCATCACAAGAGCGAAAGACGTATGCCGTAAATAGTTTGTCATCAATACAATCATTGTTTTGCAGAACACAAAATTACCCATTTTTTCGGCACCTGCCAACCGTTTCATAAAACTTAACGATATTTTCGATGCATAAACAGTAGCGCGCTTCAAACAAAAAATGCTGACAATCGGCGATTTCCGACCATCAGCATTCGTTGTGTCCGAGATGAGATTTGAACTCACACGAGAAAATTCCCACTACCCCCTCAAAG
>JBJECZ010000013.1:0-11848 GCA_051871555.1 Muribaculaceae bacterium | reverse complement strand
CCTGTCAGACCTGAATAACAGCAGCCAATTTTACCTATATTTACTTTTTGCCAATCGGCGGTGAAGCCTTTGAATCTGAGTTTAGGTACAGTTTCACCTTCCTGTGGGAACATAGCTTGCAGGCTTGCCGCTTTTATCTGCTTCAACGAAGCAATCCGCTCCCCAGCCGCCTTTATCTGTTCATCAAGAGATGTAAAGAAAGAGGCTATAGATTGCTGCTCTGGAAAATCTACAGGTAGGAAGAATCTGAAATCTTTTAGCTCGTCAATATTTACGCCAGGCTGTCCTGAACGTTGTGATACCAAACGAATATGCTTAGAGTAATTATCCGACAATGTGATATTATACACGCAATCTTTATCAATATATTTATTCAACCGAATTCGAATAAGGAAGCCTGCAAAATACACCTTTCCATCCTTTTCGTGATAGATATAACTTTTTCCTACGCTGGCTCCAGTACGTGCAATAGTAATATCTCCGTCTTCAAGAAGATAATCATTGCACAGAGATAAGTTTGCGCTTGGCGATGTCAAGTCCCGTTGTGAAAACATTCTTGATTCTTCGTCAATATCAGTTATTCTCAGGTATTTATTCGTTCCATCAAAGGGAATAGCCGCAGCATTGATACCATATTTATAGTTGGTGGATATTTTACCAAAAGTAGTTTCTTCCCACTCTCCGGAAAATTCTTTAAATCTTATATTAGGTTCTTTCATAGTTAGTCCTCCTGTTCGTAATAGTATGAATAGTCAATACCTTTCATAAACATCTCGCGGCTATCAATCTCATCGGTGAGCGCCTCTTTCAGCAACTTTCGTATTGCAGTGTCGTTGCTTACACTCATGCGCATAGCATTGAGATAATCTTTTTTGTCAATCTTGCTCCAATCGACGCATCGCGAAAGTGAACGCTTTAGCATCAAATCCAACCAAATGCGGGTGCTACGCCCATTGCCTTCCATAAAAGGATGTGCCACATTCATCTCTACATACTTACTGACAATCTCATCAAATGTGGTTTCAGGCATCATCTCGATGTTGTGCAAAATGGTAGGGAAATAAAGGCAGTTGGCAAACGTGAAACCACCCTTGCAGATGTTCTTGTTGCGTATCTGTCCGGCAAAGTCATATAGTCCTCCGAAGATATATCCATGTATCTGTTGCAGGCACTTGATGCTTCCCGGCTCCAATTTGTTGAGCATTCCACTCTCAAAGAGGTCGTAGGCTTTCTTTCTGCTTTGACCGTCGATGGTATTGTCGCTATAGGTAAACCAATCAAGAAACTCGTTGGCACGGTTGTTTGGATAGTGCTTGGCTAATAGCAAAACTCCATTGTCGTCCATCACATCTGCCACACGCTTCTTGCCGTCAGGTCCAACTAATTTGAACTCGTGAGTGCCGCTCACGGGTTGAATTCCCTGTGCTGCAAGTTTCTTCTTCAGCCAGCGCCAATAGTTACCGGCTTTCACATAGTCGGATTCGTTGTTTATGGCACGAACAATATCGGTGGCAGAATAGTACCACCTGCAGTCGTCGTCGCTCCATAGGGCACGAACCTCTCTATTGTTATAAAACCTGATAGATATCTTGTTCATTCTATAATACTCTTTTACTGCTTATTGACTAATGCTTCCAATCCCTTGATGGCAAACTCGTCGCCGGTGAGTTGGCTCACCATATCCGCCAAAGCATCGGAGCAGGCATTAATTTCGTTCTCAATTTCAGAGAACGAAGTGGCATATTTTTCGTTGAGCGCAGTTATCTTTTCGCTCAACGATTGCAACATTTCAGCCGGCAAAGCATCAATATTTGTGACAATAGGCGAAATCCATTTCATCTCGAGCAATTGGTTGATTTCGAGCATTGTGAGTGCTTCAATCTTCTCGATGGTGAGTTTTTCGAGTTCTTCGTTCTGCTCTTTTACCTCTTTTTTGAGTTTCTTTGCGTCTGCTTGTAGTTTAACCACATTTTGTACGAGAGCTTCAAACGAATCTTCTTCGAAGCTTTGCTGCAGGAACTGCTCTTTTTTCTTTGTAGCGTTGCCTTTCAATCGAAGGTCGGCAATGATTTCGTTCGTTGCTTTTGTTATGGCTTTACTATCCCATTTGTCTTTGTCGTCGTTGAGCAAAGTGTTTTGCCCTTCTTCGTCAAGGTTCTCAAACAGAGTATTCAATTCGGCATCGCACGCCTGATTGGCATTTTGCAATTGCTCAACAGCATCAAGGCGGTCGGCAAAGAACACTTTCTGAATCATTTCGAATGGGAATATGCGTCCTTTCACGCCGTCGGGCACTTCATTCTCCACGCCATTTTTGTCTTTCTTCAGTTTGTATTTTGGCTCTACCACATTGCAAGCACCCATGCCCTCGCTTTGAATGATTTCAATATCACCGATAATCTCCTGCCATTTGTCGGCAAGAATCTGATAGGCAAGATATTTATCGATAATCGGCATTCTTTCTGCTCTGGCAAGTATGTTGGCAGAAATCAAGTCTTGTGCTTCCATTTCTTTCACCGACTCCACATGGTCAATAAGGCGTGTATAAAGCAATTGCCTCAAGTTGCCAAAACATTGCTGATAGTTGTCTAAGTATGCTTTTACGTCGTTATTCTTCATTATGGTTGTGTGAACGTCGGGTGTTTGCAGCGTGCAGTATGGTTTGTCGGCAGCCTCGGCAAAGATTTCGCTGCGCAGGCTTGGGAACGTATGCCAATACTCGCTCAACTCGTCGATTTCGCTGTTTGGTATGCTGCCAAACATAGTGGAATAAATGTCGAATTTTTCGGCACTTTCGCTGCTGTCAACATATCGCGGAATATTGAGGTTGTAATCGTTACGGCGAATTTCTTCACGGCTAACTACACGCGAATAACCCGGTATTTCAACTCTATCACGATAGGTGTCGGCAATCTTTCGGATGTCGCAAGCACGAAGTTTGTTTTGCTTGCCGTCTTTCACGAATCCTTTGCTTGCGTCGATGAAAAGCACGCCGTCTTCGGTGCGCTTTTGCTTCTTGAGCACCATAATTATTGTCGGGATTCCGGTGCCAAAGAAAATTCCGGCAGGAAGTCCGATTATAGCGTCGATATTGTTCTTTTCAATAAGGTTGGCACGAATTTGTCCCTCGGCTTGTCCTTCTTCGCGCTTATCGTCGGGCAGCAAGTTGCCCTCGGCGTCATACACCTTTGGCGCTTTGCCACGGAAAAGCACACCGTGCGGCAGCACAATGGTGAGAATGCCGTCGGCTTTGAGGTGGTGCAGTTCGTGGAGGAGGAAAGCATAGTCGGCTTTGGTCTTTGGCGCCAGCCCGTAGTTGGCAAAGCGCGGGTCGTTTTCTTTGTTGGTATTTTTCCAATGTAACGAATAAGGAGGATTGCTTACTACGGCATCCACGGCAAGTGGTTTGTCAATCTCCGAGCCTTCTTCGTGCACAGGCCAGTCGTCTTCGAGCGTGTCGGCACAACGTGTGATGATGTTTTGCGGTATGATGCCGCGCATCACAAGGTTCATGCGAGTGAGGTTATAGGTGTTGTTGATTAACTCCTGCGCATAATACTTTACGCTGTTTTTACCATTGATATGGCGGCTAACAGCCTTGCCTATAGTAATAAGCAATGAACCTGAACCAGATGTAGGGTCGTAAATATCAAGGCGAGCTTTGTCCTTGTGGTGCTCTGCCACTATCTCCGACATTACCATAGCCACTTCGTGTGGCGTATAGAACTCACCTGCTTTCTGTCCTGCACTCGCAGCAAAACTTCCTATCAAATATTCATACACATATCCAAGCACATCATAGTTCTGACTGCCGTCTGTTGGTATGTCTTGTATCAAGTGTATCAAATCTTTCAGTGCTTTCGTTTGTGCTGCAGCATTTTCGCCTAATTTTGAAAGTCCAACTTCAAGCGATAAGAAAATACCTTTATAAACACCTAAATAATTATCACTAATTAATCGGCTAAAACTACTGAGAGCGTCACTCAGAATAGCAACATTAAAGTCACGACTTTTTAGCCATGTGCTGAACAAATATTTATATTCAATGAAATATCCAATACGATTCTGACATTCACCAACAAGATTCATCATATCCATGTCGGTCTCGTCATAGATAATCTCAGGAAAATCTTCATTTTGAATGTCGAGTTGTTCTTTCCAGCACTTTTCTTCGTTGTCAGAAAGATATTTGTAGAAAATTAAACCGAGAATATAGTCCTTATACTCGTTTGACTCTACTTTGCCATGCATCTTATTTGCGGCGTTCCAGATTCTGCTTGCTAATTGTTGCTTATTCATAATGTTTATGTTTTTTCTTGCAAATTTACGAACGATTCATTCAGCTGGTGTGAACAAATCGTAATTATTTAGCGATGTCTTCAGGTTATCTATCATGTCGGCACGAAGTCGCTCGGGCGATAGCACAACAAGATTCATGCCATGCGACAGCAGGAGTTGCTTGAGTTCGTAGTTAATAATGACGTCAACTTCGAAAATAGCGCCCAAATCGTCCTGCGAAATTAGTTTCTGCGTGCCATGAATGGGCTTAGTTTCGATGTAAGGCTGATTGGCTTTGCTCACCCAGAAACGCACCTTTTCGCTCTTGCTGTCGATTTGTCGCGACACGCCCACCATCTCGTCGAAATAGTTAAAGAAATCAATTTCGTAATTCGGCACATACTCAACTTCGGAGGGTTCGATGCTCACGATACGGTCGAACGCGAAATTCGACAGGAATTGCCGTTGGTCGTTCCAGCCGAAAAGAAACCATCGCTTATTGTACTGCTTAATGAAATAGGGATGCACGGTGGCTTTAAACGATTTCTTGGTTTTAAAGCTCCGATAGGTGACCACGATTGCCTGCTTATGCGTGATGGCTTGCAGCAATGGGGCGAATTTGTCGCGTCCTTTCAGGTCGAGATTATCGTCGAAGCCCACCACCGGCTCGGTGAGCGTGTCGACGTTGATTGAAATTTTGAATTTCTCAATCAACTCTTCAAGCCACTTGGTGTTAGGCATACCCTCAAATCCTTGCAGAAGAGTGAGTGTCTGCATTAAATTAGCAGCCTGCTCGTCGTTGAGCGGCACGCGGAATATCGAGAAATCGGGGTCGGCATAATAGTAGTGAATCTGGCGCCCTACGCGTTGCTTCACTATCTCAATGTTATAAACAGTCTCGATATGCAGAAAGTCATCTAAGAACGTAGCCTTCGACGTAATGGGCTGCCTGCCATCAAAAGACAACTCGCTGTTACACTTTTCCATAATGGTTTTTAGCGTAAAGCGATTGTTGCCTCGCAGGCAGCGGTCGATAACCTTTAGTCGTATGTCAGAACTTCTGGAATTAGGCATATTCGCAAATGGACAACTTTTCGGTTTAGTAACAACTTTTCGTTGCTAAATGCGAATATATAAATAAAAATTCAACTATCAATTAATAATATATTTAAATTTTTAGCGCTGCCCGATTAGGATTGAGGGAAAAGACGGCGCAGATATTCGAGCGAGGGTTGATGGGTTTGCTCGGGGGTGCATGGGGTGATGGTGGCGTAGCCGCGCTCGAGGTTGTAGAAGTCGGCGGCGGCGTTATCGGCATCGTCGTTCTCGAAGTGGCCTGTTATCCAATAATAGTCGCGGCCAAACGGGTCGATGCGTTTTTCAAATTCCTCCACCCAGCGTCCTTGCGCTGCCACGGTGATTTTCACGCCCTTCACGCCGCCATCCACATTAGGTATGTTCACATTCAGCCCTATGCCCGTGGGCAGACCCTGGGCAAGCACTTTCTCAATCACGCTGCACACCACCGGTTCGCACACCGTGAAATCGGCATCGGGCGCAAACTCGCTGAACGAGAAGCCCACCGACGGCACGTTCTGAAAACAGCCCTCAAACACCACGCCCATAGTGCCCGAATATATCACACTGTTGCCGGCATTATAGCCGTGATTGATGCCCGACAGCAGCAGGTCGGGCCGACGCGGCAGCAGACTGTTAAGCGCCAGCTTGGCACAATCGGTGGGCGTGCCGTTCACCTTCACGATGGTGAATCGCTCGTTCTTCTCCACGATGGTTGCCCGCAGCGGGGTGTCGATGGTGATAGCGCTCGACTTGCCACTCTGATGCTCGGCGGGTGCCACACAATAGACATAGCCGTAGCGGCTCGCCCACTCCACAAGGCTCTTTATGCCTTTGGCGTTATATCCGTCGTCGTTGCTCACCAATATCAATCTCTTGTCTGTCATCTTCACTATGGGTTATGTAAGGGTTATTATTCAATTCGTCTGTGCAGAGAATGCAAAGTTACAAAAAATTCATCTAAATAAACTTTTTTTTGTACTTTTGCGGAATATGGAAGAAGCAACTTACAATAAGGCAAAAATGCCGCTTGTGGGCATGACGCTCGTCGGCTTGCAGGACGTTGTGGCAAGCCTTGGCATGCCACGTTTCACAGCCAAGCAGTTGGCTGAGTGGATTTATGTGCATCGGGCAACGAGTTTCGATGTGATGAACAACATCTCGAAGGCTAATCGCGCCCGCCTGCAGCAAGCCTACACGCTGGGGCTTGAGGCTCCGGTGAAGGAGCAACGCAGCGTCGACGGCACAGCAAAATATCTGTTCGACGTGGGCGACGGGCAAGCCGTGGAAAGCGTGATGATTCCCGACGACGACCGTGCCACGCTGTGCATATCCAGCCAAAAAGGCTGCCGCATGAATTGCTATTTCTGCATGACTGGCAAACAAGGATTTCACGGGCATCTCACTGCCAACCAAATCATCAATCAGGTGCTGAGCGTACCTGAAAGCCAGCAGTTGACCAACGTGGTGTTTATGGGCATGGGCGAACCGATGGACAACCTCGACGCCGTGATGCAAGCCATCGAGGTGATGACTGCCCCGTGGGGATTGGCGTGGAGCCCAAAGCGCATCACAGTGTCGAGCATTGGCAAGCTGCGCGAGCTTCAGCGCTTGGTGGAAGAAACCCATGTGCACATTGCCATAAGCGTACATTCGCCATTCCACAGCGAGCGCGCCGGAATCATGCCTGTTGAGAATGCCTATCCCATACACAAGGTGATGCAGATGCTGTCGCACTACGACTTTGCTCACCAGCGCCGGCTGTCGGTGGAATACATCATGTTCAACGGGCTCAACGACGACCTCGAGCACGCCCAAGCACTTGAGGCTCTGCTCGACGGGCAACCCATTCGCGTGAATCTGATTCGCTTCCACGCCATACCGGGAGTGAAACTGCAAACCAGCAACGAACAGCGCATGACGGCGTTCCGCGACTACCTTAATTCGCGTGGAATAATCTGCACCATCCGACGTAGCCGTGGCGAGGACATCTTTGCCGCCTGCGGCATGCTCGCCGGGAAAAACAAGAGTCAGAAATAACCCGCAATTGTGGCGTATAAGAAAATGATATCCAGCTATTTGACAGCCATCTGGAACAGATATTTGATGTTAGTTGACAACCACCGCAAAAGCACATTGGCTGTTGCTAAAAGGCGAGTTGAGCATGAATACCCTCAACTCGCCTTTAGTTATTTTTTTTTGCATCTCAAAGAGCGCAAATCACTTTTTGCTGCCGCCCGATAGCAGTTCGTTGTAGCGACGGTCGTCGTTAAGTATGTCCAACGCCTTTTTAATCATCTCATTCGAGTGGTTCATCACCACAAAATATGCCGCAGGGTCGGTGTAGGCATCTCGGGCAATAAGCGCCTTCACGATGTTTTTAATCAAATTTTTGCTCTTGGCATATTGCTCGGCATTGAAGTGCACACTGTCGCGTTCGCCGGCAGCAATCACCTCTTTTTCGATTGTTTCATCAATATCAAAACCGCGGTCGAAATCAGCAACCGTGGCAAACCGGTTCTTAATAGATGCACGGTGCTTATCCACATAGTCGAGCGTATATTGCACAATCACGCCTTTAGCCACAAGGTCGCGATAGTAGTCGCTGTATTCGGTGGTGTCGATAGGAACAAACACGTCGGGCATAATTCCACCGCCGCCATAAATGGTGCGGCCGTTGCGCAGTGTGGACACACGCAGCGAATCGGCAAAGTGAATGCTGTCGGCGCTCGACAGTTCGCCGCCTTTATATCGGTTCACGATGTCCATTTCATAGTCAAGACGGTCGCCTTTCTTGTATGGCTTTTGTATGCATCGACCCGAAGGAGTGTAGTAGCGAGCCACAGTGAGGCGAATCATGCTGCCGTCCTCAAAGCGCAGCGGACGCTGCACGAGTCCCTTGCCGAAAGTGCGACGGCCCACAATCACGCCACGGTCCCAATCCTGCACGGCGCCCGAGAAAATCTCGGAAGCCGACGCCGAATACTGGTTCACCAGCACAGCCACCTTGCCCTTGCGATACTTGCCGTTGCCAATGGCTTTGGCTTCGTTGCGTGGGCTGTTGCGTCCCTCGGTATAGACAATCAGTTCGTCCTTGTTAAGCAGCTCGTTGCTCATCTCGATGGCAGAATTTAGATAACCGCCGCCGTTGTCGCAGAGGTCAACGATTAGCTGTTTCATGCCCACGTTCTTGAGCGAATCCACGGCTTTCACAAACTCCTCGTTGGTGGAGGCGGCAAACCTGGCAATCTTCACATAACCGGTTTTGCCGTCAAGCATATATGCGGCATCAACGCTATAGAGTGGAATATCGTCGCGAGTGATGCGGAAGGTGATAAGTTCCGGGTTATTGCCACGCTTCACTTTCACTTCCACCTTGGTGTCCTTTGGCCCGCGAAGGCGCTTCATGATGTCGTTGGTTTTCATTTTCACACCTGCAATCAGCGTGTCGTTCACCTCCACGATTCGGTCACCGGCACGCAATCCAACACGCTCCGACGGTCCGCCGGCAATGGTTTGAATCACATACAATGTGTCCAGATTCATGCGAAACTGGATGCCGATGCCGCTAAACGAACCTTGCAGCGGTTCGTCGAGTTCCTCGGTTTCTTTGGCGGTGGTGTACGACGAGTGTGGGTCGAGTTCGTTGAGCATACCTTTTATGGCATCTTCCACCAGCTTGTCCTCGTTTACGCTATCAACATATAATGCATTAATGGCATACTGCGCATTCAGCAGTTTCTTGATTTTCTGGGGCATTGTCTGGGCGATGGTGAGGAATGTCACCGAAAGCAATGCTATAACTATTGGACGACTTTTATTCATTTCACTTTAAATTTTTAGTTGTAGGTGTTAATCAAAACAATCTTTTCTCAATTTCGATACATATATTACTAAGTTCATCAGCACATAGGCTACGAAGTTCATCAACGATGTGCTGCGGGCAACCGCTTGGCAACATGCCGCTCACGTTGCCACCCCGAGCAATCTTTTGGCGCACCGCAGTTGAGCTGATGTCGGCAAGCGGCGACAACGCAGGCAGGAACAGGGTATCGATGCCGGCAATGTTGCGGTTGAAATCGGCAATTTTCAGTTCGTAGTCGAAATCGTCCACATTGCGCACTCCTCGCACAATACAGCAGGCGCCCGCTGCCTTCACGGCATCAACCGTCATACCCGAATAGCTCACCACGCTCACGCGGCTGTCGCCCGCAAAAACTGCATCGATGAGTTGCCGGCGCAGCTCGGTGCTCATCACCCCCTTCTTGTCGGGGTTGATGCCGATGCCCACCACCACATGGCTGAACATAGCCAAAGCACGGCGCACAATCGACTCATGCCCGCGCGTGAAAGGGTCAAACGACCCCGGGAAAAACGCCTTCTTCCGCGCATCAGTGAGTGATGTCATCTTCCTCCTCAATTTTCAGGTTGCCAATGATGAATCCTTGGCGCTCCATGGTGTTTTTGCCCATGTAGAACTCCAGCATGTCGCGCACAGCATCTTCTTTGCGCAACGTCACGCGGTCGAGGCGCATGCCTTCGCCAATAAAGTCCTTAAACTCGTCGGGCGAAATTTCGCCAAGACCTTTGAATCGTGTTATCTCGGCATTGCCCTCGCCCACCTTGGCAATGGCTGCCAAACGCTCCTCATCGCTGTAACAATAATATGTTTCTGGCTTAGTCTCCTTAACCGCTTTCGACGAGGTGGACGAACGACGCTTCGATTCCTTTTTGTTTCGCACGCGGAACAGTGGCGTCTGCAATATGTACACGTGACCGGTCTTAATCAGTTCGGGGAAGAACTGCAGCAGGAATGTGAGCATTAGCAAACGAATGTGCATGCCGTCGACATCGGCATCAGTGGCGATAATCACTCGGTTATATCGCAAGTCGTCGAGTCCGTTTTCGATGTTCAGCGCAGCTTGAAGCAAGTTGAATTCCTCGTTTTGATACACAATCTTCTGCTGCATGCCAAACGAGTTGAGCGGTTTGCCTCGCAGCGAGAACACGGCTTGCGTCTCCACATCGCGAATCTTGGTGATTGAGCCGCTTGCCGAGAGACCCTCGGTGATGAAAATCGACGACAGTTCGCGCTTGTCACCCTTGGTGTCGTTGTAGTGAACGCGGCAGTCACGCAACTTCTTGTTGTTCAAAGCCACTTTCTTGGCGCGCTCGCGAGCCTGCTTGGTGACTCCGGCTATCGCCTTGCGCTCTTTTTCGCTTTCCTGTATCTTAGCAAGCATCGGCTCAGCTATCGAAGGCTCCTTGTGCAGGAAGTTGTCGAGCTCGCGCTTGATGAAGTCGTTGATGAATTTATACACCGTCGGGCCATCTTTATACATCACCGTGCTGCCGAGCTTAATCTTGGTCTGCGACTCAAAGATTGGCTCCACCACCTTGATGCTGATTGCAGCCACCATGCCCGAGCGTATGTCGCTGTACTCAAAGTTCTTGTTGAAAAACTCCTTGATGGTGCGCGACACAGCCTCGCGGAATGCGCTCTGGTGTGTGCCGCCCTGAGTGGTGTGCTGACCGTTGACAAACGAATAATATTCCTCGCCGTATTGATTGGCGTGAGTGATTACACATTCAATCATGTCGCCTTTCAAGTGTATGGGCTTATACAGAGGGTCGTTGGTCATGTATTCCTTCACAAGGTCGCTCAAGCCGTTGCGCGAACGAAACTTGCGACCGTTGTAAATCAGCGTGAGACCGGTGTTGAGGAACGAATAGTTTTTCACCATCACCTCCACAAAATCGTCACGGAAGGCATAGCCTACAAAAATCGAGTTGTCGGGCTTAAATCGGATGAGCGTGCCATTCTTGGCTTCGGATTCCGATTCCACTATGGCGCTTTCTTCCACCACCTCGCCACGCTCAAAGCGGGTGTAGGAGGTCATTCCGTCACGCCACGACTGCACATAGCACCACTCGCTCAAGGCATTGGTGGCTTTCAAGCCCACACCGTTCATACCCACCGAACTCTGATAGTTCTGGGTATCGAACTTACCACTGGTATTCATAGCAGTGGCAGCACGGGTGACGTCTTGCAACGGTATGCCGCGGCCATAGTCGCGAATGCTCACCTCGCCGTTCTCCACATTGAGTTCGATGACGTCGCCATAGCCGGCTGCGTGCTCGTCGATGGCATTGTCGAGGGTTTCCTTGAGCAGCACATATATGCCGTCGTCGTTCTGCGAACCATCGCCCAGCTTACCTATATACATACCCGGTCGGCGCCTGATGTGCTCAAGCGGCGACAAGGTGACTAATTCATCATATCCGCCGGCGTTTCCTGCCGGCTCTAATGCATTGATTTCTTGTTCTTCTGACATACTGATTCTTAAATGTAGCATAAATGTCGCTACATCTTACAAAGATAATAACTTTATTTTAAATATCTTTTGCTCATACTCTGATTTAATGTTTGTTAATGTGCAATAAAGTTTCCAATAAGAAGTGCAACGACCATCTCCTCACTCCTCCTCAGGGG
>JBJECZ010000012.1:0-11849 GCA_051871555.1 Muribaculaceae bacterium | reverse complement strand
TGCCTGGTCGAAAATTGGGTCAAGCGCGATTTGGGTAACGCATGACGAAAACAGGGGGAAAAAGAAGATTTAATCATTTCAGAGTAGCAGCTATTTGCTTTGCCGTTTCAGGCGCATGTTTCATAATTTCGTCGATGATGTCGGGCAGTCATGGACATCTGCCACTTGGCATGTCGCTGACGGTTCTTGGCATGGTGTTCAGTGGCTTGGCACTCAAGCAGGAGAAGAACGACCAAGACGAATGAAGTCCGGCAGCAGGAGGTAATAAAACAATATGAAAAATGTCAAGCGGCAGTATGCGTCCCTCATCTGTAGGGAGCGTGTGCTGCCGCTTGATTATGCCGCTTTAGTGTTTTGACTTGTGACGATTATGCTTCTTCGTCGGCACCGCCAACAATGTCGTCGATAGTGGCAACGGTGTGGCCGTCGCGGTGACGGAACAGGTTGAGGATGTCGCGAACCGACTTCTCTTCTTCCACTTGTTCGTCGATGAATTTGTCAATGAAATTCACTGATGCGCGGTCGTGCTCTTCATCGGCAACGTCGGCAAGAGCATTGATTAGTTCGGTTACTTTTTGCTCGTGAGCCATGGTTTGTTCAAACACGTTTTTAGGATCGGTGTAGGTGCCGCAAACGTCGTTGATGGCGCCAACGTGAGCTTCGCCGCCGCGGTCGAGCACAAATTGTGCCATTTCAAGTGCGTGCTGCTTTTCCTCGTTGCTGTGCTTAAACATCCAGTTTGCAAATCCCTTCCAGCCCTCTTTGCGGAACCAGAATGCCATTTCAAGATACAGGTTTGAAGAATACATTTCCCAAGTGATTTGTGCGTTAAACGCATCTTGCATCTTTTTGCTAATGTTCATAGTTCGTAGTTTTTATTTGGTTAAAATTCTTTGTTGTATTAGTGCTGCAAAAATAAGGAAAACCCTCAAAGTAATAACGTTTTTTTAGTGTAAATAGATTTAACTGAGTGAAAAATTGTTTAACGACGGCGATTGTAAAAACAACGGAGACTGCACCAAAATCTAATTGGCACAGCCTCCGTGTGTTTACGATTAATATATGGGTGAAATTATGAGCACTATTTCTTGCGGGCGCGAACGCTGCGAGTGGCAGTCGACTTGGTTTTTTGCGTTTTTACTTTCGTCTGCTTGTTGCTCGACGATGATTTGCTCTTGGCACGCTTGTTGGTGGCAGAGCGTTTCACCGATTTGCCTTCGTCGCGGTTCTTGATTACGGCAGTCGAGTCGGAAGCCTCGGCAGCTTCGGCACGAGCCTGCAATTCTTCGCGGCTTGGCACCCACAGGTTCTTGTCGAACGATGCCAAACGCGCCTCAATGCTGTCCTGAGCATGCTTTAGGTCGTCGGGGTCGGGGTAGAGCTGTATGAGTGTTTTGTTGCGCAGGTTCTTGGTCTTGTATATTTCGCCGCGATACATGTTTCGTGTAAAATAGTCGTCGTAGCTATATCTGGGCAGGTTGTTGTCGTCGTCGGTGAACACGTATTGCTGAGTCAGGTAAGTGCGCAAGTCGGCAAGTTTAACCCAAAACATGGGGTAGCGCACAGCATCGCCGCCCCATTCGGCAGCGCGGTGCAGCACCGGGCATAGTGCCTCGACGTTGCGGTGCACCGAACCCGACACGCGGTCGAATTCATATCGCTCGATGATGTAGTAGCTCAGCACTTCGTTGCCCGGGATGTCGGCATCCTCGATGGCAAACTTCGGATTCTTTTCGGTGCTGCCTTTGGCATTGGTGTAAATCACGCCGTAGCGGTCGAGCATGTCCTTCACTTTCACTTTATATTGGTCGGTGAACATTTCGCGTCCGTCGAGGTATTCGTAGGCCGAAATCTGGTTGTTGATGAGCAGGCGCATGATTATGAAGAAAAGGCTTTGCCCGTCCTGATTGGGTTCTTCGGGATAGAATAGGCAGGTGTTATCGGCCTGCTTTATGTCGAGGTTGCGATAAATCACGCGCATCCATTGCAGGTCGGCGTCGCTTTTGGTTTTCACTTCGTAGAACGACTGCATACGGTCGGTGACGCCACTGTTTTTCTTGGCGTTGGCTTTTTGTGCATCGGCTTTGGCGCGACGCACCACCGAGGCGGTGCTTTCGGTTTGTGCCGAAGCAGTAGCGGAACATCCTATAAGCAATGCAGCTGCAAATATTTTTAAGGCATTCATGTTGATTATGAATTGATGTTTTGTTGTTGCAAAAATTGTTGTTTCAAGTTAGTTTACCAGCACTTCCATAGGGGCGAGTTGGCGTTCAATGCCGTCGGGACCCACTGCGCGCACCTTTGAGATGTAGAATCGTTTGCCGCGGTTGAGGCGTCGGAAACTGTCGCGCTGACGTTGCGAGAATTTGTCGCCGTTCGACACTTCGGGTATTGCATTGCCCATCGAGTCGAAGAACACGGTTTCGAAACTTATCACGCGGTACGCCACGTTGAGCAAATCGTCGTCGATGGCAGCCGACACGCCTTGTGCTTGCAGCAGCAGGGTTTTGGAGAACGGTTTGCTGCCTTTATAGCGATTTTCGCCGCCGTTAGCGTCGGGATAGGCGATGTAAGGCATCGGGTCGGGCAGCTTGCGCACGCGGAAGCTTGTAGAACCCACTTTTTGCTGACGGCCGTCGATGGTGGCGGTGACCGTTACCACCGATTCGGTGCCCACTTTGCCCGGACGGGCAATCCATTGGTCGCCTTGTCGGGTGAGCGTTCCGTTGGTCATAGTTGCCGAGATGGCATTGCTGGGCACACCCGGCACGGCAATCGACAGCGGGTTGTTGATTCCGGCATAGAGCACGGTCATCATTGTTGCCGAGACGGTAGCCATAGGCTCGATGACGGTGTAGCTCGATTGGAACGGATATTTTGATATTGAGCCGTCGCCAGCAGGCACTTCGATGTAGCCTGAATAGTCGAAATTGCCGGCACGTCCGGTGCCAACCTCGTATTTTCCTTTACCGCTTGAGAGCAGCGTGCCGTTGACGTAGACTTTAGGCAGCGATGTGGTGTCGACTGCAGCCAGCACAATGTCGGCTGAATAGCTGCTGCCACGCATCACAATGCGCGAGTTGGGCACCACAAAGGCACTGAGTTTGTTCACGCGCACATCGCCGAGGTCTACGTTGGTGATGAGTGTTTGCAGCACTTCGCCTTCGGCAAAACGGATGTCGCCTTGCAGCTTCGATAGCAGCGTCACGGCAGCCACTACTGGCATATCTTCAAACATTTCTTCTTCCCAGTTTTTGCCGGCAGCCTTAGCCGTTTTCGACTTCACCTGGGTTGAGAGGGCGGTGTTGATGCTTGCAATCTTGGTGCTGTCGTCGAGAAACTGCACCACAAACGAGCGGTAGGCGTCGACGGCGTCGCGCAGCTCGGCACCCTTGTTGCCTGTTGGCGGCAGCATCACATGGGCGGCAGCATCGATATTTTCTTTATTGTCGATTTCTTTAGCGTTGGCATCGGCACCGTCGGCTTCAACAGCGATGGCATATTTCAGCGAGTCGATGTATTGATAGAGGTCGTCGGTGGCGCGGTGCACATCTTTAGCCTTGGCAAGCCATTGCGAACCTTTTTCGGGGTTTTTGTCCACAAAGGCTTGCAGTTGGTCGAGCAAGGCGGCGTTGCGCGCAGTGATGGTGCGGTTTGAGCGCGCCAAACCATCTTCCACCTGCGAGAATCCATTCAGCACGTCGCTCGACACGTTGAGTGCCAGCATGGCGGTCAAGACGATATACATCAAGTTTATCATCTTTTGCCGAGGCGACATTCTGCCTATGGTTTGATTATGAGCACTTGCCATGTTGCTTAATCGTTATTATTGTTGTTAACCGAAGCCATATCGGCAGGCGACATGCCGGGGTGATACATGCTCACGGTCATTGCTTTCACCATTTTTTCGTATACGCTGTTGAGTTGCTTCATGTTGTGAGCCAGACGTGCGGTTTCGTCGCAGTAGTTGGCGCTTTCGGCTGCGCTCTTTTCGTACATGTCGCGAATGTCCTTCAATCCACGGTTCACGCGGTCGATGCTTTCGAGTTGCGACGAGATGCTCTTAAGCTGAATTTCGTAGATGGTGTTCAAGCCGCCGATGTTACGGTTGAGAGCGCTCATTTGCTCCACGTAGCCGTTTGAGCTTGAGGTGATGTCCTGACTGTTGTCGGTGATTGCACGGTAGCTTGCCAACAGCGTGTCCTGCACATTGTTGAGTGCTTCGGTGGTTTCTTTCAGCTTGGTCATTTGTTCGCTTATTCCTGCCATTTGCGAGAGATATTGCTGAGTGGCGTCGGTGAGTTCAGCCATTCGGCTGAGCTGGTCGCTTGCAGCAGCCATTTTGGCGATGCTTTCGGTGAGCGAAGTGGTGTCGGCTTCCGACAGTTCGATGCCTTGCGGTAAGCCCACTGCGTTGCGTGCTTCTTGCGCTGTCACTTTAGGCAGCTGAACCTCGCCGGTGACGTTGTTGCCGCCGGTTGAGCCGCCTATGTTGCCAATCACAATACCGCTGCCCGAGCTGAAGTCGGGGCGGTCGGCAGGGTCGTTGGTGCCAAGCACCGGAAATACGTCTTCCCACTTGTATTGTGCTTCGGGACGGTCGAAAGCGGTGAGCAGGAACATGAGCACTTCGGTGCCCATGCCGATGCAAAGCATTTCGTTGCCGCCTGAGAGGTGGAGAATCTTGAACAGTGCGCCCAGAATCACCACTGCGGCGCCAAGGCTGTAAGCTGCGTTGAAGAATCGTTGTCCGCTTTCGTTTGAAAGGAAGCGTTCAACTATATTTTTATATTTTTTAATTTTGCCCATTTTTGTCGTTGTGTTGTTAAGAAGTTATGATGAGAGGGGAATGATGCGATTAATGGTTAGTTTTTGCGTTTTTTAGCGCGGTTGAAGCCCACATGCGAGCGCACGCAACGGAATCCGATGAAGCTGCGTTGTTCGTTTTGATATTCCCACATGCGAATGTCGCCACGGATGTTGTGAGCCACGTCTTTCCACGAGCCTCCGCGCACAATTTTGCGAGTCATCTTGTAGGGGTCTTCCTTAGCGGCGTTGTAGCGATATTCGGGGTTGAGGTCGCTTGTGAGCTTGTTGATGCTTTCGGTGTAGGCTGTCGAGGTCCATTCGCTCACGTTGCCAGCCATGTCGTATAGCCCGAATTCGTTAGGGCTGTAGGTGCCCACACGCGATGTGATGATGTTGCCGTCTTTCACATAGTTGCCTTCCATGGGCTTGAAGTTGGCATAGAAGCATCCGTCGCTCTCGGTGAGCGGCAGGTCGCCTTCCCACGGGAATTTGTTTTTGTCGACACCGGCACGGGCTGCATATTCCCATTCAGCTTCGGTGGGCAGACGATAAGGTTCAACATACACGCCTTGCTTTCCGAGCGAGCGTTTTAGGAATTCGGTGCGCCAAGCGCAGAAAGCATTGGCTTGTTCCCAGCTTACGCCCACCACAGGATAGTCGTTGTAGCCTGCGTTGGAGAAATACATGCGCACGTATGGTTCGTTATAGGCATTTTCAAAGTCGTTCACCCAGCAAGTGGTGTCGGGGTAGACGTTCACAATATAAGTGTTCACAAAGTCATAATCGCCGGTGAGCGCGCGAGAGATGGTTTGGCGCACAATCTTGCCTTCGTCGTCGATGTAAGCGGTGTCTTTGCTAATCACTGGCATTGTGTAGTCGACCTCGTGGTCGGTGTTATAGTCGCGGCGCTCGGCGTTGAGACGATGCTTGCGCTTGGCAGCCTCGGTGAGGTTGTAGGTTTCGTAGCGATAGTTCATCTGCTCGGGGTCGAGTTCGCGCACGCCAGTGATTACGTTGGTGCGATAAACGCTTTCGATGGCGCGTTGCTCATCTTCGTTGGCGTTTTTCCAAGGAATAGGGCGGCTCCAGTTGAGGCGTGGTGTGATGGGGTTGCCTTCGCGGTCTTCTTCAATCTTGAAAGCCTCGTTACCGCCGTAAGCCGGGTCGGCAAGGCGTTCGCGTATGATTGAGTCGCGCACCCAGAAGAGGAATTGCTTATACTTCGAGTTGGTGATTTCGGTTTCGTCCATCCAGAAACCGTCCACCGAGATGCCACGCGCTTCGGCTTCGATGCCCCAAAGCGAGTCGGCTTCGGCAGGACCCACCTTCATTGAACCGCGGTCGACGAGCACCATGCCGTATGGCGTTGGCTCTTGCCACGTGGTGCCTCCCACGCCGGTCACTTCGCCGCCACCGCTGCTAAGGCTGCGCGATGAGCTGCACGATGCTACCGCCAAACCTATTGTAACTGTAAATAGCAGTTTCTTCATATCGTAATGTTATGTTCGTTTTTTCGTTTATATATTTTGTAAATAATAATATCTCTCACATTTGGGGCACTGAGCCTTTCTTGCTGATGCCGCTACATCAGGCGTATGCTGCGATGCTTGTTCTTGTTTACCTCTTTGAGGTTGAGCTTCACGTTATATCCCAGCCAAAGCTCATGGCTTCCGCTGGTGCCTTTCGAGATGTTGCTCAGCGGATAGTCGAAGCTGTAGCCGAGGAACACGCCTTTCAGCTCGGCACCAATCATCACCGTCAACGCGTCTTTCCAGCGATAGCCCACGCCGCCCGACAGGAATTTGTTGTAACGCACGCGGGCGGTAGCCTCGCCAATGAAGTATTTGGTGTCGGTCTTGACAAACACCGACGGTAATATCTCTAATAACGTATTTTTTAGGGCAATATTGCCTCCGCCCATAAAATAGTAGGTGCGTCCGGCTTTAAACTCATAGAGGTCGTCGGTGGAATTTTCGGTTTTCAGCGATATGCTGGCTTCGTTGAGGTGGCTGGCGGCAAGCGCAAGCCAGAATTTGGGATGCCTATAAGCCACTCCGGCGCCAAGGTCGATGCTTCCGCCGGTAACGTCCTGCGTGGGAATGGCGTCGTCGGCAGTTTGATGATAGTCGTCGTCGCTGGGGATAAACACCTCCGAGCCTTTGAAAGTTTCGTTCAGGTATCCCACCTGCAAACCAATGCTGAGCAAGCCTTTAGCCACCTTGCGCTTGTAGGCAATCTGAGCAGCGGCATTGAGTGAGCGATATAGACCCATGCTTTGCTGCGAGATGTTCACGCCCACAGCCAATCGCTGGCGGCCTACCTTGAACGGCATGTCGGCAAGCGCGTTGAAGCTTTTGGGGGCGTTGTCGATGCCCACCCATTGCAGGCGGCTGCCCAGTGTGAGGTGAATGTTGTCTGTGTCGCCTATTGATGCCGGGCAATAGTAGTTTGGCACAGCCCAATATTGCGTGAACTGGGCGTCGGTTTGTGCCGAGGCCAGCGCCGCGCCCAATGCGAGCGCCACCGTCAATGCAATATTTCGCAAAATGCTGTTCATCTTTTTTGCCGCGCCGCGGAGGGCTATTCGAAATAGAAGGTTATTATCATCATGTTGTTTTGCACCTTGTCGAGGCTGTGGGTGAATGCCTGCATTGCAGGGTCGTCTTCCAAGTCGGGGCGGTTACGCTTGAGTATGTTGCTCAGTCCAAAGCAGAATTTCACCTCGGGGCAGAACTTAAAGTATTGCATATAAAAATCGCAACCGAAGCCAATGGTGAGCATGGCGTCGGTGTTTTTGAACTGCAGTTGCTCGCGGCGGCGCTTGCTCACGTCGAGCACGCCCATCACGCCTCCCACCACATACGGGCGCACATTACGGTAGCGCAGGGCACTCACCTTGAGGTCGAGCGGCAACACCACGAAAGTAGATTTCACGTTTTGACTGCTTAGCGCGGCGTCGGGGTTCATTGCGTCGCGCCATTTCACGGTTTTGCTGCCGAATTGCATGCCGGGGCTAAGGCGCAGGTTCAAGTGATTGCTAATGCGCAGGTCGGCAAGCACGCCCACGGTGAAGCCCGGCGAAAGGCTTGGCACCTCGCCAAACCAGGCGTTGCCCTCGGGCGACACTGCACCGTTGTTGGTAAGGTTAAGGTTTTGCATTGCCACACCCACCGAGAAGCCCAGATGCACGCGCTTTAGGTCGGCGTATGGGCGATTCAGCACCTTGTCGTTGAGCTGTGCCGATGTGCACAGCGCCGTCAACACCAAGGCAAATGTGGCAATATTTCGGAGCAATCGATTCATTTTGTTGATGGTACTTTTATCAATAACAAAACGAGCCTTTTGCCACATTATTGTGTGATATTGCCACTAAAAAACGCCTATCTTCGCAAAGCCGACTGCGCTTCGCTCACCCCAGGCTATATTCTGTCGGCATCCCCGTCTTTCTATAAGCCAAAGTTGCTGGGTGCGTAACCGCTCCACGGTTGTGGAAGTTGGATGCATTCGGCTGTCCCACATAGTCGCCTACGGCGCCAATGCGGGGTTATTCATAATGTAACCGCTCGCGCGGTTAATATCGCTGGAAATCAGCAGTTTGCAATGAAGTCTCTCGCGGGAATCGCGGATGCCGCAGAGGTTGGTGATTGGCTCACACAGATTATTCAGATTATTATGATTTTTTGTGCAAATCTGAGCCGTCAGCGAGAGGTTATCCCTGCCACCTGCCATGTCATACGAAGCATGTGACGCCGAGCCTCGCCTTATTGGCTCGGCGTCACGTCCTCCACGGACGTTTTTTCGATAGATTTGTTCGACATCTTCGATGCCGAATGATAGTGAGGTATCCGTTCCCCGCAGGTTGCGCTTCGCTCCACCAGCGATTATGCATGGTTTGCCATCTCCGATGGCCCCTCGCTGCGGTCGCTGGGCGTATGGCAATACGCCCGGAGGTCTCACGCAGATGCAGGTACGTCCTCCACGGACGTTCTTTTAACCGACAGATTTGTTTGACATCTTCGACGCCGAATGATAGTGAGGTATCCGTTCCCCGCAGGTTGCGCTTCGCTCCACCAGCGGTTATGCATGGTTTGCCATCTCCGATGGCTCCTCGCTGCGGTCGCTAGGCGTATTGCCATACGCCCCTACGGGTGGATGAGTCAGGCAGCTTCGGCGTTTTCTGCAAAATGACATTGTGGTGGAGCATCATTATTATTTGGCGTCGAAGTCGTAGGTTACGAAGAATTGCACGTAGTTGTGCAGATAATCTACCGTGGTGTCGGAGCGAGATGTCGATGATTCGTTGGTCCAGAATATTCGTTTCTTATTGAAGATGTCGTCCGCCTTCACGCCTACGGTTAGCTTTTTCTTGAGCAGTTTGGCGTTAGCCCAAGCGTTGAGAGCAAAGATGTCGCGGTTGAATTTGCGATAGTGATAGCCGCTTTGTCCGTTTAGATTCGGATTGATGGCGAATGTGAATATGCCGGTCTTGAATTCGGCGGTGATTTGGGCTGTATATTTGAATGTATTGAGGCTTTGCTCTTGAGCGTCGGAGTAGATGTTGTGGTTGAAGGTGAACGTGCCGTTGCCTGTGAGTTTCAGCTTCTCAAAGGTGAGGGTGAACGAGGGGTCGTAGACCACCTGTTGCAGTCGGCGGCTGGTGTAGGTGCGTTGCTTGGCATCGTCGACCATCGTGAGCACGCCATAGGTGCAGTTGTTGTTATACGTCAAGCGAGTGCCTACTTGCAGCACTTCAAACAGCGTGATTGAGTGGTCGACCATGGTGCCGAACGAGTTGCCTCCGCGCAGGTTCTCGCTGTGCGAGCGGTAGACGCCGGTGAGTGAGTTGTAGTGGTTCACTGAGCCCACGGGGTCGTATTCTTTGGTGAAAGTCAAGCTCAAAGTGAGCACTTGCTCGTGGTTAGGAATTACAGCAGCGTGATTGATGCCAACCGACAGTGTGCCCGAACGGCGCAGATTGGGGTTGCCCTCGGTGATGAACAGCGGGTTGAGGTCGTCGACGTAAGCCATTGTGCTGACAAACTGTGGCAGAGTTTGCGAATATGTGGCGTTGAGGCGAGTGGTGTGGTTGCGCGAGGGTTTCCATTGCAATACGAGCATAGGAGTGGGCAACACGGCATTGCGAGTGGCTGTGGTGTCGAGCACTCCGCGGCGATATTCGAGCCGTTGATGCTTGATGTCGATGCCCATTTCGGGGTTAATCATCAGTTTGCCGGCGTTAATGGTCGACGACAGTTTAAAGTTATGAGTGGTTGTGTTGTCGTCGCTGCGCAGGCTGTTGGCAGCGTCGTAGACGTCGTTGCGAGTCACCGAGTTGTTGCTGTAGTTGTTTGCGAAGTTCAGCGAATAGCTGCTGTTCAGCAGCACCGATTTGCTCAAAGCATTCGATGCCTTGGCAGCAATCGAGGCGTTAAGCGCATGGTTGACGGAATTTGTGAGTTGGTTGTCGGCGACGGTATTGCCGCCGTTAATATAGGTATATTGCGAGTTGCTCAGACTCTCGCTGTCGTAGTTGCGATAGTTGATATTGCCTGTGATTTTATAACGGTTTTTGCCGTGATAGTGGTCGTAGCTGACATTGGAACTTGCAGTAAAAGCGTCGGTGAGCGTGTGCGACAGTGAGGTGCTGCGATTCACATCTTCATCCGGGTCGACAAGCGATGTTGTCTGTTCGCTGTTTTGGCGACGTCGGACTTTGTTGTAGTTTACTCGGGCTTGAGCTGACAGCACGTCGTTAGGCGTGAGATTGTAGTTGAGCGCGAGGTCGAGAGGCACCTCAAGGTGGTGGTTGTAGACTTTGCTCTGGTTAATCGATACGCTCGACGACTGATTGTCGAGGAAATTTTCTCTCATCGATGTCTTACCTTGGAGTTCGTCGTAGTGGTTGAGGTCGGCAACAGCCGAAAATTCGTTTTTCTCCTTCCATCCCTCAAATTTGGGTTGCCAGCGGTGCTGATAGCCAAAAGCGCCCATTTGCTGGCGAAGGTCGGCGCCCATATTCCCCGAAATGCCGTTGAAACCGTAAGGCACAAACATGGAGTTGAAGTCGCTCACGCGGACAAACACCAGCAGCGGATTGGAGTCGCTGAGGCGGTTGGTGCGCAGGTGTGCAGTGTAGTTGCCTTTGGTGGTGGCAGAAGCGTTGAGCTGGCCATACCACTTGTCGAGCCAGCCCGGCTTTATTACTATGTCGAGCACCTGCTCCTCGTTGCCGTCGTTCACGCCTGTTCGGGCAGTGAATTCCGAGTCTTTGTCGTAACGCTTAATCTCCTTCACGGCTTCCACCGGCAGCTGCCCGATAAGCCCGCTGTCCATTGCCTTGTTGCCGTTCATGCGCAGTTTGATTGGTTTGCCGTTCCAGCTCAGGCTGCCGTTCTCCTCCAACCTAACGCCCGGCAATTTTTTTATGAGAGCGTCAAGGCGGTCGCCTTCTTCGAGCTTAAAGGCTTGCGGATTGAACACGATAGTGTCGCCGCGCATGGTGAATCGCTTGGCATTGCCTTTCACTTGAAGCTCCTTGAGCATAAGCTCCGACGGACGCAGGGCAATGTCGCCAATGTCGATGGTGTCGTTGCCCTCAAAGCAGGCGCGTCGCACCTTTTTGTCGTAGTATCCTAAGGCTTGAATTTCAAGCGTAGTTTCCAAATAGTTGGCACGACCCACAAACGTGCCCAGCGAGTCGGTTGAGTGACCGTTGCTGTGAGTTGTGTTGCCGTTTCGTGAGATGATGAAAACGCTGGCTCCCTCGATGGGTTGCTTCGATTCTGAATCCACGATGCGGCCGCGCAGTACGTCGGCTGAAGCGCCCACCCAAGCAATGAGCAGTGTTGCAAGCAATGCTATAAGCGAATATTTTCTTGCCATTTACTTTTAAGTTTTGTTAGTTTCGATTATTTGACGTAGACATGTGGCGTAATGTTACAATCTTTATAGTTAAAATGTGTTAATTCAATATTGATTTATATATCCCTTAATTCCGCAACACTATTACCAATATAACTTTTTAAGAACCTGAGCAACAA
>JBJECZ010000011.1:0-2947 GCA_051871555.1 Muribaculaceae bacterium | reverse complement strand
GCCATATATTCATCGTTGCCAAAATATTTCGAAGCCAAAGCCAAGCCTCCCACAGCCATAGCACCGCTGGTGGTATTGAAAGCGGCTACACGTCCGTTTCCCACGTTTATATAATTACCCAAAGAGCCTTCGGTTTTCCATGTACCCACGAACGCATCGGCAAGGCGTTTCACGGTCTGCTTCCATTCAGGCTTGATGCTGTTACCATTGCCCATCGATTCAAGAAGCATGAATTGTTTAACCATCCAATAGAGCACATCGGCATTCTTGCGTACCAATCCAATGCCTGGATTTAGTTTCGCACCGTCGCGATATAGCACTTTGCCATTTTTGTCAACCACATCATAGAAATAGCCGCTCTTGCCCGGTCCATATTTCAACCCGAAATCGAATGTATTCACCACTTTCTGCAGATGTTCAGCGTCGTTAAGGGCAAGCATCGGATAGGTGTTCATAAGTCCGCCAATCCAGCCATACGACATCCAATCGGCATTCTCTGGGCAATAATATTCGCCCACAGGACCTTTAAAATAACGCTCGTCTATGTTTTTAACCATACGATTAAGCACTTCGCTCATTGGCATGATGTTGCGAGGCTCTGTGCAAACGGTGTGGTGCTTGCGCTCGGTCATGAATCGAGCGAGCAAGTCGGTAGTGGATTGAGCTTTGAAATCGCCAACAACATCCACGCGAATCACAATCGTGTCACCAGCCTGCACATTCACTCCACGGTCGGGGCTCGGGCTGAATCCTATAAATTCCGGTTTTCGGCTGCGCACACCAGGCGCCGATATCACCATAGTGGCAACGCTGCGGTCGGGCGCTTCCTCAACAATAAGAGCATGGTCCTTCACTTCGCCCTGCCACTCAATGCCCTGGTCGGTGAAAATGATTGACGCACGCCCACGGGCACGTTCAAGAAAGGCGATTGCCGGTGTTGTGGTGTTGCTCACGTTCACTTCGAGCAACGAGCGAGCGCCAAACTCAGGCGAGAGCTGCGGAATTGGATTGGATGTAAGAGCCAAATCACGACGATAATAATCTGACTTATCAAGTCCGGTGGCATATTCACGATTTACAATGCGCTGACGATTGCCGCCATACACCACAGCAGGAATAAGCACATAGTTGTCCGACGACCAATCGTAACGGTCAAACGCCACAGCCACGCCCACTTGCTTCATGGCTCGCTTGGCAGTGAAAACATAGTTGATGCCGCCAAGCCGACGGTTAGGTTCGACAGTCACTCCCCAATCAGAGGAATTAGCATCAACCTCTGTGCATTTTTTCAATGTCGAGTTGTCATACTCACAGCCCAACAATCGCACCTTCACATCGCGATGCTCCTTTACAGGCAACCACGACACCTGAGCCGATGCCGTTACGCACCATGCCGCAAACACTAACGCTATACAAAAAGTTCTTTTCATTGTGATGCAAAATTTTTAGTTTGAATTATTTTGAATAGTGAAAATCATTTCACAATTTTCGCAGGCAAGGTCTTGCCAAAGTTTTTATTAGGCTTATCCGTCATCACAAGCCGCAGCACACCGCCGTTCACCACCTCGTGGTGAGAGAGCCAAGCACGATTGAGAGGCTTACCGTTGAGACTCGCCGACTTGATGTAGATGTTCGAAGGCGAATTGTTCACAGCCTCAATCACGAAGCTTCCGCCGCCATAGAAATGCTCATCGAGGTGGAAAGTGACTTTATCAAACACCGGCGAAGTGAGCATATACAAGTTGTCGCCCGGGCAAACAGGATGCAACCCGGCAGCCGCAAGCACATACCATGCGCTCATTTGCCCAACATCTTCATTGCCGCAAAGCCCCATGACATCGGTGCCGTAGGCATTTTGGCAGATGCGGCGCGTCCACTTTTGCGTCAGCCACGGACTGCCGGCATAGTTGAAGAGGAACGGCACATGGTGCACCGGTTCGTTTGGATGATTATAATAATTGTTCCAAAGAAAATCTTCAGAAGAATTGTCGAAGAAAGCAGTGAGCTTTTTCACGAAAGCATCTTTGCCGAGCAGCGAGATAAATCCCGGCACATCGTGAGGCACAAACCACCCCTGCTGCAACGGATTCGACTCGGTACAATAATGGTCTTGCACCAGTTCGCCCTTCAATTCACCAAAATTGCCGTCGCGTGTGCGTCCGCAGAACCATTTTATATCCTTATTCCAAATATTTCGATAGTTTTGTGAATAGCCAAGATAGCGTTGCTTGACAACCTTGTCGCCGAGCAACGAAGCAAAGCGAGCTACACACCAGTCGGAATAAGCATACTCCAAGGTTCGCGAGATATCGAGAGGCGTATAGCCAATAAGGCGGCCGTTGCCGGTGTGCTCAACCGAGTTGATGCAATATTCATAAGCCTTTTTGACGTCATATTCCCTTATTCCTTTGGCGTATGCATCAACAATTACCGACACAGCCGGGTTACCGAGCATGCAACCCGAGTAGGAGTTCATTATTTCCCAACGCGGAAAATATTGTTTGCCACTAAGTTGGGCAAGACTAATGAGCGAGTTGATTTCATCGTTCACCATGCGAGGGTTGATGATGGTTTGCAACGGGAATTGGCTTCGAAAAACGTCCCAACCGCTGAAAATAGTGCGATAAATGAACTTTGAATTTTGATGCACCTTGCCATCTCCGCCCACATATTCGCCGGTGACATCGCTAACATCGCGAGGGTCAATCATCGAATGATAGAGCGCTGTGTAGAAAACTGTCTTATCGTGGTCGTTGCCTTCAACGTCGATGCAGCCAAGCGCCTGTTGCCACAAACCACGATTTTCGCAGCACACCTCCTCAAAACTCCAGTGCGAGATGTCGGCAGCAAGATTACGTCGCGCGCCCTCGATGCTCACGAAAGATATGCCCACTTTCACCATCACCTGCTCGCCATCAGTGGTAGGAAATTCGGTGAAGAAACCAAT
>JBJECZ010000010.1:0-11905 GCA_051871555.1 Muribaculaceae bacterium | reverse complement strand
TTTTATTTACATCCAGAGCCGCTTAGGCCTGGGGATAAGTTAACGAACTATTGTTAATAAATAGTAATGTTAAATAATTTAGGTCTGTATTCCATGTGCTCAGGGATACAGACCTAAATGTGTAATTATGCAACCAGTTATGTTATTCTTGACTTGGCTTTAGCCACTTGTTGAGCCACGCAAAAAACTCGCGTTGCCAAAGGATGGCGTTTTGCGGTTTTAAAATCCAGTGGTTCTCATCGGGGAACGAAACGAAATGAGCAGGTATGCCTCTAAGCTTGGCAGCATTGAATGCCATCATACCTTGAGTGAACACAATGCGATAGTCGAGTTCGCCCACGGTGACCATGATTGGAGTATCCCAGTTCTGCACAAACTTATGTGGCGAGTTTGCGAAAGCGCGTTGAGCAACCGCATTGTCTTTATCCCAGAATGCGCCGCCCATATCCCAGTTGGCAAACCACATTTCTTCGGTCTCGAGGTATTGGCTCTCAATGTTGAAGATGCCGGCATGAGCAATGAATGCAGCAAATCTACCCTCGTGATGACCTGCAAGCCAATATACCGAAAAACCTCCATAGCTTGCACCAACGGCGCCGATGTGTTTAGCATCGATGAATGGTTCATTCTTCATATAATCGACAGCACTTAGATAGTCTTGCATATTTTGTCCGCCATAGTCGCCCGAAATTTGTGCATTCCATTCGGTTCCGAAACCGGGGAGTCCTCGTCGATTAGGAGCAATAACGATATAACCGTTAGAAGCCATTAGTCGCAGATTCCAACGGTACGACCAGAACTGGCTCACTGGCGATTGCGGACCTCCTTGGCAATATAGTATTGCCGGATATTTTTTGTTTGGGTCGAATTTCGGAGGATAAACAATCCATGTGGTCATAAGTTTGCCATCGGTGGTAGGCACAAGACGTTTTTCGGTTTTGATTGGGTCAAGCTGACTCAATATTTCATCGTTCACAGTGGTGAGTTTAATGGGCTCTTCGCCAGGCTTAACCGAATATATTTCATTCGGTTGACTTAAGCTATGACGCAGAGTGTACACCTTGTCGAGGGCTGGAACAACGGCTGCATAGTCGCATTCCCCAGCTGCTACAGTGTCGATTTGCTGAGTGTTTACATCCATTTTGAACATTGGAATGGTGCCTTGATATGGTGCAAGGAAGAAAATCGACTTGTCGTCGATGCTCCATGCCAAGCCCTCTACACTATAGTCCCAATTAGCAGTCAAATCGGTTTTTGTGTTTGTGGCGATATCGAGAACAAAGATGCGTTTCTTGTCGCTTTCATATCCGTCGTGTTCCATGGATAGCCAAGCTAACTTGGTGCCGTCGTGCGAGAATACTGGGTCGGTATCGTATCCAAGCATGCCTTCGGTGAGGTTTGTTGTTTTACCACTTGCAAGGTCGTATTTATAAAGGTCGGAGTTGGTGGAAAGCGAGTATTCCAAGCCTGTTTTCTTACGACTGACGTAAACAAGGCTTTTGCTGTCGGGGCTCCAAGCAATCGATTCGATGCCGCCAAAAGGCTTCATCGGTGCTTCGAATTGCTCACCTTCAAGTAGGTCTTTAATGTTTTTCAATTCCTTGCCGTCGAAATCGGCAATAAATGTGTGAGGAATCTCAGTGACCCATTCGTCCCAGTGACGATACATCAAGTCGTCGATGATTCGGGCTGTCGACTTTTTCAAGTCGGGGTGTTTATCGGCAGTTGTTTCGCCATATTTCACATTTGAGATAAAGGCGATTTTCGTTTCGTCGGGCGAAATAACAAATCCGTTAACGCCGTTTTCAACAGCTGAAATGCATTTTCGATTGCTGCCGTCGGCGTCCATTGTGAACAGTTGCATTTTATCGCCTTCGCGCGCGATAAATGCTATTTTTTTGCCGTCACAAATAAATGTTTCGTTTTGTTCGCTTGACGCTGTTGTTGTAAGGCGTGTTGGGTTGCTGCCGTCGGCATTCATAATCCACAACTCGCGGTTGCTTTTGTTTAAGGCGATGTTTTCATACGACACGCCATAAAGCACTTTTTCTCCTTCTGGCGAAACACTGATGCCACTCACGCGTCCTAATCCCTCGAGAATCTCGGGCGTGAACTGTCCGTCTACTACTTTCAAGTCGGGTTTTTCAACAATTTCGCCATCGTTTGCTTGAGTGCACGATGCCATTGCTAAAAAGCCAATCGTTGATGCCATAATTGTTTTTGATGATAGTTTCATAATCATGTTTAAATACTTATTTTTTATTTCTGTTTTTTTTGTTGAATCTATTATGTAGATTTCCTTTTCTGTGGCTATTGGGATAATCTTTATTTAGTCGGTTAATTTCGCCAATGCCATGAGGATAGAGTTGAGCAATCAAATCTGTGCGACCCATCTTGGACAAAGAGTTGAAAATGTCGCGTTTATATTGATTGTCATACCAGAAGAAATATTTTCGTTGAGCCAGCTTCTCATCAGTTTTCTTGGCTGTAAAAATGGGCTGCAAGGTGTATGGATGCACACCGCAGTAGTATGTCTCGGTTGAAATAGTCATTGGAGTGGGAGTGAAATCCTGCACCTGCTCGAGGTGGAAATTCAGACGTTTTGTTTCTACTGCCAGTTCAGCCATAGCCATTTGCGTGCATCCGGGATGCGACGAAATAAAATAAGGGATGAGCTGTTGGTTCAATTGGTAGCGGTTGTTGATGGTGTTGAACAGCTCATTAAACTGGTGGAACAACTTGAATGAGGGCTTTCTCATTAGATTAAGCACTTCGTCGTTGGTGTGTTCAGGTGCTACTTTCAGCCTTCCCGAAACGTGAAAGCGAATCAGCTCTTCAATAAATTGCTGGTTGATTTGCTCAATGCTTTTGTTGCCACACTTATGCATGGCAAGGTCGTAGCGCACGCCGCTGCCGATGAACGATTTCTTAATCTCTTTTAAGCGGTCCACTTCGTGATAGATGTCAAGTAGCGGAGCATGGTTGTTGTTAAGGTTGTTGCATGGCTTTGGGTGAAGGCACGATGGTCGAACACATTTTTTGCACAGTGAGAGGTCATTGCCGTGCATGGCATACATGTTGGCTGACGGTCCTCCCAAATCCGAAATATAGCCCTTAAAGTCGTCCATGGCTATGATTTGCTTCACTTCGCGCAGAATGGAAGCCTTGCTTCTACTGGCTATAAACTTTCCTTGATGAGCTGAGATAGTGCAGAAAGCGCATCCGCCAAAACAGCCGCGATGCATATTCACCGAATGGCGAATCATTTCGTATGCGGGAATTGTTTTTCCATTATATCGTGGATGAGGCAGGCGAGTGTATGGCAGGTCGAACGAAGCATCGATTTCCGCAGTGGTGAGGGGCGGATTGGTGCGGTTCACCTTTATAGCCACATTGCCAGATGCTTGCCAAAGGGCATTGCCAAACCAGCGATTCGATTCCACTTCGATGTGCTTGAAATTTTCGGCTTGGTATAATTTGTTTTTAAGGCATTCATCAAACGAGTGAAGAATCACATCGCCATTTTGCTTTGCAGTGTCGGTGTCAGGCATAGCCTGCAAAGGCTGCCTTACGACAGTCTGAGGAATGTCGCATAGATCTGTTATATTTTTGCCCGACTCGAGAGTTTCAACAATTTCAAGCATCGGTTTTTCACCCATGCCATATATGAGCATATCGGCTTGGCAATCGACAAGAATTGAAGGCATTAATTTGTCCTGCCAATAGTCGTAGTGCGAAACTCGGCGCAACGATGCCTCAATGCCCCCGGCAATCACCGGCACATCAGGGAACAATTCTTTCAAGATGCGTGAATAAACAATTGTCGGCATATCAGGGCGCATTCCTGCTTTTCCGTCAGGCGTGTAAGCATCATCAGAGCGGCGTCGGCGACCGGCAGTGTAGTGATTCACCATCGAATCCATTGCTCCTGCCGAGATGCCGAAACAAATTCGCGGTTGGCCCAGTTTTTTAAAGTCGCGCAAATCGTCGCGCCAATTGGGTTGTGGCACAATTGCTACCCGATAGCCTTTCGATTGCAAATATCGTCCAATAACGGCTGAGCCCATAGATGGATGGTCGATGTAAGCATCTCCCGAAAACAGAATCACATCAATGTAATCCCAGTCCAGTTTCTCAATCTCTTTCTTAGAGGTGGGTAGCCATCGCTCCGATGGTATATTTAAATTATATATGTGCTGCGGTTTTGTTGGCATAATTAATAATGTGGTTATTTCATCGACTCTTTGCGCTCCTCAAGCTTTATCAACTCATCACGAAGTCGGGCTGCCTCAATGAAGTCCATATTCTTTGCTGCATCTATCATGTTTTTGCGAATTAACTCAATTGTTTTGCCCAAATCAGCTTCGTTCATATATTGTACAACCGGGTCGGCGGCAATGCCAGCCGAAGGATTGAATTCGGCATCGATGCTTGATGTGGCTGAATAGCTGCGTTTTGGCGTAGAGCCATGCGCAGACGCCGACGTTGAGTTTGAGAATTCGTTGTCGACGCCAATTATAGAATTACGTTGCTTGATGATGGCTTTTGGTGTTATGCCATGTTCGGCATTATAGGCAAGCTGCAGTGAACGACGTCGCTCGGTCTCATCGATGGTTTGCTGCATTGACTGCGTGATTTTGTCGGCATACATTATTACTTCGCCATTTAGGTTTCGGGCTGCTCGGCCCGCAGTTTGGGTAAGCGAGCGATTCGACCGCAAGAACCCCTCTTTGTCGGCATCGATGATAGCCACCAACGACACTTCGGGAAGGTCGAGACCTTCACGCAACAGGTTCACGCCCACAAGCACATCAATTTCGCCCGAGCGAAGTTGGTCTAATATCTTAATGCGGTCCATTGTGTCGACGCCGGAGTGAATGTATGCCACTCTCAAATCGTGGTCTAAAAGGAATTCCGTTAGTTCCTCAGCCATGCGTTTGGTGAGAGTGGTCACAAGGGTACGTTCATTTTTCTTGACACGCATATCAATTTCGTTAATCAAGTCGTCGATTTGTCCGAGTGAAGGACGCACCGTAATGAGAGGGTCAAGTAATCCGGTTGGACGGATTATTTGCTCAGTTATGATACCCTCGCTCTTTTCCAGCTCGTAGTCGGCAGGGGTGGCACTCACATAAATTACCTGATTTGTAAGAGATTCAAACTCCTCAAATTTTAGAGGGCGGTTGTCGACAGCTGCCTGAAGTCGGAATCCATAATTAACAAGATTGATTTTTCGAGCTTGGTCGCCGCCATACATGCCACGAATTTGTGGTACTGTGACATGGCTCTCGTCGATTATCGTCAAGAAATCTTTTGGGAAACAGTCAAGAAGGCAGAACGGGCGCATGCCTGGCTCTCTTCCGTCGAAATATCTTGAATAATTCTCAATTCCTGAGCAATATCCAACTTCTCGAATCATTTCGATATCATACTCAACACGCTCCTTGAGGCGTCGAGCTTCAACCGGACGGTCCTCGCGATAAAACATATCTACTTGAGTGCCCAAGTCAACCGAAATTTGTCCTAATGCCTTGATAACACGTTCTTTAGATGCTACAAACAGATTTGCCGGATATATCTTGAATGCTTCGACAATTTCGGTTGGCAATTGCGTGTCGACATCCAGTATTTGTATCGATTCGATTTCATTGCCCCAGAATATTATTCGCACCATTATCTTTTCGTAAGCAAGCGAAACGTCGACGGTGTCGCCAACCACGCGGAATGTGCCGCCAACATATTGAGCATCGCTGCGAGAATAGAGCGCATCAACCAACATTGTAAGAAATCGGTCCCTGCCGATGTTTTGACCCACTTGAACAAATATTGCATTGCTGTCGAAATCGGCAGGATTACCCATACCATAGATGCAAGAAACCGACGAAACAACAATAATGTCGCGCCTTCCCGACAGCAAAGCCGCCGTGGTGGCTAATCGCAATCGGTCGATTTCTTCGTTAATGGCTAAATCCTTCTCAATGTATTTGTCGGTGGATGGTATATATGCTTCTGGCTGATAATAATCGTAATACGACACAAAGTAATGTACCGAATTCTCTGGGAAAAAAGCCTTGAATTCAGCATATAGCTGTGCAGCTAACGTCTTGTTGTGTGACAATATTAGAGTAGGCTTGTTAGTGTTTGCAATTACATTTGCCATTGTGAAAGTCTTGCCGGAGCCAGTAACACCCAAAAGAGTTTGGTATGGCACTCCATTATTGACTCCTTCAGTCAACTCTCTAATGGCATTGGGCTGGTCGCCAGTGGGCTTATAATCGGAATGTAATATAAAATCCATCTATACTATTGTTATCGGTACACAAGTTTCGTGATTATTATTACAAAAATACTAAAAATGTTGCAATTTGCCACTTGTCTTTAGTTTTTATTATTATTTAATGTGAAAGAATTCGCATAATATTGATTATTTTTGCATACAATTTTCGAAAATGGAAATTATCAGATGATATCAATACAGAATTTATCAGTTGAGTTCAGCAGCAAATCGTTGTTCGACAATATCACTTACGTTATTAACAAACGTGACAGGATTGCACTTGTGGGCAGAAACGGCGCCGGAAAGTCGACTATGCTAAAAATTATAGCAGGGCTGCAATCACCAACCAGTGGAAACGTGTCGAAACCAAACGACATTACTATAGGCTATTTGCCGCAGCAGATGTTGCTTGCCGACACCAAATCGTTGAAAGATGAAGTGAGCGAAGCATTCAGCCATATAAAAGAGGTTGACGACAAGATTGAAAGACTCAATGCTGAGATTTCGAATCGTACCGACTACGAAAGCGAAGAATATCAAACCCTTTTGGAGCGGCTGTCGCACTACACCGAGCTTCAAATTATGTATCAATCCGACAATGGTGAGGCTGAGATGGAAAGGACGTTGGTGGGTTTGGGCTTTAAACGCTCCGATTTCGAGCGCAATACGAGTGAGTTCAGTGGCGGTTGGCGTATGCGAATTGAGTTGGCGAAGCTGTTGCTGCGCAAGCCTGATGTGCTGCTGCTTGACGAACCTACCAACCATTTGGATATCGAGTCGATTCAATGGCTTGAGAATTTCATAAAAACAAAAGCGAATACAGTTGTGCTTGTTTCGCACGACAAAGCGTTTATAGATAATATTACAAATCGCACCATAGAAATATCGTTAGGAAAGATTTATGATTATGCCGTGAATTATTCAAAATTCTTGGAGTTGCGTAAAGAGAGAATCGAGCAACAAATGCGCGCATATCAGAATCAACAGAAAATGATTCAAGACACTGAGGCTTTCATTGAAAGGTTCAGGTATAAACCCACCAAATCGGTTCAGGTGCAAAGCCGCATCAAGCAATTGTCGAAGATTGAACGCATTGAAGTTGACCAAGTGGACAACACAAGGATTAATCTGAAATTTCCACCGGCGCCTCGTTCGGGCGATTATCCCATAATTGCCGAAGATGTTGAAAAGTATTATGGCGAGCATAAGGTGTTCGACTCAGTGACATTCACATTGCACCGAGGTGAAAAGGTGGCATTTGTAGGCAAAAACGGCGAAGGAAAATCTACGCTTGTGAAGTGCATCATGAATGAGATTCAGTATGGTGGTATGTTGAAGCTTGGGCATAATGTAAAAATCGGATATTTTGCTCAGAATCAAGCTCAATTGCTCGACCAAGATATAACGGTTTTCGATACTATCGACCGCGTGGCAGTGGGGGATATTCGCACTCGCATCAACGACATTTTGGGTGCATTTCGCTTTGGGGGTGAAGCTTCTGAAAAGTATGTAAAGGTGCTTTCGGGTGGCGAAAAATCGCGTTTGGCAATGATTAAGCTGTTGCTCGAACCTGCTAATTTGCTCATCCTCGACGAACCCACTAACCATCTCGATATTCCAACTAAAGAAGTACTAAAGCAAGCTATTAAAGAATACGACGGCACCGCCATCATCGTGTCGCACGACCGTGATTTTCTTGATGGGATTGTGTCGAAGGTGTATGAGTTCGGCAATGGAAAGGTTAAAGAACATCTTGGTGGCATCTATGATTTTTTGCAGGCAAAAAATCTTGAAAATCTGCGCGACATCGAGCTTCCTACTCCAACGTTGAATAATTCGGTTAATTCGCAGACGAAAAATGCTACGACTGCAATTTCTCCAGAAAAAGCAATAAGCGAGTCGAAACGCTCGTATTTTGAGCAAAAGGAACATGATAAAATAGTGCGTCAGGCACGCAAAAGGGTTTCGGAATTAGAGGCAATGATTGAAAAACTCGAAAATGAGATTAAATCAATTGAAGATATGTTGGCAAATGGCACCTCAGATTTACCTTCAGATATTTATCAAAAACATGCCGAGGTTCAAAAGAAGCTTGAAAACACCATGAGTGAGTGGGAAATTGCATCAGAAGAACTCGATAAACTTGAAAACAATTAATAAACAGAAAATTAATAATACAATTCTAAACAAAAATTAATGATGAATAAGTATAAATTATCAGTTTTATCATTAGCTTTTATTTCAACACTAACAATGAATGCAGGTGATAATGTAAAAGGGGGAGTAGACAAGGCAAACCTCGATTTGACAGTTGCTCCTGGAGAGGATTTTTATCAGTATGCCACTGGTGGATGGCAGAAAAACAACCCTTTAGACCCTCAGTATGCACGTTTTGGCACATTTGATGAATTGGCAGAAAACAACCGCGCACAAATTAAAGACTTGATTTTGAATCTCGACAAGACCAAGCACGAAAAGGGTAGCGTAGGTCAGAAGGTCAATGACTTGTTTAAGTTGGGTATGGACAGCGTTCGTTTGAACGAAGAAGGCGCGAAACCAATTGCTGCCGATTTGGAAAAGATTCAATCGATGAAACGCACCGACTTACTTAACACTTTGGTGTGGATGCACAAAGGCATAAGCAACGCCTTCTTTGGCATATTCGTTATGTCGGACCTTCAGAATTCCGACGTGAATATTGTGTACGCTGCGCAAGCAGGATTAGGCCTTGGTGACCGCGACTATTATCTTGAGAACGACGAAAACAGCACTAAGATTCGTAATGCCTATATCGAATATATCAAAACAGTTATGGAGCTTGCAGGATACAAGAAATCGGCAGCAAAGCAAGTGGCAAAGACTGTGTTGAAGATAGAAACCGAAGTGGCAAAGGTGACGATGACTCGCGAAGAAAGCCGCGACATTTCGCGCATGTACAACATTTATGATATTGCAAAAGCAACTGCCGATTTCCCGCACATTGCATGGACACAATATTTCAACGACATGGGACTGCAGGGTGTCGACAAAGTTTGCATCACTGAACCAAAAGCCTTGGCAAAGGTCGATGAGCTTATGAGCACACTCAGTGACAAGGAAATACGTGATTATCTTTCGTATAATATCGTAAGCTCAGCTGCATCTTATTTGAGCGACAAATTCGTTGATGCCAACTTTGAAATGTTCTCGCATGTTATGTCGGGAAAAACACAGCAACAACCGCGATGGAAACGTGCTTTGAGTGTGCCGAATTCGGTTCTTGGCGAAGCAGTTGGTGAATTGTACGTAAATAAATATTTCCCGGCTTCGTCGAAAGAAAAGATGTTGAAATTGGTGAATAATCTCAAAGTGTCGCTTGCTGAACACATTGCCAACCTTGATTGGATGAGCGACAAAACCAAAGTAAACGCTCTTGTTAAGCTTAACAGCTTCAGCGTAAAGATTGGTTATCCCGACAAGTGGAGAGATTATTCAGGCATTGACATTGACGCTACATTGTCGTATTGGGAAAACATAAAACGTGCAATGGCATTCGAAACAGCTCATTCGCTTTCGAAATATGGCAAACCGGTTGACCGCGACGAGTGGGGCATGACTCCGCAAACTGTTAACGCGTATTATAACCCCACCACCAATGAAATTTGTTTCCCTGCCGGCATCCTTCAGGCTCCATATTTCGACCCAGAGGCCGATGACGCATGTAATTATGGCGCTATCGGAGTGGTTATAGGACATGAAATGACTCATGGATTTGATGACCAAGGACGCAGTTTTGACCAAAACGGAAATATGACCGACTGGTGGACCCAAGAAGACGCCGACAAGTTTAAGACTAAGACACAAGTGCTTGTTGAACAATTCAATAAGATTATTGTGCTTGGTGACACTCATGCCAACGGCACTTATACACTTGGTGAGAACATTGCCGACCAAGGCGGCTTGAGAGTATCGTACACTGCTTTCAAGAAAACCAATCAGGGTAAATCACAAGATAAAATTGACGGATTTACACCTGACCAACGATTCTATTTGAGCTATGCCAATGTGTGGGCTGCCAACATTACAGAACAAGAAATCCTGCGCCGCACTAAAATTGATGTACATTCACTTGGTAAATGGCGCGTGAACGGTTCGCTCCGCAACATCGACACTTTCTTCAAGGCATTTAATATCGAGGAAGGCGACAACATGTATCTTGCTCCTGCCGACAGAGTAGTGATTTGGTAATAAATTAGAACATAATCCACATTATATAATAAGGGCATTTCAACAATTTAGTTGGAGTGCCTTTGTTGTTTTATATCATTTGATTAGCCAGTTTCTGACCAAAAGCGGCTTAATAAAACAAAAAAAATAATTCTAAATTTGTTAAACGCAACAAATAATTGTAATTTTGCACCCGATTTGGTGTGAAAGCACCATAAAGAAAAATAGAATTAATTGTATATTTAAATAATATCTTCTCAAAAATGAATGTAAATTTCGAAAAGAATGGTAATGTTGATGGCATTATCACAATCACACTCGCAGAATCTGATTATGCCGAAAAGGTAAATAAAGAACTTAAGACTATCGGTCAAAAGCGCCCAATCAAAGGATTCCGTCCTGGCCACACTCCATTGAGCCTGTTGAAGAAATTCTATGGCAAGCAAGTTCTTGCCGAAGTTGTTAACGACGAGATTGGCGAACAACTCACAAAATACATACACGAAAACAATTTGCACATTTTGGGAGAACCTATTATTTCGGATGATTCAGTTTTCAATTTCGAAGATAAAAAAGATTTTGTCTTTAAATTCGAAGTGGGCCTTGCTCCTGAATTTGATGTTGACTTGAAGTCGGTTGAAATTCCATACTACAACATCGAAGTTGACGACGAGATGTATGAAAACCAAGCACAATCGCTCCGTAAGCGCTATGGCAAGCAAGTGTCGGGCGAAGAAGTTAATGAAGATGCTCTCGTGAAAGGTTCGATGGTGGAACTCAACGAGGATGGCAGCGTCAAAGAAGACGGCATCAATGTTGAAAGCACTATGGTTAGCCCTAAGTATTTCAAGAATGATGGTGAAAAGGCTAAGTTTGCCGGCAAGAAGGTAGGCGAAGAAGTTGTGTTTAATCCTGCTGCCACTTGCGATGGCAACCTTGGCGAACTTGGTTCGATGCTTAACCTCGAACGCGACAAGGCAAATGTTCAAAGCAACTTCAAGATGACCATCACCGATATTTTGGTTAATCAACCTGCCGAACTCGACCAAGAATTCTTTGATATGGCATTTGGTAAGGACACCGTAAAAACTGAAGAAGAATTCAAAGCAAAATTGAAGGAAGACATCGCTGTTTCTTTGAAGGGCGACAGCAACTATCGTTTCACAGTTGACGCCCAAAATGCTATCGTATCGCATGTCGGCGATTTGGAATTGCCTGACGCTTTCCTAAAGAAGTTCTTTGTGAGCCGCGATGAAAAGAACACTCCGGAAAAAATCGAAGAAGACTATCCTAAGATGAAGCCACAACTAATCTGGCAATTGGCAAAGGATAAGATTGCTCAAGCCGGCGAAGTAAAGGTTGAAGAAGAGGATATCCTCAAGTTAGCTAAGCTTGTTGTTTCGCAACAATTCACTCAATACG
>JBJECZ010000009.1:0-2955 GCA_051871555.1 Muribaculaceae bacterium | reverse complement strand
CAATTCACTTGAAAGGCTTGCACTACCACATTGGGTCGCAACTCACCGATTTTGAACCGTATAAGATGCTGTGCGAGGTGAACAACCGTCTGCAGGACGAGTTTGAGGCTGAAGGCGTGAAGTTTGAGACTATAAATGTGGGTGGAGGTTTGGGCATTGATTATTGCAACCCTGACGAAAATCTCATTGCCGACTTCAAGACGTTCTTCGATGTGTTTAAGGACAACATGAAATTGCGCGATGGACAACACTTGCATTTCGAATTGGGGCGCTCGCTTGTGGCTCAATGCGGCTCGCTGATTACTCGTGTGACATACGTGAAGAAATCGGTGACAAAGCAGTTTGCCATTGTAGATGCAGGCATGTCGGACTTGATTCGTCCGGCATTGTATCAGGCACACCATAAAATTCAAAACATATCGAACCCCGAAGGTGAGTGTGAGAAATACGACGTGGTTGGTCCGATATGCGAGTCGAGCGATACTTTTGGCGTAGACGAGCAACTGTCGGCGGTGAAGCGCGGCGACTTGCTGGCAATACGTTCGGCAGGTGCTTATGGCGAGATTATGGCTTCGCACTATAATTTGCGCCCGTTTGCACCATCGGTGTTCATAGGCAAATGAACAGATAAATAGCTTTTTTCGCGGTTGTTGTGATAACAATCGAAATTGATTTATTATTTTTGCGATACATTTAATTGTATATGAGGCGATTTGTAGAAAAGAAAACTGTGTTAAGGATTCTCATTGTGGCTGTAGCTGCAATGGCAGTATTTGCAGTTTCTGCTAAACAATTCACCGTAGTGATTGATGCCGGCCACGGAGGCAAGGATTATGGTGCATGTGGCAAAAAGGTGTACGAAAAGACTGTCAACCTAAATGTGGCGCTGAAGCTTGGCGAAATGATTGCCGACGAACTGAACGACGTGAAGGTGGTTTATACTCGCAACGACGACCGTTTCCTTACGTTACAGCAACGTGCTGACAAGGCAAACAAGGCGAACGGCGATTTGTTCATTTCCATTCACACCAACTCGGTGGACAAGTCGGCAAAGGGCAGGACAACCATAAACGGCGCATCGACATACACCCTTGGCATGCACAAAACCGAGGAGAACCTTGCTGTTGCAAAACGCGAGAACTCGGTGATAAAACTCGAGGATGATTTCACTACCACTTATCAGGGCTTTGACCCAAACTCAACCGAGTCGTACATCATATTCGAAATTAATCAGAGCCGACATGTTGAACAGAGTGTGGATTTTGCGATGCGTGTGCAGCGCGAATTCACCAACACAGCAGGACGCAAAAACAATGGTGTGCGTCAAGCCGGATTTTGGGTGCTTGCCAAAACATCGATGCCGGCAGTGCTTGTTGAGCTTGATTTTATATGCAACCCAACGGTGGAGAGTTTTCTTGGCTCGAGTGAAGGTCAGTTGAAACTTGCGAAATCGATTTTCAATGCTGTGAAATCGTATAAAAAGAGTTTCTACAGCGAAATATCTGACGAGCCAGCACAGAACAAAGGCCAATCGAAAAAGAAAAGCAAAGGTAAAAATAAGAAAAAGAACAAAGAGGTTTTTGAAGAAGAGATTTATGAGAATCCCGAACCAAACGTAGGCAAGACTGATGTGCCGAGCGAACAAGTTTCTGGCGAAGAAATAGAGTATCGAGTTCAGTTGTTTACGTCGCCAAAAAAATTGAAATCTAACGACTCGCGAATAAAAAATATTGACGGGATTAACTATTATTACGAAAACGGACTCTACAAATACACTTGCGGCAGCGTTACAGATAAAAAAGAAGCGTTATCTTTGCAAAAGAAAATGCGTAAGCAATTTTCGCAAGCATTTTTAGTGACGTTTAAGAACGGTAAACGAATTAAATAAACAACAGACATTATTTATATGAAACGGTATTTTTCAAAGGAGGCTTTGATAGCAATAACTGTTATTATCAGTTTGTGTATCTTATATTTTGGTATTGAGTATCTTAAGGGAATTAATTTGTTTAAGCCTGCCAACTTCTATTATGCAAAGTTTGAAAAGGTTGATGGGCTTGCAGTTTCAGCCCCCGTTACTATAAATGGTTTCCAAGTGGGGCAGGTGAGAGAAATCAATTACGATTACGAGAAAAACGACATTTCGGTGCTTTTGAGCTTGAACAAGGACCTTCGCATCCCAAAGGAATCGAATGTGAAGCTTTCGGTGGACATGTTGGGAACGGCTCAACTGGTGCTAACGCTTTCCGATGCTACGGAATATTATAATGTAGGCGACGAAATACCAACCGGCGTTGTAGCAGGTTTGATGGATGCTATTGGCGGCGCTTTGCCGCAGGTGAACAATATGCTGCCTAAAATCGATTCAATACTCACCAGCATCAACACAATTTTGGCAAATCCTGCATTGAACAATTCGGTTTCTCGCCTCGATGCCATAACCGCCGATTTGCAATCGAGTTCAAACGATTTGAAGCGACTGATGCATAATCAGGTCCCTGGCATCATGAACAACGTGAACGGAATTACGGCAAACCTCAACTCAACAACAGCTAATATCAACGATTTGTCAGCCGATTTGCGCAACATGCCTCTGAAGGAAACCGTTGATAATGCTAATGCAACCATGGCAAATTTGAAGTTGCTGTCGGATAATTTGAATAACAAAAACTCGTCGCTCGGCTTGCTTATGAATGACCCTACATTATATCGTCATCTCGACAATGCAATCGCGAGCCTCGACACATTGCTCACCGATTTGCAGCGTAATCCTAAACGCTATGTCACATTCAAGGTGTTTTGATTTGATGTGATGAAATGACATTCTGTAAACAAATTTGAAAAACGACAACGGGGTGTTATTTGAAATAAGTTCAAATAACACCCCGATTTGTTTTTTCTGAAAATAGTGTTTTTAGGTATGCTTGGAGAGGGTGTGGACCTATTGAATATTTT
>JBJECZ010000008.1:0-2955 GCA_051871555.1 Muribaculaceae bacterium | reverse complement strand
GAGCTGAAAAGCCCGGGGCTTTTTTCATACCCTTACTCCGCGCCTCCCCCGTAAAGGTTCTGCCCCGTCCGCCAAGTCGGACTTTCCGCCCGAAATCCCTGCCCCGTTGGGCTGTGTAGAAAATATAAACCAATTATTAGTGAAAGGCGCGAATTACCTTTATTTGCTGTGTCTGCAACCGCTCCACGGTTGATGCCTTTGGGTTTCATCGGCATTCCCCACGTAGCTGGCATCGCTTCGCTCGCCGTCAACATGGGGTTATCGATGATGTAACCGCTCTGCGGTTAATAATGCTGATAAAAAGACAGTTGAAACCCATGTTGTTTGTAATTTGCGTCCTGTTCGGACGCCATTATCCGGGGCATTGGTGGTCCGTGGGTTACGCTGTCGCTCACCCACGGCTAAGTCCCTTCGGCTAACGCCTTCGGGGTCACGTCTTTCAGACGACATGGCGGCCGATGTCAGTAACCGCTCTGCGGCTAATGTTATTTGCAATCAAATAATTATATGTGGACTTTAGCCTTGGATGTAGGGGTATAGCAATACTCCTAAGGAACAATCGCTGCCGACACACAACCGCGTGAGCGGTTGCAACTTTAGTATCCTCTCGTTTACACAAGCGCTGCGAAGTCGTCAACGTGTGGACCAGTGAAGCAAGCTAATCTTGGGTGCAACTGACTTCGGAAAACATCATCCAAGCTGTATTCAAAGGTGAGCAGAGTGATTTGTTTTGTCGGACGGGCTGCCATGTGAGGCTTGTTGGGCAATTTTTTTGGGAGTGGGTGTAACATTTTTGATGCTTAATCGTCTTGTAAGTGAACCGTAAAAGAATTTGTTGTTATGAGATTGATTTTCAATTTTCTTTTGGCTTCGGTTTGCATAGTTGACGCAATGGCGCAGAACGAAGCATCGGACAGCCTAAAGATAAAAGATCTTAATGAAGTTGTGGTGGACGCGCAGATGCAGCGCACTTCGCCCACTTCCACTATATATGTCCCCTCGGGAAGGCAGACAAACGCTGCACAAAATGCCATAGACCTGCTGCAACAAATGGCTATACCTCAGATTCAAATTAATCCCATAGATAAGAAAGTAACCGACAATTTCGGCGGTGATGTAGCCATCTACATCAACCATTTGCCGGCATCGAAGGAGGAAATGGACGGCTTGCGCACCGCCGATGTTCGCAAGGTGGAATACCTAGAATTTCCCACCGACCCGCGCTTTCGTGGTCAGCAAAGGGTGGTTAACATTATTGTGCAAGAGTATGCCTATGGTGGATATACAAGACTTTCGGCAAGCGAAGATTTTTTGCTTGGTGTTACGAGCATGGCAAATCTTTTTTCGAAATTCGCCTACAAGAGAATGACTTACGACACGTATTTCGGTGCCAATAACTATCGCAATTCGCACGACGGCAGTTCGTCGCAGAGTGTTTATTCGCTACTTAAAGATGGCAAAGCCTATTCGGTAAACCGAAACGAAATGCTTCTGAAATCGCGGTTCTCACAAAACCAATATCCGTTGACTTTTCGTGCCACCTATAACTCCGAAAAGATTCAGATTCGAAACACTGTTGGCTATCAATATGTGGGTAATCCTCGCATACGTAGAAGCGGCACATTGGATTGTCATCCCGAATTCGCCGAGAGCTATACTTATGAGCGGAACAATCCGCAGCGGAGTAATTCGGTTTCCTATTCCGGTTCATATTACTTTTCGTTGCCTCGGGATTTTTCAATCGACGTGGCTACGACTTTCAACCATACGCATACAAATAACAACTTGGATTACACGGCAAGCAACTCAGTTGCGATTTCGCGCTACGCAAAGGAGAATGCTTATAATTTTCGTATTGACGGATATTTGAGGAAGTCAATCGGGCAGAAACATTCGTTTTTGTTGGGGATAAACGGCGGACAGTGGTGCAATCGGCTTCATTACAGTGGCACCAACGTGTATGACGACAAATTTAGCAATTCATTTGTGTGGGGAATGGCTGGATATAATCTTCAGACACATAAGCTTGCGGTGGGTGTTGATGCCGGGATTATATGGGAGAATAGCGATATCAACGGTTACAGAATTGGCGACTGCTATCCGGTTACGCATATCAATGTGATATTTTCCCCGAACAGTAGGAACAAATTCTCGGCATACTTTCAATACGCCAACAACACCGCCGGTGTCACCGAAAAAGCCTCAGACATACTTCAAGAGCACGAACTGCTATACATATCGGGAAATCCCGACCTGAAGAATAGCCGCCACACAACGGCAAATCTTGCCTACACATGGTTGCCGTCGAATGCTTTTGCGATGAGTGTTTACGGGCAATTTTTCGGGCTATACAACCGTCAGTTCAGGACATACGAGCATCACAATGGCGGTGAAGCCCTGATTCGGACTTGGATTAACGACGGCAATTACCTGTCGGGCAAAATCGGAATGGCATTCAATTGGAAACTTCTTGGTGGTAATTTGCAGCTTTACGCCAACCCTGAGTTGAGCCTGAACAAGACAACCGGCATCTGCCCCTTGACATTCAATCCGTTCAACCTTAATGTGCAGTCGACTTATTATTTGAAGCGATTCTATTTCAGAGGGTTGTTTATGTTGCCGCAGAAAGGAATGATGTTTTCGTCGAACACCACCTACCACAACCGCCATTACTATGGACTCACTGCCGGCTGGTCGGACGCCAATTGGAATATCAGCCTTTCGGCATATAACATGTTCAACAAAGGCTGGAAAAACTCGGTGTGGGAAATCAACACACCGCTATATTGTGAGGTGCGCACCAACTACGGCAATTACAACCACCCACGCATCAACCTGTCGGTGACCTACACCTTCGGCTACGGCAGGAAGGTGCAGTGCGGCAATGAGGTTGGAGTACAGCAAGGCGCCGACTCAGCAATCTTGAAATAAGATGAGCAAAACTGTCGAGAAAAT
>JBJECZ010000007.1:0-12039 GCA_051871555.1 Muribaculaceae bacterium | reverse complement strand
GTCGGCAAAACGGCTGTTCAGTTCGCCGCTGAGCGAATACACCTTGTCAATCTTCTTCCAAACCGAGCCGCGGAAAGTCATCGAATAGATGTTTGGCGGAGTGTCGGTGTTGCCCATGCCGGTGGCAGAAAAACTCTTGTCGATTTCGCCGTTGGTTTGATTGTAGCGCAGCATAAAGTGGTGGCGCGACGATATGTTCCAATCGATGCGAGCCATCAGGCGAGTGAACTTGTTTCCGCCCTCGAAGTCGGTGTAGGAGCCGGGATTCCAGCCGTACATGGCTTTGAGGTCGTTGGCAAAGGTGCGCAAGTCGTCCTCAGTGACACGCGAAATGAAGTTTTTGCCGTCTTCCACGCCGTCCTTCGATGCCCGCCAGTTGTAGATTGGGCGAGGCGAATCTTCGTATTCGGCACTGATGAAATAGAACAGTTTATCTTTTACGATAGGACCGCCGAGAGTCAAGCCCAGATAGTTGCGGCGCTCGGTTGGACGAGAGCCTAACTTCGTGCCGTCAACGCGGTTGCCACGGAAGTTTTCGTTCTTGAAAAAGGTGTAAGCCGAGGCGCGCAAGTTGTTGGTTCCGCGCTTTGTCACGGCATTGATGGCAGCGCCGGCAAAGTTGCTGTTTTTCACGTCGAAAGCCGAGTTGACAATTTGAATTTCTTCGATTGCGTCGAGTGCAAACGGCGTAGCCCCTCCGCCGGGCATTTTTTCGCGGTCGAGTCCCATGTTGGCGTTGAAGTTAGCTCCGTCGATGCTATAGTTGCTCATGCCGGCATCGCGGCCGCCGAAAGCGCCGCTGCCGGTCCAGTAGGGCGAGTAGGCAAGAATTTCCTCGATAGTGCGGTCGATTGCCGGAATGCGTGCAATGTCGGTGGCAGTGATGTGCTCCGACGAGCCGGTCTTGCGCACGGCAGCCGAGGCTTCAACCGTCACTTCCTGCAGGTTGTTGCCCGGTTTGAGGGTGACGTTGCACGAATACACTTCGCCGAGGCTGATGTGCGGAATGTTCACCACGCTCTTGGTGTGGCCCAGATAGGTTGACTCTAAGCGATAGGGACCGCCGGGTAGCACGCCGTCGATGCGATACATGCCTTTGGCGTTCGACACGGCGATGTATTCGGTGTCCGATTCAATGTGAACAAGGCGCACAACCACGCCGGGCAGCAACTCCTCGTTGTTTGCGGTGTAGCCTGAAATAGATGATGTGGTGTTTTGAGCATACGCGCTGCCCAATGCTGTTATCGCTATCGTCAGCGATAAAAATAGAATTCTAATGTTTCTGAAATTCATAAATAATTCTTGTCAAATATAAATAAAAGCAGTAAATAAGGCTGAGAAAACAGTTGTTTCAGCTAATTGTGGTGTCATAAAGTTTGCAAATATAAGTATACAATTGCGTAAATAACAAGCAACTGCAGAAATAAATTTAATTTTGTTTCGAATGTATTACAAATTTTAGCAAATCATCACGATTTTGCTAAAATCAGGCATTTTGAATAAAAAAACGGCATATAGGTTGCCCGAAAATTACGAGCTGCCTATAATGCCGTGATAAAGTTGTGCCCCACTTGCTATTAGCGGCGCTTGAGGAAGTTGGCGCGGTGCGCTTTGCTGCGCGAGTAGGTGCATTCGCCGCCGGTGATTTCCTTGAGCGAAAGAGTGCGGAATGTGATGTCGTAGATGTCGGTGTGCTGGCTGCCCAGACGCAGCATGCAGCCGTTGTCCTCGTAGGCGAAAGCGATGTTTCCGTTGGCGTCGACCACCATAGTAGAATAAGCCGAGCGGCGGTCGGTGACGGCGAATCGTGTCCAACCGGTGGCAAATGCTTCAGGGCTGGCAAAGTCGGCAGCCGAGTTGAGCACTTTCCAATAAATCGACACGTTGCAGCGGCGGTCGATGTTGCTCTCCAGCGGTTCGGCGCTGCCGAAAGGCGTCGACTGCAAAGCCACATACACAGCGTTGCCCTTGCTGTCGCGAGCCGGCACAATTAGGATTTCGCCGTTGCAGGCGTTGTTTTGGGTTGCAGTGCCGCCATCGGTTGATGTCGATGCCACGGGTTTAGCCCATTCGCCTTGAGCGGAGGCTGTGTCGGTGTAGCGGAATATGTTGAAGTAGCGACCGCCAAACATGCGGCAGCTAAGCAACACGCTTCCGTCGGGCAGTTCTTCAATCTTGGCTTCGTCGCCTTGCGGAGCAGGGCGGGCATCGGAGCCGCCGAGTGGATGCCATTTGCCACCGAAATCGTCGGAATAAACCACCAGGCTACCACGATTGGTGGTGAGCACCGAATAGATGCGGTAGTATGAGCCGTGCTTCACCAAACTGCTCTGGCAGATGCGTCCGCTGGCAAAGAACAGGCGATAGACAGGCACTTTGTTAAGCCCCTGGGTTTGAGCCGACGGAGTGTCGTAGAGGCTATATATTTCGGGAGTCACTTCCTCGCCTTGCCAAGTGTAACCGCCATCGGTGCTGTAGTAGCGCCCCACTTTTTGGGCATTGCTCAGGTCGAGTGCGTAGGAGCTGCCGTCGGCATTCACGCTCACAGTGCTTCGGCCGTAGCTCACGGTGCCCGAAGCGCACATCAGCAGCATGCGTCCACTCTCGCGGTCGCACACCACGGCAGCGTCGCCGTGGCCCACGTCGAAGCCTTTGTTGCCCTTGCCTTCAGCCACCATTTGCACGGCAGGTTGCCAAGTCTTGCCGCAGTCGGTGCTGCGTCGCGCCACGATGCTGATGTTGCCCACCGAGCCGATGTCGCCCCAAGCGGTGGCGTCGGTCACGCCCGAGCGGTCGTCGGTGAGGTAGATTAGCGTTTTGCCGTTGGCAAGCAGAGCCGGAATGCGATAGAACACATGGTTGGCGGTGTCGCTTTCAAACAGAACGGTTTGCGCCTGCATCGATGCGCCCAAGGCGGCGATGCCGCAGATGATGGTAGCTAATAGTTTCATTGTTCAGGGGAGTGGGGTTTATGTGTAAGATAAAAAAATGTTTTGTCGCCGGGTTATTGTTAGAATTATTATAATGGTTCGATGCAAAGATAATATTTTTTTCTAACTTTACACGACTAAAACTATTACGCAAAATGATTAAACGATTTGAACTACCATATCCACCTGCCGGCGAAAACCGCTTTGTGCACCTCTATCTGCCTGACGACTACGAAGAAAGCGACGAGCGATATCCGGTGCTGTATATGTTCGACGGTCACAATATGTTTCGCGACAGCGATGCCACCTATGGCACATGCTGGGGCATGAAAGATTTTCTCGACCATTGGGATAAGCGGCTGATTGTGGTGGGATTGGAGTGCTCGCACACGGGCAACAGCCGCCTGAGCGAGTATTCGCCATATAATTTCCGCACCCGCTCGTCGGGAGCGATAAAGGGCATAGGCGACTTGACTATGCAGTGGATAGTGGAAACGGTGAAACCTCACATCGATGCCAACTATCGCACTTGGTGGCACCGCGAAGCCACGGCAATAGGTGGCTCGTCGATGGGCGGACTGATGGCACTGTATGCGATATTGCGCTACAACCGCTGGTTCTCGAAGGCGGCGGTGGTGTCGCCAGCCATCAGCTTTGTGATGCGCCAAATGCGCGCCGAGGCGCTCAAGGCAAAGCTCGACCCCGACACTCGCATCTTTTTCAGCTGGGGCTCGAAGGAGTGGCGCGGCAGCGACCGTCCAGCCACGCGCAACATCACCGAACTTGAGGGCATTGTGCTCAAGCAGGGCGTGCGCACGTGGCTTTGTCATCAGATTGTAGGTCATCACTGCGAGGCCGACTGGGCTGTGCAGGTGCCCACATGGATGGAATTCATGTGGAAGATGCCTTGAGCCGCACTTGCAGTGAACGAATTGCAGCTGCGATGCGTTTTTGATATATATTAATAAGGAATAACAACGAAAATAAACCGAACTATATGAAAACAAGAATAACCGAACTGTTTGGCATAGAATTGCCAATTATTGCCGGAGGTATGGTGTGGTGCAGCGGTTGGCGCTTGGCGTCGGCAGTGAGCAACGCCGGCGGCTTGGGGCTGTTGGGCGCAGGAAGCATGCACCCCGAAACGCTTGCCGAGCACATCGACAAGATGAATGCAGCCACCACAAAGCCGTGGGGAGTGAACCTGCCGCTGATGTATCCCGAAATCGACCGCGTGATTCAGCTCATCATCGACAAGGGCGTGAAGGTGGTGTTCACCTCAGCCGGTTCGCCCAAGAAATACACAGCCCGGTTCCACGAGGCGGGCATCAAGGTGGCGCATGTGGTGGCAAGCAGCAAGTTTGCCGCTAAATGCGAGGAAGCCGGCGTAGATGCCGTGGTGGCAGAAGGCTTTGAGGCAGGCGGTCACAACGGACGCGAAGAGCTCACCACCATGGCGCTGATTCCGCAGGTGCGCCGCGCCACGTCGTTGCCGCTGATTGCCGCCGGAGGCATCGGTTCGGGCGAAGCAATGCTGGCAGCCTTGGCGCTCGGCGCCGAAGGCGTGCAGATAGGCACTCTGTTTGCCGTGAGCCAGGAGAGCTCGGCATCGCCGCAGTTTAAGCAATGTTGCGTGGAGCTTGGCGAAGATTCCACCATGCTGGCACTGAAAAAAGTGTCGCCAACACGATTGATTAAGAATGCATTGTATGAACGCATTGCTCAAGCCGAAGCCCGCGGCGCCGAAGCCGACGAGCTGCGTGCCATCCTCGGACCAAAAGCATCGAAGCGTGGCATCTTTGAAGGCGACATCGTGGACGGCGAACTCGAAATCGGTCAGGTGGTTGCCGGAATCAATGCTGTGCGCCCCGTGGCTGACATCATGCACGACTTGGTTGAAGGCTACGATGCAGCCCTTAACCGCATAAATAAATTGTAAAAATTAGCTGATTATGATAAACGAAATACTGAAATTCAACCGTGAGTTTGTGGCTGAAAAAGGATATGAACCATATCAAACCGACAAATATCCCGACAAGAAAATTGCGATTGTGAGCTGTATGGACACGCGCCTCACAAAACTGTTGCCGGCAGCCTTGGGCCTGCGCAACGGCGACGTGAAAATTATAAAAAATGCAGGCGGTGTAATCACCAATCCGTTCGACAGCACCATGCGCAGCCTGCTGGTGGGCGTATATGAGTTGGGCGTTGAGGAAATAATGATTGTGGGACATACCGATTGCGGTGTGCAAGGAATGGACGGTGAGGAGATGCTGCACCTGATGCGTCAGCGAGGCATCGACGATGAGCACATCTCGCTCATGAAGCATTGCGGCATCGACCTTGAGAAGTGGCTTCACGGCTTCGACAACGTGGATGAGGCAGTGAAGGAGACTGTCGACTTGGTGCGCAACCATCCGCTCATGCCAGCCGACGTGACTGTGCGAGGCTACATTATGGATTCAACCACCGGTCAGCTTAGCGAGGTGGAGGGATAATTCAATAATTCTTAGATGAACGGGAGCTGCACCACTTGGCCGTTTTCGCCAACTTTGCGCAGCACACCGTTTTCCACCACGAAGAATTCGCCGTGAATCTGCTCCACGCCGTTTTTGCCGAGCAGATAAGTGCCGTCGGGGAAGGCATAGAACCGGTGCCCGTGTACGCTGTCGGGCATAGCCAAATCGCGAAAGGCGTGTTTTCCGCCTGTTAGCGAATCCTTATATAGATAGTAGTGCGGCAGAATCTGCACCTCAGTGAGCCCGAGCCCGGGCAAGAAGCGTTTGTATCGGGGGTCGGTTGCCTCGCCGTCCTCTTCGGGCAAGGCATACACCACGCGGGCGCAGTTCATCGAGCCGGCAGAGATGCCCATCACCACGCCTTGATAGCCGGTTAGCAGCGAAGCCAAATCGATTTCGCGAATGAAAGCGTTTTGCGAAGGCACATGCCCGCCGCCCAGAATAATGAAGTCGCTTTCGGCAACGAGCTGCGCAGCGTTGTCGGCGGTGCGCCGGTCGAGCAGCGTGTATTTGTCGAACTTGAATCCGGCATCTTCAAAAGCCTTGCGCATACATCCCGAGCAATGGTCGCTCCAAGGAGCATTGTCGGGGTAGGTGGTTACGAAAATGCACTTTGATGGCTGCTTCACTGCTTCGCGCAGGTTGCTGAGGAAATTGTTGGCAGGGTTGATGGCTCCGTCCATCGACACGCTTGGGCTGCTTGTTAGAAAGTACTGCATCGCAAATTTTTGGCTGTTTTTTTATTATTCTCGTAAAAAATGTTTACAAAGTTATAGAAAATAATTATTTTTGCAAAAACGATTACAAACTCGTTTTTCTAACGGCGAGTTTGCTTTCAAAATGAAATTAATTTAAAGCTGTTGATAACAAATAATTACCCGGATATGAAAAATTTCGTGTTTGTTTCGCCTAACTTCCCCGAGAAGTACTGGCAGTTTTGCGACGAATTGCAGAAAAACGGTGTGCGTGTTTTGGGCATAGGCGACACGCCTTACGAATCGCTCAGCGCCGAACTAAAGCGCTCGCTCACCGAGTATTATTATGTGGCTAATCTTGCCGATTACGACCAGATGTATCGCGCCGTGGGCTATTATGCCTGGAAATATGGCCGTATCGACTGGATAGAGTCGAACAACGAGTTCTGGCTGGAATCGGACGCACGCCTGCGCACCGATTTCAATGTGAATACGGGCATCAAGATGGACCGCATCGATTCCATTAAGGAAAAGAGCGAAATGAAAAAATATTATGCCCAAGGCGGCATTCGCACCGCCCGCCAAATCAAGGCGAGTGAGGGCATCGAGGCAGTGAAGACATTCTCGGTTGATGCCGGCTATCCGCTGTTTGCCAAGCCCGACGTGGGCGTGGGTGCCGGCGGTGCCCACAAGATTGAGAGCGAAGCTGCGCTCGAGGCATTCTTTGCCACCACGCCGCAGGTCAACGACTATGTGATTGAGGAATTTGTCACCGGCGACATCTGCACCTACGACGCCGTAATCAACTCAAAGGGCGAGCCGTTGGTTGAATCGATGTGCGTGTGCCCGCCAAGCATTGCCGACATTGTGAACGAGAACCTCGAATCGACTTATTTTGTTGAAAAGAAGATGTCGGAGAACCTGCGCTTCTGGGGCCGCCGAACAGTGAAAGCCTTTGGCGTGACATCGCGCTTTGTGCACCTCGAATTCTTCCGCCTCAACCGTGCTCACCGCGGTCTGGGCGAAGTGGGCGACTTTGTGGCATTGGAAGTGAACATGCGCCCCGGTGGCGGCTACACCCCCGACATGATTAACTATGCCCACAACATATCGATGTTCAAGATTTGGGCTGATATGATTGCCTTCGACCGCCGCACAACACCCGACCCCAACGACGACTACTATTGCGTTTACGCCGGACGCCGCGACAATGTTGCTTACGTGCTCGACAACGATGCCATCATCGCCAAATATCGCGATTCGATGATGATGACGCCGCGCATTGCACCTGCTTTGGCTCCTGCCATGGGCGATTATGCCTACATAGCCCGCTTCCGCGACGAAGGCGAGCGCGATGCATTCCTCTTTGACGTGTGCAACCGCGCTCAATAATGCCATCACCTTTTATTAATAATCAGAATTTTGACAATGAACATAGAATATCATAAATGGTGGAGTCACAACCTCAATCGTGACATGGAATATAAAGTTTACGGCCACGACGGGCAGGCAATGATTGCCTTCCCATGTCAGGACGGCAGGTTCTACGATTGGGAGAACTATCACATGTTCGACGTGCTGGCTCCGTTCATCGAAGCCGGCCGCCTGCGCGTGATTTGCGTTGACGGCATCGATTGGGAAACATGGTCGAACAAAGGAGGCGACAAGCGTTGGCGCATTGAGCAGCACGAGCGCTGGTTCCGTTATATAGTTGATGAACTTCTGCCAAACATACGCGTCAACAACGAGCAGATGTTTTTCACCTGCGGATGCTCGATGGGCGGTTTTCATGCTGCCAACTTTTTCTTCCGCCGTCCCGACTTGTTCAACGGCATGATTGCCCTCAGCGGCTTGTATCACGCCAGCTACGGTTTCGACGGATATATGGACGGCGCCGTTTACGAAAATTCGCCGCAGGACTTCCTTAAGAATATGCCCGGCGACCACCCTTGGATGCAGATGTATCGCCAACGCACCATTGTGTTCTGCGTGGGTCAAGGCCGATGGGAGGAAGACTTGCTGTGGAGCACTCGCGAAATGGACCGCATACTCAAGGAAAAAGGTGTGCCGGCATGGTTCGACTACTGGGGATTCGACATCGACCACGATTGGCCATCGTGGCGCCAGCAGCTGCCTTACATACTTGGCAAAGTGTTAAAATAAATATTTAAAGACTCGCGACCAGCTCCGCGGGTCTTTTTTTCGTTGAAGCCGATGCGCGCAGTTGCTTATGAAGCGCAAACGCATTATCTTTGTAGAAACAATAATCTAAAAATATTGAATCATGAAGCATCTTTTTGTTGCCCTGTGCCTTATGGTTGCTTCGAGCACATTCGCACAAATTGCTCAACTCGACAATCTTGGCTTGTCGCTCATTCCATCGCCTAAGGAATGCACTGTGAAGAGTGCAAAACTATATAAACTGAAGGATTGCCGCATCGTGAAGCACGCCACGCCTCACGGCGACGATGAATACGGCTTGAGCATACGTCGCGGCAAAGCCACAGTGTGGGGTAACGAGGCGTGGGCGCGCCAGACACTGCGCCAGCTCACCGATGCCAACGGTTGCGTGCCCGATGTGGAGATTCACGACTGGGCAAGCTATCCCATACGCGGCTTTATGCACGACACCGGCCGCAACTACCAGACCCTCGACATGCTCAAACGCACAATAGATGCCATGAGCCTATACAGGCTGAACATGTTTCACTGGCATCTCACCGACCGCCCGTCGTGGCGCATCGAGTGCCGCTGCTTTCCGCAGCTAAACGACCCGAAATATCAGCGACGCGGTCGTGACGAAGGCAAATTCTACACCTACGATGAAATACGCGAGCTGTGTGCCTACGCCCGCGAGCGCGGCATTATGGTGATTCCCGAAATCGACATGCCCGGTCACTCCGAATCGTTCACCGCTGCTATGGGCTTCACCATGCAGTCGAAACAAGGCATGGAAGCATTGAGCAAATGCCTTGACGAATTCATGGAAGAGATACCGGCATCGCTTTGCCCGTATATACACGTAGGCAGCGACGAGGTGCACGTAGACGACCCCGAAGGCTTCGCCCGTTGGGTGCAAGGCTATGTTACTGACCGCGGACGCATAGCCATGGTGTGGGACCCCGGTCTGCCCGTTATGCCCGGCACTATCCGTCAGATATGGAACGGCGGTGCCGAATCGAATGCCAAAGCCATTGCGCGCCCCGAACGCTACGTCGATTCGTTTGTGGGCTATCTGAACTACTACGACCCGAACCTCTTCAGCATGCGTGGCTTCCAGCACAAGGCGTGCGGACAAGAAGTGCCCGACACCGCCAAGGCGCTTGGCGGAATACTGTGCCTGTGGAACGATGTGCGCGTCGACGACAAAAGCCGCATTGCATTGCACAACGGCATGGTCAACGGCATGATGGCATTTGCCGAACGTTTTTGGAACGGCGGCGCCGGCGGCACATCGATGCCCGACGAAAACCTCTATCCCGACCCGGCAACGCCCGATGGCAAGGCTTTGGCGCAGTTTGAGCGCCGCATGAGCAGCCACCGCGACCGCTTCTTTGCTGCCGACGACATTCGCTGGGTGGCAAATGCGCACATCGCTTGGGATATTTCCCTCGGCAATAAAACCGTGAAGGCGTGGGGCGGAGCCATCGACCTCGACATACTTTGCCAAACCAACGGCGTAAAGCCCGATGCGCTCCGTGAGGCAGTGGCAACCACATTTATTAATGTGCCAGCCGACACTGTGGTGACTGCTTGGCTCGGATTCGACACGCCTGCCCGAAGCGACCGTATGTCCACTGGCATCGGTCAACAATACCGCTGGGAAAACGACGGCTTGATAACCGTGAATGGCACCGCCGTATGGCCGTCGGAGCCGTGGAAGCAGCCGTGCGCCTATTGCTATCCGTTCCACACATGGGGCAGAGCACAAGAGGAGGAGCCGTTCACCGACGAGCAACTATATTGGATGCGTCAGCCAGTGAAACTCAATCTCAAACAAGGCATTAACCGAATAGAAATCACCATTCCGCACGCATTCCGCGGTCAGCGATGGGGATTTGGGTTCATTCCGATGCGAATCGACGAAAAAGGAATGGCTGTTGAAGCCGGAATTTAGATGATATAATTGATATATACCATCCTCGTATGCAGATACTTCTTGCTTGTGCAAAAATAATGACCGACCCCGGCGAAGTCTGCGTTCCGGCGCTGAGCACACCGGCGTTTGCCGCCGAAGCCATGCAGTTTGCCGCCGATATGACGGCGCTCGACGTCGACGACATTGCTGCCTCGATGCATTGTTCGCGCCAGACTGCCGCCGAAACGGCGTTGCGCTATCGCGATTTCTTCAGCGATGCGCCCATGCAGCCTGCCGTGCTTGCCTATTACGGGCAAGCCTATAAGACGCTGCGCGCTCGCGAGTTCACAACCGAGCAGTTGCTCTATGCCGAGCAGCACTTGTGGATAACCTCGTTCCTGTATGGACTGCTGCGGCCGCTCAACGGCATCCATCCCTATCGCATGGAGGGCAAGGTGTGCCTGCCATCGGCTGACGGCGAAAACATGTTCGGCTTTTGGCGCAGCCGGCTCACCGGTATGCTCATCGACTCGGTGAAAACCGACGACGGTGTACTGCTGCATCTTGCCACCGAGGAGATGCAGCACCTGTTTGATTGGAGCCGCGTGAAGCGCGAGGTGACAGTGATTCAACCCCAGTTCCTCGTAGAAAGCAACGGCCGCACAAAGGCAGTTGCCGTTTACGCCAAAAGCTGCCGCGGAGCCATGACTCGCCATGTGATAACGAACCAAATCAACAGCCCCACCGAGCTGCTTCAGTTCAGTTATCAGGGATTCGCTTACCGCGAAAACCTCAGCGATTCAGCCAATTTGGTGTATATTCTTTAAAATAATAGGGGATATTTGTAAAAAACGGCGTGAGCAACCGTTAACATCTGTTTGCAAATATAGGTGTTGTATTGGCTAAAATTTAAACGAGTTAACAAAAATAGTGCCCTCTATACATCTTTTAACTATTTGTAAACAAAAATTAAACATAAAATGTTTTTTAGTAACCGAAATACCCCTACATTTGTCGGTGCGTTATGCACGCAAGGGGTATTAGCGCCCCAAAGCGAGATGAGAAAATATTAACTATTGAAAATAATAAAAACAGAAAAATGACAAACGTAAAACAAGCAGAGGGCAAATTAGGCGTCCTCGTAGTAGGTTTGGGAGCAGTTAGCTCTACATTTATGACCGGTGTGCTCATGGCACGCAAAGGCCTTGCAAAGCCAGTAGGTTCGATGACCCAATACGACAAGATTCGTGTAGGTCGCGGTGCTGACAAGAAATATCTTCACTATAAAGACATTGTTCCAATTGCTGACCTCAAGGACATCGTGTTCGGCGCATGGGACGTTTATCCAGCAAACGCTTATGAGAGCGCTATCAACTGCGAAGTGTTGAAGGAAAAGGATATTGAACCGGTTAAGGACGAATTGGTTCAAATCGTTCCTATGAAGGCAGCTTTCGACAAGAACTATGCAAAGCGTCTTGATGGCGACAATGTGAAGACTTGCAAGGACCGTTGGGATATGACCGAGCAAATCCGTCAAGACATCCGCGACTTCAAGGCACGCACAGGCGTTGCTCGCGTGGTTGTTTTGTGGGCTGCATCTACCGAAATCTACGTTCCGGTTAACGAAAAGGTACACTATCACCTTGCCGACCTCGAAGCAGCAATGAAGGCTAACGATTGCGAACACATTGCTCCATCGATGTGCTACGCTTACGCAGCTCTCACCGAAGGTGCTCCATTCATCATGGGTGCTCCTAACACCACAGTGGACATTCCTGCTATGTGGGAACTCGCTGAAAAGACCAAGATGCCTATCG
>JBJECZ010000006.1:0-12056 GCA_051871555.1 Muribaculaceae bacterium | reverse complement strand
TGAAAATAGTGTTTTTAGGTATGCTTGGAGAGGGTGTGGACCTATTGAATATTTTGGAGCATAACTTTAATATTATAGCGATAAAGTGTTGATTTCTAATAGAATAAACAAAATTTGGATATTGTTTGAGCGCTTTGTTTAAGTATATGCGCCTAAAATGCTGAATATCAGTATTATTATAATTAAAATAGAAAAAGCAAATTTATTTTGCATTTTTTTTTGTAAAATATTTTGGCAAATTTTGTAGTCCCGAATTAAGATTAAGGAGTAAAAAAATAAGCAACAATAATGGACAAACAACAAGGCATAACTTTATGGAATCGTTGTCTTGAAGTGATAAAAGACAATCTGCCGACCGAGCAATTTGAGGCTTGGTTTAAGCCGATTGTTGCATTCGACTTCAAGAACGATAGCTTGTATCTTGAGGTGCCTTCGTTGTATTTCGTTGAACAAATCGAAGAGAAGTTTAGCGATTTGCTCCAGAAAACATTGAAGCGAGTTTTTCAGGGGAGCGTAAACGTATATTATCGTTACGACCTTTCGGGCGGCGATAAGACGAAAGACGACAGTTCGTCGATTATGCTCAAGAAGCCAAATAACGCGCCCAAGAATCCGTTTATACAGGACAGCGTTCCTGACATCGACCCGCAGCTCAATTCCTATAATACGTTTGAAAATTATTGTGGAAGCATGAGCAATAAATTGGCGGTGAGCATAGGCATGGCAATTGCTACTAATCCGCAATGCAAGACTTTCAACCCGATGTTTTTGTTCGGAGCCACCGGTGTGGGCAAAACGCACCTGGTGCAGGCAATAGGGTTGAAGGCAAAGGAAGTCAACCCGGCGCTGCGTGTGCTTTATGTCACAGCGCGTGTGTTTGAGAGCCAGTATACAACAGCTGTGCGCAACAACAAGACTAACGACTTCATTAACTTCTATCAGAGCATCGACTTGCTTATACTTGATGATATTCAGGAGTTTGCCGGAAAAGTGGGTACGCAGAACACATTTTATTATATATTTAATCATCTGCAGCAGCATGGCAAGCAGATTATCATGTCGAGCGACTGCCGTCCTGCCGATATGGATGGATTTGTGCCACGTTTGGTGTCACGCTTCAAGTGGGGTGTTACGGTAGAAATATCGAAGCCCGACTATACGCTTCGCCGCGATGTGCTGAACATGCGTGCCTTGCAGGACGGATTGATTATTCCGTGCGATGTGCTTGATTATATCGCCACAAATGTCACCGACAGCGTGCGCGAGCTTGAAGGAATCATGACTTCGCTCCTGGCTTATTCAACAGTTTTGAATTCCGACATCACTATTGATTTGGCAAGCAGCGTGATATCGAATGCCATAAAAACATCGAAGAAGCAAATCACATTTGAGATGATTGTTGAAACGGTATGCTCGTACTACGATGTGAATATCGATGCCTTGTATGGCAAGACTCGCAAGCGCGAGATATCGGATGCTCGTCAGCTGGTGATGTATCTTGCCAAGGAGCTTACTCAGCTGTCGTCGACCAATATTGGCGTTCGTCTGTCGCGCGACCATGCCACGGTGTTGCACTCGTGCCGCACCATTAAGGAACGGCTCACCGTCGACAAGAAACTGCTTGAAGATGTTGAAAAGATTAAGAACGAATTGAAGAAATAGGGTAAATCAGAATTTTTTGAAGAGTAAACGGCTGGATTTGCGATGAATTATCGTTTTTCCAGCCGTTTTCGTTATTTCTGCAACGTTTGTGTGCGCCGAAAGTGGGCATTAATCAAACAGTTGCGGGATTAGGTCGAGAGAAAAGTCCTTGAATCCAGGGATGATGACGTTGGTGAGAGTGCTGATTTGTTCAGCCGAGCATGTGGTGCTAAGGGCAATAACTTTGGCACCAGATGCCAAACCGGCGGTGATGCCTTGCATCGAGTCCTCAAAAATAAGGCAGTCCTTGATGTCGACTCCGATTTTTTGTGCGCCTTTAAGGAAACATTCGGGGTGAGGCTTGCTGTTGGTCACTTGGTCGCCGGTGATGATGTTGTCGAAGTTATCGCGGAAATATGGTTGGTGAAAGAACAGTTGCTCCATTTTTTTGTCGTCGCTGCTGGTGACTATGCAAGTGGGTATGTTTCGTTGCTTGAGTTGGCTGATGAATTCTTTCACACCCGGGCATATTTCGTAGGTCATTGCAGCTTGGAATGCGTTGAGTTTCTCCACTATTTCGTCCTGCACCGATTTTTCAGGGAAATAGGTGTTGAGGATTGCTGCCAGGTTGCTGCCCTTAATTCGTTCGGCAAAATCGGGTATGCCGGTGTTGTACTCAATTCCCATTTTGCCCCAGAAGATTGAGTATTGGCTTTCGGTGTCGACAAGAACACCATCGAGGTCGAAAAGCACGCCTTTAGGAAAGTTGTTTGTCATATAATGGAATGTTGTGTGAAATTAATAATTCGTGGTGCAAAGGTAGTTAAAATATTTCAATTAGCATATCGGGCAGCTGTGCAAGGTGGCGCTGATACACTCAACGGCGAATAATTGGCAATGGTGATGAAAAAAACTTGACGAAGATTTGCAAGAATGGCAGGAAATGTGTAACTTTGCAACAAGAAAACGGTGATTTAGTGTAGTGGCCTAGCACGCCACCCTCTCACGGTGGAGACCCGGGTTCGATTCCCGGATTCACTACAATAAGCCGACTGGACAGCTGCTTGATTATTGAGTAGCTGTCCTTTGTTTTTGCGACATGACAAAGTGAATATTTCAATTATTTTCAAAATAAAATGTAATTTATTTTTTTATTTGAAAAAGTATTGATAGTTTTGAACTAATAATAGTGTTGTGTTGTATTTGATAATACACAACGCTGTTGTGATGAAAAGGAATAAAAAATGTTTCACTTAAAAATTATAATGAAGTTATGAAACCATTACATGTGATTCTTGCTGTTATCAGCGGTGCTGTGGCAGGTGCTGCCATTGGTTTGCTTTTTGCGCCAGAAAAGGGCTCTGACACTCGTTGCAAGATTGCCCAGTTGCTTAAGGACAAAGGCATTAAACTGAGAGGTGACAAGCTCAACGAACTTGTTGACGAAATCACTGAGCAGGTTGAAAGCGATGCAAAGGCTTGAGCATTTAATCATAGCCTTTGATTAAGTAAGAAATAACAACAAACAAATTGAATGACAACTATGAAAGGAATAGGTTTAGTTTCGGCATTTCTTGGCGGCGCTATTGTGGGCTGCGCCACAGCAATGCTTTTTGCACCTGAAAAGGGCTCGGATTTGCGCTCAAAAATTAAGGATATCCTCACCCGCAAGGGCATAGATTTCACCGACGATGAGGTGGAAGCCTTGATTTCGCAGATTACTGCTCAGATTGAGGAGTGATTGGTTGATTGAGCAGCGATGCTTGGGTTACCCGGAAAGGGTGCAGACTGAAATTGATTGAGAATTACAATTCTTGGCGCCGACAGGCTGATGCAAAGCAAGTGTGGCGTCAAGAATGTTGTGCAAATAATATACAATAAAACGATAGAAATATGGATTTGGGCAGCTATAAAGAATTGTTTGCAGAGATAAAGAAATATGTGACTCTGCAGGTTGATTACACAAAATACACCGTGACCGAGAAAATGGTGGTTTTGTTGTCGGCAACGGCAACGGCTCTGGTGCTTGGTGCGATGGGCTTTGGAGTTTTGTTTTATCTGTCGATAGCTCTCGCCGATTATCTTGCCGAGGTGTTGAATTGCCAATGGGGTGCCCATGCTATTGTTGCCGGCATATATGCATTGCTGCTTGTGGTGGTGGTGATTATGCGCAAGCAGATAATTGTTGACCCGATTGCAAGATTTTTATCGAAACTTTTTTTAAAGCCTGACAAATAACAAGTTATGAATTCAGAAAACAATGTTAATGCAGCATTGCCTGTACAAAGCGAGCAGCCATGGGCAGGATATGGTGTCGACGAGCTGCGTTATCGCCGCGCATTGGCGCTTGTGCGCCTCGAGTCGCAGAAGGCGCTCCTTGTAGAGCGTTTTTCTCCAAAGAAGAAGTCACGGACCAATCGCTCGTCTGGCGTGATGTCGGGGTTGTTTCAAAGCATACATAGCAAACTCACATTTGTTGACTATGTTTTGCTGGGCTATAATTTGTCGAAGTTATTGCTTAGGCTAAAAAAGAGGAAGTGAGACGATGAGTAGCGATTACGTAGAGGTCGACTTTGAGTTTCGTCCACTTGATGCCGACGAAATGGACATTTTGTGTGCCTTGCTTGCCGAGTTTGATTACGATTCGTTTGAAACCACCGACAAGGGCGTAAAGGCGTATGTCAACGCCGATTGCTTCGACGAGAACAGCATCGGAGTTGCTGTGTCGCTTTACAATTTCCGTGCAAAGATAAAGTGGACCGTGAAGGAGGTGAAAGCCGAAGATTGGAATGCCGAGTGGGAGCAGAACGGTTTTTCGCCTATTGTGATAGGCGAGGAATGCGTTGTGCATGCCACCTATCATACCCACTATCCTAAGTGCAATGTTGATATTGTCATCAATCCCAGAATGTCGTTTGGGTCGGGACATCACGAAACCACGTCGATGATGATAGAGCGGTTGCTGAACATCGGGCTGTCGGGTAAAAGAGTAGTGGATATGGGTGCCGGCACCGGTATTCTTTCGATATTGGCTGCCAAGCGAGGTGCTAATGCGGTAACCGGAATTGAAATAGATGAAACTGCCTATAATAACGCTGTTGAAAATTGTGGATTGAATGGTGTGAATGTGACAATGATTCACGGCGATGCCTCGGCATTGGATGGCATGAGTGGCTGTGATTTGTTTTTGGCAAACATCAACCGAAACATTATTTTGAATGATATTGAAAAATACAAGTCGTGCATGGCAGACGGCGCGACGTTGCTGGTTTCGGGATTCTATGAAAGCGATTTGCCAATTATCGAAGGGAAATTAAAAACCATAGGGTTTGAATTCCTGAGTAAAACTGTGAAAAATGATTGGACATTGGCTGAATTTACATTAAATGGGCATACTTAGCGTGTGTTTTCGCAGAATATTGTAAGTTAAAAGTGTTAAATTAGCGAAATTGTCTTTGATTAAAAGAATTAATTCTTAAATTTGCAGCATAAACACTCTATTTGTATCACTTATTTAAATAACATCGATTGCCTATTGAAAAGATTTACTTATTAAACAAAACATTGTTATAATGAGAAATTTAAAAGACCTAAACGACGACTTGTTGGTAAGGCTGTACGTTGGGGGTGAATGTAAGGCTTTTGATACGTTGATAGAGCGATACAAAAATCGTGTATATACCTATATATTTCATCAGGTGCACGACGAATTTGTTTCGGACGACATTTTTCAGGAAACATTTGTTAAAGCCATCACTACCATTCAGCAGGGACGTTACGTTGAGAACGGGAAGTTCCTGGCATGGATTACGCGCATAGCGCATAATTTAATTATCGACTATTTCCGTCAGGAGAGAGCCGAGAACTTGCAGTCGTGCGACAGCCAGGATGTGAATATCTTGAACAGAAAAGATTTGAGCGAGGACACCATAGAGGACAATATGGTGTTGATGCAGATTCATGCCGACATACGCAGCCTTGTTCAGGCGCTGCCGACGTCGCAGCGCGAGGTGCTGCTGATGCGTTATTATAAGAACATGAGTTTCAAGGAGATTGCCGACGCAACCAATGTGAGTGTAAACACGGCGCTTGGCAGAATGCGTTATGCAATAATTAATATGCGCAGGCTTGCCAGCGAAAACCGTGTGTCGTTGACAGTTTGATTTAATTAGACATTTTACAGTATGCTACGATACCCTGCGATGTGAGGGGATGCAAGTGTAGTGCGGTTTTATGTTTATAAATGCAAAAAATATGGTGCAGATAAAATAATATGACATATAGGCTCGTTATAAGATTAGAACATATAAATAAACGATTGCCTATGGATGAAATCTACACCAAAGTTAAAAACAACGACACTAATGCTACGAAATGCCCAAAGCGACGAACCCTTGAATTCCTAAAGCAGTTTGCAAGAATTTGTGCTTATGAAAAAATGTTGAGCGCAAATATGGGCGGTTTCCCGGCTAATTGAAGAAAAGATTTTTCACAATTGTTTTGCATAGTTGCTTGCTACAAATTCTATGGTATTTGTCGCAGGCAATTATCTTTATTTATGGGGTATGATGCAAACGAATGTGCGCTTGGATGCGTTGAGGGTATAGGGTGAGAATGATGTGGAAAACTTTATCTTTTATATACAAATTATTTTCATTAATTTTGTGTTCGGCATTAAAAGAACTGAACAGACAAAACCGAACAGATATTATTTAAAAATGGCTACTTATAATTTTGATGAGGCATTCAAGGCTTCGACCGATTATTTTGGTGGCGACGAGCTTGCCGCAAAAGTGTGGGTTAGTAAATATGCATTGAAGGATAGTTATGGCAATTTGTATGAACTCACGCCCGACGATATGCATCATAGGCTTGCAAAAGAGATTACGCGTATCGAGAACAAATATGAAAATGCGATGTCGGAAGACGAAGTGTTTGATTTGATTAAGCATTTCCGCTATATTGTACCACAGGGCAGTCCGATGTCGGGTATTGGCAACGATTTTCAGGTTGGGTCGCTTTCAAACTGTTTTGTGATAGGGCTTGATGGCGAGCCAGACAGCTACGGCGGCATCATCAAGATGGACGAGGAGCAGGTGCAGCTGATGAAGCGTCGTGGTGGCGTAGGTCATGACCTGTCGCATTTGCGCCCGAAAGGTTTTCCGGTGAAAAATTCGGCGTTGACATCAACTGGCATTGTGCCGTTCATGGAACGCTATTCGAATAGCACCCGTGAGGTGGCTCAAGACGGCCGCCGTGGTGCGCTTATGCTCACCGTCAGCATAAAGCACCCTGAGTCGGAAGCGTTCATCGACGCCAAGATGACAGAAGGCAAGATTACCGGCGCCAACGTGTCGGTGCGCATCGACGACGCTTTCATGAAGGCTGCAATCGACGGCACAGAATATGCGCAGACTTTCCCAATCGATTCCGACAAGCCTGAGCTGGTGAAGAACATCGATGCTCGCCATTTGTGGGCAAAAATCATTCATAATGCTTGGAAGAGTGCCGAGCCTGGCGTGTTATTTTGGGATACCATCACACGCGAGTCGGTGCCCGACTGCTATGCCGACCTTGGCTTCAAAACCATCTCCACCAACCCGTGCGGCGAGATTCCTTTGTGCCCTTACGACAGCTGTCGTCTGCTTGCAATCAACTTGTATTCGTATGTTGAAAACCCCTTCACACCCGAGGCTCGATTCAACTTCGATTTGTTCAAGAAGCATGTGGCTGCTGCACAGCGCATAATGGACGATATTATCGACCTCGAGATGGAAAAGATTGATAAGATAATCGACAAAATCAATTCTGACCCTGAAACCGAGGAAGTGAAATTCACCGAATTGAATTTGTGGACAAAGATTCGCAATAAGACCATCAAGGGCCGTCGTACGGGTGTTGGCACTACTGCTGAGGGTGATATGATAGCAGCTCTTGGTTTGCGCTATGGCACTGAAGAAGCCACTCAAATGTCGGAAACAGTGCACAAAGCGCTTGCGTTGGCAGCCTATCGCTCGTCGATTAATCTTGCCAAAGAAAGAGGTGCATTTGAGGTGTACGATTTCAACCGCGAAGTGAACAATCCGTTCGTGAACCGCATATTCGATGCCGACCCCGAATTGCGTGAGTTGGCAAAGCAGTATGGCAGACGAAACATTGCTTGCCTCACTATTGCCCCCACAGGCACAACCAGCCTGATGACGCAAACCACCTCCGGCATCGAACCGGTGTTCCTGCCGGTGTATAAGCGTCGCCGCAAAGTGAATCCTAACGACGTTGAGAGCCGTGTAGATTTTGTTGATGAAACAGGCGATGCATTTGAGGAGTATGTGGTGTATCATCACAAGTTCCTCACATGGATGCAGGTGAACGGAATTGATGTTAAAGATAAATATACGCAGGACGAACTTGACGAATTGGTGAAGAAGTCGCCTTACTATAAAGCCACGTCGAACGACGTTGACTGGGTGCAAAAGGTGAGAATGCAGGGCCGTGTGCAAAAGTGGGTAGACCATTCAATCAGTGTCACCATCAATCTGCCAAACGATGTTAGTGAAAGCTTGGTTAACGAATTGTATGTAGAAGCTTGGCGAAACGGCTGCAAAGGCTGCACAGTATATCGCGACGGCTCGCGTTCGGGTGTGCTCATCTCCACCAAAAAGGAGGAGAAGAAGCCTGGCCATGAGATGCATTATATGGCTGAAGAAGAACGCTTCCTGAAGCGCCCGATAGAACTTGACGCCGATGTGGTGCGTTTTCAAAACAACAAGGAGAAATGGATTGCATTCATTGGCTTGATTAACGGCCGTCCTTACGAAATTTTCACTGGTCTTGCCGATGACGAGGAGGGTATATTCTGCCCAAAGTCGGTCACTAAGGGCAAGATTATTAAGGCGATTGACGAAAACGGAAACAAGCGATATGACTTCCAGTTTATTAATAAACGAGGATATAAAACCACCATCGAGGGCTTGTCCGACAAGTTTAATCCGGAGTTTTGGAATTATGCAAAACTCATTTCGGGCGTGTTGCGATATGGCATGCCTATCGACCAGGTGCTTAAGCTTGTGGGTGGATTGGAGCTTGACAGCCAGTCGATTAATACGTGGAAGATGGGCGTTGAACGTGCATTGAAGAAATATTTGCCTAACGGCACTAAGGCAAGCGGGCAGAAGTGTCCGAATTGCGGAGCCGAAACGCTAATTTATCAAGAAGGTTGCCTGATATGCACATCGTGCGGAACGTCGAAGTGCGGATGAGGCATCGCAACAACATGTAATGCGGATAAGATAAAAGTATATAATTTAATAAATACTATAAGAACGAAATGAAAGTAAGACTAATAATCAACTATCGCACCCATTGGGGCGAATCGGTGTATGTGTGTGGCAACACTCCGGTGCTTGGTTCCGGTAGCATAGAGCAGGCACTGAAGCTCGAGCCGGTTAGTGACTCCGATTGGGTTGCCGAGTTCGATGTTAAGGAATTGCACAGCTTGGAGTATTCTTATTTGATTAAGACTGAGCATGGTGTGGTTCTTCGCCGCGAATGGGGTAAGCGTCATGCAGTTGCGGCTGTTGAGAATGCTTCTGCTGTTGTGGTTTACGATAACTGGCAGGACCTGCCTGACGATGCTCCGTTTTATTCCACAGCGTTCACCAAGGGCATTTTTTCGCGTAAGCAGTCGGGCAGTGGCGTGGTTGCTAATGGCGGCGATGTGGTGCTGAGTGTGTTTGCACCAATGATTAACTCCAATCAGCTTGTTGCGGTTGTAGGAGAGGGCGAACAGCTTGGCGGCTGGGATGTGCATAAGGCAAAGCCGTTGAATGGCAGTGAATTTCCCAAGTGGAGCATTACGCTTCATGGCGTCAGCGAAGCGCTTGAATATAAATTTGTAATCCTAAATGCAGCCACTAAAGGGCTCGAGGCTTGGGAATATGGCAATAACCGTCTGCTTGAAGTAGAACAAGCTCCGAGCGAAGTGGCAGTGCTCAACAACCTTGTGCTGCGCAACCCGATGAGTCCGTGGCGTGGGGCAGGTACGGCAATCCCGGTGTTCTCGCTTCGCAGTGCCGACGATTTTGGCGTAGGTGATTTCTACGACTTGTTCAAGCTAATTGATTGGGCTGAAGCAACCGGTCAGAAAGTCATACAGCTGTTGCCTATCAACGACACCACCATGACTCGCACTTGGCTCGATTCGTATCCCTATAATGCCAATTCCACATTCGCCCTGCATCCGATGTATATCCGTCCCGATGCAATAGGCGAACTTGAAGATAAAGCAAAAGCCGAATGGGCTCGCGAAAAAGCTGCCTATCTCAATGGGTTGGCAGTGGTTGATTATGAAGAGGTGAACGAACTAAAGGAAATTTACGTCAAAGCATTGTATGCCCAAATGGGTGAGAAACTTGCGTCGACAATTGCTTATCGCACTTTTGTGAAGAACAATTTGTCGTGGCTTAAACCCTATGCTGCCTATAGCGTGCTGCGCGACCAATTCAAAACAGCCGATTTTAATCACTGGGGCGAATTTGCTAAATATCAACAAGACAAGATTGACGCTTTTGTCGAAGCCAATCGCGATAAAATCAACTATGTTTATTTCGTGCAATATCACCTCGACAAGCAGTTGCGCGAAGTGCGCAACTATGCCCACAAGCACCATGTCGTGCTAAAAGGCGACATTCCAATCGGCATTAGCTCATCGAGCGTAGACGCTTGGCTCAACCCTGAATTGTTCCACATGGATTGCTCGGCTGGTGCTCCGCCCGACGACTTCTCTATTATGGGTCAAAACTGGGGTTTCCCCACATATAATTGGGAGGTGATGAAGCGCGATGGCTATCAGTGGTGGAAGAACCGTTTTCGCAAAATGGCGGAGTATTTCGATGCCTATCGCATCGACCATATCTTGGGCTTCTTCCGCATTTGGCAGATTCCTAATGACGCCATTCACGGATTGTTAGGCACATTCTATCCGGCTATGCCTTACACTGCCGACGAGATGCGCAACAACTACGACTTCTGGATGAACCGTGAACGATTCACCAAGCCATATATCCACGAAAGTTTCATCTGGGACCTCTTTGGCGAGTACACCGAGGAAGTTAAGAGTAGATTCCTGATTAATCGCGGCGACTACCGTTACGACTTGCAAGAATTTGTGAGTACGCAACGAGGCGTGAAAGAGTATTTCAACCAGTTTGAAGCCAACGACAAGAATCGCCGCATCAGCGAAGGCTTGATGCAGCTAATCGACGACGTGCTGTTTATTGTCGACCGCAACGATAGCAGCAAGTATCATCCACGCATCAGTGCCCAGAGCACACGCGTGTATCAAACGCTAAACGATTACGAAAAAGGATGCTACAATCGCCTATACGACGACTTCTTCTATCGTCGCCACAATCAGTTCTGGTATGAGAATTCCATGAGCAAGCTGCCGGTGCTCACCCAAAGCACCGAGATGCTGGTTTGCGGCGAAGACCTTGGCATGATTCCTGATTGTGTTGCTGACGTGATGCACTCGCAAAAATATCTCTCACTCGAAATTCCGCGCATGCCAAAGGAAGTTGGAGTTGAATTTGGCAATACCTATGCCTATCCATATGCAAGTGTAGCCACCACGTCAACCCACGATATGAGCGGCATTCGCCAGTGGTGGGAAGAAGACCCATCAGCCACTCAGCGCTATTACAACCAAGTGTTGTGGCACGATGGTGCAGCACCAGCCCAAGCAACGCCGCAGCTTTGCCGCGAGATGGTGAGCAAATGCCTCGACGCACCATCGATGCTCTGCATCCTTCCGCTGCAAGACTGGATGGCAATGGACGGCAACCTGCGACGTGACAATGCTGCCGACGAGCGCATCAATGTGCCAGCCAACAGCCGCCACTATTGGCGCTATCGCATGCACATCACCCTTGAGCAATTGCAAGCCGATGCTTCGTTTGCCACTCTCGTTGCTGATTGCATAAAGCAAAGTGGCAGATAATTGCCAATGCAATAAATGTTATTTCTTTGCATTGTGAGAGGTGTTTCAATGAATAGTTTCGACAGGTTGTTCAAAAAGTTGCTTATAAATTTTGACTAACCATCAAAAATGAGTAATTTTGCAACGCCTTAGGCAGAAATGCACTGATGCAAAGAAATAAGGATGGTCTCGTAGCTCAGTTGGATAGAGCAACAGCCTTCTAAGCTGTGGGTCGAGCGTTCGAATCGCTCCGGGATCACTTGAGGGTCATCACCTACCGCAGGTGGTGGCTCTTTTTTTGTGTCTATACCTATCTATCACTCAACGACTTACGTTTTGTAACTATTTGTCTTAGAACGATTTAGCAATTTTCTTGCTAAATTTTCCTGGTACAAATTAGCATTTTTTAGTTTGAAATAATATGCCTAACTTTGGTACA
>JBJECZ010000005.1:0-12120 GCA_051871555.1 Muribaculaceae bacterium | reverse complement strand
AAATTATAGCAGACATGCCGGGCACGTTTACGTATTTCATTTCGGATTTGCATCTTGGGGCGAGCTACATTGCTGAGCCTAGCGAGCATGAGATGCGTGTGGTGCGTTGGCTCGACAGCATCAAGCACGATGCCAAGCGCATTTTCTTGCTTGGCGACATATTAGATTATTGGTTTGAATATCGCTATGTGGTGCCGCGTGGTTATGTCCGTTTTCTCGGAAAACTTGCCGAGTTGGCTGATAACGGCATCGAAATCACTTGGATGAAAGGAAACCACGATATTTGGTTTTTCGATTATTTGACAAATGAGTTGGGCATAAAGGTGGTTGACGGTCCACTGAGGTTAACTCTCGACGGAAAAATATTCCTGCTTGACCATGGCGATGGTGTGGGGCGCCAAAAGCGTTCGTTTGCCTTTATGCGATGGTTGTTCCGCAACCGTTTTTGCCAGATGCTTTATGCCGGCATTCATCCGCGATGGACGGTTCCGCTTGCCAGCGGATGGTCGAAAGAAAATCGCGTGAAGCGCAGCGCTGTCGACATTGAGCGCTGCATTGCGCACGGACTGAAGACACTCACCGATTTTTCGGAGGAATATTCGAAACGCAATCCCGAGGTGGACTATTTCGTCTATGGCCATTTGCATACGCTCATCGACGACACTCTCAGCACCGGTAGACGAATGCTTGTGCTTGGTGAGTGGATAGGCATGTGCACTTACGCCGTGTTCGACGGCAATCAGCTCACCTTGAAATCGGCTCTATAACTGTTGGCGTCCAGCCATTTGCATGCAGCAATTTTTAAGTTTGGGTCATTTTGTATAATTTTTTCTGTGCCGATTTGAAATTCTTAAAAAATGTTTATTGGGCAAATGTTGCAGATTATTTGGCAAATTGCCAGAATTTAAATAAATATTTCTTATATTTGTGTGAAATTATGTGCGCTCACATGGTTGATTATGGCAAATTTCTATTTGAAACCATGTTATAAATTGGCATACATCAACGAAAATTTTCCAATATAACATTATTTAACAATTATGTTTTAGTTAATGATTGTTTTCGTATGTTATTGTAAATTAGTTCGTTAACCTAAATTGAGGCTTAAATTGGCGCTAAGATGTTTAGAAAGTATGTTATAAAGCATATTTTTTTATTTGCTGAATCAGAAATTAGGATGCATATTTGCAACATAAACCTAAAACAATCTTTTTTACCTTAAAAAAATTATACCTATTGAAGACCTAAAAAGGGACTTTGTTGAAAAGTCCCTTTTTATTTTGTTTGTGTGGACGCGAAGGGGCAATGCGATGGAATATTTTTTGTAATTTTGTAGAGAATTAGGTGATTCGCTAACCACAAAATAAGATTATGTTATAATGAAGCGATACGCAATAATAGTTGCCGGCGGCAGCGGCAGCCGGTTTGGCTCAAATATACCAAAGCAGTTTCTGCCGTTGAGCGGCAAGCCGGTGCTGATGCACACCATCGACAAGTTTGCAGCGCTCGGCGGCATAGAGATAATTGTTGTGCTACCGGCAGCGTTCGTGGGCTGGTGGAGCGAGCTTTGCGCCGAACATGGGTACGCCACCGAGCACCGGGTGGTGACGGGCGGAGCAAACCGTTTTTGCTCGGTTAAAAACGCCATAGTCGCCATCGACGTTCAGCCTGGCGATGCCATTGCCGTGCACGACGGGGTGCGACCGCTGGTGAGCACGTCGCTCATTGCTGCTGCGTTTGCCTGCGCTGAGGCAAATGGTAGTGCCATACCTGTGGTGGCTGTAACCGACAGCATACGCCGCGTGGTGGACAGCGAAGGCGGTTCGGAGCCGTTGAGCCGCGAGATGCTGCGCGCTGTGCAGACTCCGCAGGTGTTCGACGCCATGGCGTTGCGTCGTGCCTATGATGCCGAGTATTCGCCGTTTTTCACCGACGATGCTTCGGTGTTTGAGCACAACAATGGTGTGATACACATGATTGACGGCGAAGTGACCAATATAAAAATCACTCATCCCAACGATTTGACTATTGCCGAAATGCTGATGAAGAGATGAACGAATTGCAGAACATGGACATAAAATACCTGCACGGAGTGGGGCCGAAACGTGCCGAGTTGCTCGCCAAGCAGCTTGACATTCGCACTTACTACGATTTGCTGTATTATTTTCCGTTTCGCTATATCGACCGCAGCACCATTCATCGCATTTGCGACCTCGACGGTGAGTTGCCTTACATACAGTTGCGTGGCAGGTTTGTGGTGTTCACGCCACAAGGGCAGGGTGCAAAGCGACGCATCAACGCGCTGTTCAGCGACGGCACCGGCACCATCGAGTGCGTGTGGTTCAACCGAGTAAAGCAAATTCAAGATGCCTATCACACAGGCGTGGAGTATGTGATTTTCGGCAAACCTACATTGTTTAAAGGTGTTTACAGCATAGCTCATCCCGAGGTTGACGTGTATAACCCGCAAAAAATGACGTCGGGTGTGCGCGGAATGTATAACCTCACCGAGACGCTTCGTAACCGAGCATTCAGCCAGCGCACCATGCAGCAACTCGTCGACAATTTGCTTGGCGCCAATGTGGTGCAGCGCCTTGCCGACCCGTTGCCCGAAGTGCTGATGCTCCGCCACAGGCTTATGCCGCTTCAAGAGGCTCTGGTGAACATCCACCAGCCAACGAGCATCGATGCGCTGCAGAGGGCACAGTTCAGACTGAAATACGACGAGCTGTTTATGTTGCAGCTCAACATACTAAGGTATGCAAGCACGCGTAACGCCAAGTTTAAGGGGCTTGTGTTCAACAAGGTTGGTGACTATTTCAACCGCTTCTACAGCGAGTGCCTGCCGTTCCCGCTCACCGGGGCGCAGAAACGCGTGATAAAGGAAATTCGCAAGGATATGGGCAGCGGCAGGCAGATGAACCGCTTGCTGCAGGGCGATGTGGGCAGCGGAAAGACTTTGGTGGCTCTGATGTGTATGTTGCTTGCCATTGACAATAACTTCCAGTCGGCAATTATGGCGCCTACCGAGATTCTTGCCACGCAGCACTTCGATACCATCAGCAGCATGGTTGAACCGTTGGGCATAAAATGTGCATTGCTCACCGGCTCCACCCGCAAAAAACTGCGCGAAACCATTCACGAACAGTTGCTGAGCGGAGAGTTGCAGATTATCGTGGGCACGCATGCGTTGCTCGAAGATGTGGTGCAGTTCCGCAATCTTGGACTGGTGATAATCGACGAGCAGCACCGTTTTGGTGTGGCGCAGCGTGCTCGATTGTGGACCAAAAACTCCACGCCGCCGCACGTGCTGGTGATGACGGCAACGCCTATTCCGCGCACGTTGGCAATGACGGTATATGGCGACCTCGACGTGAGCGTAATCGACGAGTTGCCGCCGGGCAGAAAGCCGGTGGAAACCGTGTTGCGCACCGACCAGTCGCGCCAGGCAATGTATCGCTTTGTGGGCAGCCAGCTTGCCGAGGGCCGTCAGGCTTATTTCGTTTACCCGCTCATTCAGGAGAACGAGAAACTCGATTTGCATGACCTCGAGCAAGGCTACGAAACCATCTGCGAAACTTTTCCGAGTTATAAGGTGTGCTTTGTTCACGGCAAGATGAAACCAGCCGAAAAGGACTGGCAAATGCAGCAGTTCGTGAGCAATCAGGCGCAGATTATGGTGGCAACCACGGTGATTGAGGTGGGCGTGAATGTGCCGAACGCCTCGATTATGGTGATTGAAAATGCCGAACGGTTCGGCTTGAGCCAGTTGCATCAGTTGCGTGGTCGCGTGGGGCGTGGCGCCTCGCAGTCGTTTTGCATTCTCATGTCGAAGCATCAGCTCGCCAAGGAGACAAAGCATCGCCTGATGGTGATGACCGAAACCAACGACGGGTTTGTGGTGGCTGAGGAAGACATGAAGCTGCGTGGTCCGGGCGACATGGAGGGCACGCAGCAAAGCGGAATTGCTTTTGACCTGCACATCGCCGACCTTGCAAAAGACGGGCAAATTGTGCAACTTGCCCGCGACGATGCCCGCGAAATAATCGATGCCGACCCCTCGCTTTCAAAGCCCGAACACCGATTGCTCGGCGAGCGTCTGCACGACCTGTTTGACCGCAAAATTGATTGGAGCATAATAAGCTGACGATGCCATTATATTAAAAAATGCTTAAAATCACAGCGTTAGACTGGTAAATTAAATAAAATTAAACCGAATTTTACAAGTTTTAGCAGTCTGTCGATTGGCAAAGATAAAATTAATCTATAACTTTGAAAGTCGAAAAAATTGAACCGGTAGATTTACTATATGAACTTGAAGAAAAGCATAACGATTTTAGGAATTAGTATGGGCTTTTTCGTCCTTTCATCGATGGGCGTTAAGGCTGATGCACAAAACCTGCAATCGGCAAGAAATTATTCGAAAACTCACGAAAAACTTTTAGCTCACCAGAATCGCATTCAAGACCAGATTCGCCTCAAAGAAGCGCAAGACTATGCCAGCCATCTTTATGAAGAAGATGAGCCGGAACCCGATATCTATACCGAAGGATGGGAAAGCGACCATGTAAATCCATATAAAAACGCTGTTATTCCTGCCACTAAGGAACTCGACGTGTCGAAGTATGCCATGCCTGTTCCCGGCATAGTAACTTCACGTTATGGCTATCGCCCGCGTTTTCGCCGTATGCACAAGGGCATCGACTTGCGCCTGAGCACCGGCGACACCGTTAGAGCAGCATTCAGCGGCAAGGTGCGTTTGACAAAGTATGAGCGTGGCGGTTACGGCTTCTATGTTGTGCTTCGTCACGACAACGGCATGGAAACCGTTTATGGTCACCTTTCGCGCTTCCTCGTTAAACCCGACCAGCGCGTTGAGGTTGGTCAGCCAATTGCTTTGGGCGGCAGCACCGGACACAGCACCGGTCCGCACCTTCACTTCGAGACTCGTTTCATGGGCATTGCCATCAACCCTGAAGCTATCTTCGATTTCGAAAACCAGACGACGCATACCGACATATACACGTTCAACAAGAACACTTACGAGAACAGCCGCAACTATGCTCCGTCGCGCAGCAAGGGCAAATATCGCAGCAGTCGAGGCAAGGCAACACACAAGATTCGTCAAGGCGAAACGCTCAGTTCGATTGCCGCACGCAATGGCACTACAGTGGCTAAGTTGCGCCAGTTGAACGGTCTTGGCAATTCGTCGAACATCCGCGCCGGCAAGACGCTGCGTGTTCGTTAATGATGAATATCATTTTTCAACTATAATTCATTTGAAGGCGTGTCGATTGACGCGCCTTCGTTGTTGTAGTAGTGGCTGTTTGCGTTTGTCGGCTTAGAAAGAGTGTGGTTATGTCGACGATTGCATTATCGGCTATTTCTAAAATTCAGAAATGGTCAATGCGTGGGATTTTCATGTGCAGCTATAGTGATGCTTTATTGGCAATTGTGTTTAGGTGTGCTCTGTGTCTGAGCCCAAGACCTCAATATAATTCTCTGGCGTGACTACGTTTGTGCTGCCTACATTGTAGTTCTTTACAAATGATTCTGGCAATGATGCTTTGCCACGTTTTGGATTCCATTTCATTTCGAAGGCGTTGAACATGCCGTCTTCCTCCTCGATGAAATCTATCTCTTGCTGTGACGTTGTGCGCCAAAAGTAATATTTGGGATATCGACCCTCATAGTGGTTCTTTTTGATACGTTCGGAGATGACAAAATTTTCCCATAATGCTCCTGCGTCGTTACGCAGTGGCAATGGGGCATAGTTTTGTAATACGGCATTGCGTATTCCATTGTCGTAGAAAAACACTTTGCGGCTCTTTTTTAACTCTGTGCGTATGTTGCGACTGAGCGCTGAAATACGAAATATAATAAAGCATTTCTCCAGTAGGTCGATGTATTTCTCTACTGTCTTTGAGTCGGAACCAATAGTCTGACCGATTTCGTTGTAAGAGACTTCGCTGCCGACTTGTAGGGCAAGTGCAACAAGCAGCTTTTCAAGCAGTGCAGGTTTTCGAATGCCTTCCCTTGCAAGGATGTCCTTATATAGGTAACTTTCGGCGATGCCCATCAGCAATTCTTTTGCATTATTTGGGTAGCTTACGATTTCGGGATACGAACCATAAATGAGCCGTTGCTCGAGTGTCTGCCTGACCATGAGTAAGCCTCCTGTCTTAAGCAATTCGCTTGTCGAAACCGGATAGAGATGATATTCATATTTTCGCCCGGTTAGAGTCTCCTCTAATCGGTTATGAAGTTCGAATGAAGAAGAGCCTGTGACAAGCAGTTGCACATCCTTGTAATTGTCGGTTATGATTTTCAGGGTTGTGCCAATTCCTGCCACTCGTTGTGCCTCGTCGATAATAACCGTCTTGTTGTTTCCTATCAGGAGTTTTAGCTCTGATTGGTTGGCGTTTGTGAGCATTGCTCGTGTTTCGGGGTCATCGCAGTTGAGCGACAATACGTTGCCCTCTATTCCATTGCATATTTCGGAGAATAGGGTGCTCTTGCCTACTTGTCTTGCCCCAATTAGAATTATTGCTTTGCCCTTATGGCATCTTTCTTCAATTACTTTCTGTAGGTCTCTTGTTATCATGCTTTTGCGCTTATTATTTCGGGTATAAAGTTATGAAAAACAAATCAAATTGGCAATGCGCTAATCCAAAATTTAATGCCTAATCCAAAAAATAGTTGATATTTTTGGATTATAATCCAAAATTTCTATATGATTTTTTGGATTAGGCTTTTTCTTGACTGCTGTTGGCGCCGTTGTGTGCTATTGTTTTGCGACGTTGAGAATGTTGTTAAAAAAGGGTGGGCAAAGATGGCTCGTGCCCTGTCTAAAGTAGGGCAGGATTTTGGCAAAATCTTTCTAATTCATAGGCAAAAAAATGAGTAAAATCTTTCTAATTCATAGTCAAGATTTGACGTAAACCTGTCTAAAGTAGGGGCATCAAGTATATTTTTCTTGTGTAGTGGTGGTGAAAATAAGAAACCGTGGCGTTCCATTTGCGGTGACGTCACGGTTTCTTCTATTAGACGGGAGTTGAATCCCCAGCTTTCAGTTCAGTTGTGCAAGTTCGGCATCCGAGGGGTTTTCGCTCACAATCTCGCCATCGGGGTTGATGAGCAGTGTTCGCAGCCCTTTGCTGCCGATTCGATACTCCTTTTGAATTGACGATTGATTGCCGTTAGTGATGTGGAACTGAGTTCCGCGTTCAAGGTTGTCAATCAAAGCCACTTCATTGAAGACCTTTGCACTGCGGTCGAAGTTCACCGCAAGGTGTTGCACTCTGCTGTTTTTGCCAGCCATTCGGTTGTAGTGAATGTTGCTGATGCGCGATTCGGCGTCTGCCGACGACCAGAAGGTCAGGAGCACATACTTTCCTTTCATCTCTTGCAACGACATTGTGGTGTCGTTGTTGCTAAGGTTGAACACCGGAGCAAGGTAGCCTACGCGGCTGTCGATTGTCTTGGTGCTGTTAGCAGATGTGGAAACGAGCAAAAGAGCAAGAGAAGCAATTGCTAATAAGCCTTTCTTCATTCGTTTCAATTTTCGTTCAACTTGAAGTTGCCGGCGGCGAAATGCTTCGGGGCAGACAACTTTGCCGATTTTCGGCGATGCCAGTTTCATCGTGCCTTTTTGGGCGCTGGCATTATCTGTAATTCTTTAATCTGGGTGCAAAGTTAGCAAATTATTTTTGTTTGTGCAAATTTGCGTAATCTTAAATAATCGTAAAAGGTTGAAAAAGAATGTGTTAATATGTGGTGGAATGTAGTGCGTCTTTAACAAATACATCAAATTTAACATAACGTGTTAAATCGCACTCTCGCATAGTGTATGCGCCGATTTTTGGCTATTGCATGAGGCGATATTTAACACTTTTCGGGCTGTCAGTTGAAGTGTTAAAAATGCTATGCTCCGTAATGTGTTGAAGCATAGCATTTTTGTTTAAATTGGGTCGGGCGACGATGCTTCGACGGGCATATTTACTCGTCGCTGTCGTCGGCTGCAGGCAGTTGCTTTGTGGCTTTTGCGCCGAGTTTGGCAATTTTGTCGGCGCGGCTGAGGATGTTGCCTTTGCCGGTGCTCAGCTTGCCCATTGCGTTGTCGTAGTTCTTTTGGGCTTTGCCGAGGTTGTCGCCAACCACCTTCATGTCGTCAACAAAGGCGGCGAGTTTGTCGATTAGCTTGCCCGATTCCTCGGCAATGGCAATGGCGTTGCGGTTTTGCTTGTCGTTGTTCCACAGCTGCTCCATCATTTTCACCACCGAGATGAGGTGTGTTGGGCTCACCAGCAGCACATGCTTGTTGTATGCTTTGTTCCACAGCTCAGGGTCGCCGTGCATGGCGGCGATGTAAGCGCCTTCGTTTGGCATGAACATTATCACAAAGTCGGCAGAATTTTTCACTGCTTTCTGATAGTTTTTGCTGCTCAAGTTGCCTATTTGCAGTTCAACGGCCTTGACGTGTTCGGCAAGCAGTTGCTTGCGGTCGTTGTCGTTCTCGGCGTTGGCGTAGTCGACGTATGAAGTAATGTTCACTTTCGAGTCCACCACCAGCACCTTTTTGTCAGGCAGATAGAGCAGGGCGTCGGGGCGATAGTTGCCGTCGATTTTTGTGCCGTCGGGGTTTTGGGTGGCTTGCAGGGTGAAATTTACACCTTCAATCAAGCCCGAGCCTTCAAGAATTTGTTGCAGGATGGTTTCGCCCCACGGTCCCTGGGTATTGTTTTTATTGCCGCGTAGGGCAGCAGCCAGGTCGTTGGCTTCTTTGCCGAGCTGATTGTTCAGTCGAGAGAGTTCGTCTATGGTGGTTTTCAGCGACGAGGTCTCCTTAATGCCGTTTTCGTAGTATTCCTTGATGGAGCGCTGCATATTCTCCACATTCTCTTTGAAAGGCTTGAGAATCTCACTGATGCGCATTTCGTTGGCTTGCTTGAAATCGCTGCTGTTTTGCTTGAGAATCTCGTTGGCGATGTTCTTGAAGGTTTCCTCGGTCTGCTTGTTGAGTTCGGCTTGGCGGGCTTTGCTTTCCTCAATAAGTTTCTGTGCATTGTTGAGTTTGGCTCTCAGTTCAGCCTTTTCCGCTTCGGCTTCGATGATGGTTTGGGCAAGTTCGGCGCGCTTGGTTGTGAGTTCTTTGATGGTGCCGTTTAGCTCCTCGATTCGGTTGTTGAGCAATCCGATTTTTTCGGTTTTCTTGGCGTCCTCAATGTCGAGTTTGCTTTTCTCCTGTTGCAGGAGGTCTTTCTCCGATTCCAGTTTTTCAACATCGTGTTGCAATTTGTCGTAGCTGTTGGTCAGATTAAACAATTCCTTTTCGGTTTGAAGTCGTTTGATTAGGCACACAACAAAAGCTATGCCTACAATGGCGAGTGCCAGCGACAGAGTGGTGATAGGTGTAATCATGAATATAAAAATTTTAAATTTTGGATTTTTTTATGTTTTTCTCATGCCCTTATGGGCTATGCTTATGGCGAATGCCAAATTCACACTATTTTAAGCGGATGCAAATGTATTAAAAATTTTTGAATTATGCAAATTTTTCTAAATGAAAATTATTTGCTAAATTTATGGCATAAATAAGAATAATAGGAAATATGGCAAAACTGAAGATAAGCGATGAGTGGTGGTCGGCGCCTGCTGAGAGCGAATCGGGCGAACTGATTATCGTCACTGGGCGTCGCGACATGGACAACGTGATTGCGTTTGGCAAATATAAATATCGTGTTGAGGTTAGCTGGCGTTACGGCGAGGGTGGAATGCCCGATGTGCCAACGTCGGAGTTGATGGAGAAAATCACCGACGCGCTGAAGGCTGAGCTGAAGAAAGACCCTGTGGCAATACTCACGGGCATCTACACCGGTGCAGGCGAGCGCAACTGGGTGTTCTACACCATGAGCCTGCACATTTTCTCGAAGAAGTTCAACGAGGCGATGGCTGACTTCGAGCAGCTTCCGCTTGAGTTTTATGCTGCCGACGACCCCGATTGGGAGGAATACAAGGAGATGCGCGAAACCGAAATCGCCGCCGACGATGACTAACGCCGCAGCAGCCTCAGCAATGCATTAGACATACTTGTCATTATATATAATAATGGTAATGCGAGTGGAATAACGAATCAGATGATTGCAGTTCCACTCGCATTGCTATTCGTTGCAACGTTTGATGCCCTGTGGTTATTCGTAAGGCGATTTGGTGATAGGGCAGCCGCGGGCTTCCCACTTGGTGCGCAGGCTCCTCATCTTGCTGCGGTGGTGGAAAAAACGGAAGGCTGTGTACGGTGCCGTTTGGGTGGCGTGTACACAGCCTTCGCTGTTATGGGTTGAGATTTTGGTCTCTCGTTGATTACATGTTCATGCCGCCATCAACTTGGATAACTTGACCCGAAACGTACGACGACATGTCGCTTGCCAAGAAAGTGGCAACGTTTGCGATGTCTTCCACTTGGCCGCCGCGGCGCAATGGGATTTTCTGGCACCATTCTTTGCGAACTTCTTCGGGCAGAGCAGCGGTCATGGCAGTTTCGATGAAGCCCGGAGCGATGGCGTTGGCGCGGATGCCGCGAGAACCCACTTCCTGAGCGATACTCTTAGCAAGGGCGATAAGGCCAGCCTTCGACGAAGCGTAGTTGGCTTGACCGGCGTTGCCGTGAACACCTACAACCGATGCCATGTTGATGATTGAGCCGCTGCGTTGGCGCATCATGATTGGCAAGCAAGCGTGGATGAAGTTGAATGCCGACTTGAGGTTAACGGCAATCACTGCGTCCCATTGAGCCTCGGTCATGCGCATCATCAAGCCGTCCTTGGTGATGCCGGCGTTGTTCACGAGGATGTCGATGTGGCCGAAGTCAGCCTTTATTTGTTCAACCACGGTGTGGGTTTCGTCGAAGTTCGCAGCGTTCGAAGCATAGCCTTTTGCTTTCACGCCAAGAGCGGCGATTTCTGCCTCGGTGGCTTTGCCGTTTTCGTCAATTACAAGGTCGGTGAAAGCAACGTCAGCGCCTTCAGCGGCAAATTTCAATGCGATAGCTTTACCGATACCGCGTGCAGCACCTGTAACGAGTGCAACTTTTCCTTCTAATAATTTCATCTTTCTAAAAATTCTTTTTTAAAATATAAAAATTTCCTATAGTGTTTTTTGTCAAATCGTGTTAGTAGTGACATCGCTCTTGGGCTTGGCAGCTGGCTGTGAGGCGTTTTTTGCTGTTATGCCGTAGAGGATGAAGTCCTGAATGTATTCGCGAAGCTTGTTCTTCTCGATGTCCATTTCGGCAAAGCTGTCGCGCACGTATGGCACGTCCATGCCCTGCAGGCACAGCAGCATCACCTTGGCGGTTTTGTCGATGTGCTTAATTGAGAAAACGCCTTTGTCGACGCCTTCGCTGAGGATTTCCATCAAAATTGAACATTCCTGATTCAGGGTGCCGCGGCGGGCGCGTTCCACCTTGCGCACATCGCGGAAGAATCCGGCGCGCAGCGAGCCGTTGCGGGTCACAAGCTCTTTGATGGCATCAAATCGCACGAAGATGAAGTTCATGAGTTTTTCTTCGGGCGAGAGGCTTTGTGCCGGGATATTGCTCAAACGCTCTACAATCAGTTCGCTTTCGTTTTTCACCACGGCGTTGTATATGTCGCGTTTGCTCTTGAAGTAGGTGTAGATGGTGCGTCGACCTTTTTCCGAGGCCGAAGCAATGTCGTTCATAGTGGTGTTTTCAACGCCTTTGTGTGCAAACAATTGGCGCGCAACCTCAATGAGCTTTTCTCTTGTCTTTGACACCATAAGCAGTATTACGATTAATCACTTCGTTTGTTTTACGCTGCGAAATTACTCAAAAATATCCATATACACAAATACTTAGAGATTGTGCATAAAAAATGCTATTAGCATAGGTTGCACAGTTTGGCTGAGCATTTGAGCAGTTTTCTGCCGATGTGCATGGAGCAGGGCGTGTGCCGCCAATTGCTTAGGAGGGGCGCTGCGCCGCTGTTTGCCACCAGCCTATATTGCATAAAAAATGGAAGCTCAGAATTTGCTCTGAACTTCCGTTGTTAGTGGCGGGAGATGGAGTCGAACCACCGACCTTCAGGTTATGAGCCTGACGAG
>JBJECZ010000004.1:0-48632 GCA_051871555.1 Muribaculaceae bacterium | reverse complement strand
ATTGAGAATAATCCATCTTTATATTTTCCTGTCTTTAATTCAACACTTATTTAATTACATCCATGAAAGTGGTTGTTCCAACACCTTGAGCACACCCTCGTAGAGGTTGCCCGACATGAAGGTGTCCTTAATCACCGTTTCGAAGAAGTTAGGGAAACAACCGATTGCTGCCACAGCACCAATGAGCACCAGTGTAGCAAAGCGTTCGTGCCATTCGGCATCGGTGAGAGTGAGGTGATGCTCATCTTGAACCTTGCCAAAGAGCAACTTGCCAACCACGCGAAGAATATACACTGCAGTTACAACAATCGAGCTGCAAGCCACAATGGTGAACACGCGGTGGAACATGTCGCTGTTCTGGAACGAACCGATGAAGATGGTCATTTCCGAAACGAAACCGCTCAAACCAGGCAAACCGAGCGATGCCATACCGGCAATCACATAGCATACGCCAAGGTAAGGCATAATCTGCATCAAGCCGCCCATCTTGCGAATGTCGCGGGTGTGTGTGCGGCCGTAAATCATACCAATCAGAGCAAAGAACAATGCTGTCATCAAACCGTGCGAAAGCATCTGCATGATGGCACCGGTCATTGCCGTGGTGTTATACATCAAAATAGCAAACAACACCAAGCCGCAGTGGCTCACCGATGAGTAAGCGTTGATGTATTTCAAGTCGCTCTGTACGCATGCGCTGAATGCACCGTAAACCACCGAGATGCCGGTGAGGATAAGGAATATCCAGCCAAGCTGATGAGCTGCATAAGGCATCAAGAAGATGGCAATGCGGAAGCAGCCGTAACCACCAAGTTTCATAAGCACACCAGCGTGAAGCATCGACACTGCAGTTGGCGCCGAAGCATGACCGTCGGGCGACCATGTGTGGAATGGGAACATTGCGCCAAGTACGCCGAAGCCCACAAACACTGCCGGGAACAGCCACATCTGCCAGCTTTCAGGAATTGCATTGTTGTGTGCTATTTGAATGATGTTCATAGTGAGCTGGTTGGCATTTGCCGACGAGTGGAAGTAAATACCAATCAAGCCAAGCATCAAGAATGCCGAGCCGCCCATAAGCATCAATGTAAGCTTCATTGCCGAATAGTTCTTGTTGCCGCTTCCCCATACGCCAATCAACAGATACATCGGGATAAGTGCCACCTCGTAGAACATGAACATAGTGAACAAGTCGATTGAGATGAAGAAACCGAACACACCTGTCGAAAGCAGGAAGAACCACAAAAAATATTGTTTTGGCAGCGGATTGATTTTCCACGATGCAAACACTCCGGCAAACACGATGAATGCCGAAAGAACAATCATCACCACCGAAATGCCGTCAACGCCAAGTGCGAGGTTGATGTTGAGCGGAGCATACCATGTCCAACTGCCTGTGAGTATCATATCGTCGGTCACGCCTGCAGCACGAGTCTGCAAGAAAACAACCACCAGATAGATTGCCAGCGCCATCAAGGCTGTAGCACCTGTAACGCAAACGGCTCTAATAGCTTTCATGCTTTTGCTGAAAGCCAATCCTCCAAGAACAAGAAGAGGAATTATTACAAAATAAATTAATATATTAGACCAAATCATAATTCTTAAAAAACTACCGTTGCGTTTAAATTAAACATATAATTGCCACTGCAGCCAACAGCACTGCACCTGCCAGGTAAATCCAAACGTATGCCTGAATGCTGCCCGATTGCAGCTTGCGCACTGCATACGATGCCGAGTTGGTGATGTTGGCAAACATATTCATTGTTCCGTCGATGATTGCGCGGTCGAACCATGCAATCGGACGGCAAATGTTCTGGAATATCACGTTGTGAGTGATGAACATGTAAAGCTCATCCATGTAGAAGCGCTTGTGTGCCGCAGTCCAAAGGCTTGGAGCAGCATTTTGCATCTTGCCCGGCTTGTCGTTCTTCTTCAAATAGAGAGCGGTGGCCAAACCGATGCCAATCAAAGCAATCACGGTGCTCGAAATAATCACTGTCCAGTTATGACCGGCATGCAATGGTTCATGATTATAGGTGATATAATCAGAGAATGGCAAGAAGCCGATTACACAAGTGGCAACCGAAAGAATTATCAATGGCAATGTCATCACCAATGGAGCTTCTTTTGGAACGTGATGTCCGTGAGCCTCGTAGTCGGGTGTATCCCACCAGAAAACAAGATAGTAGAGGCGGAACATGTAGAAGGCGGTCATACCTGCCACCATCGACATCCATACGCCCCACCACATGTTGTTGCAGTAGGCTGCCACCAGAATCTCGTCTTTCGAGAAGAAGCCGGCAAATGGGAAGATACCCGAAATTGCAAGACAGCCAATCAAGCACGCAATGCTTGCAATTGGCATATACTTGTGCAAGCCGCCCATGTGCGAGCTTTCGTTTGAGTGTATGCGATAGATAACTGCACCTGCCACCAAGAACAAGCAAGCCTTAAACATGGCGTGAGTGAACAGGTGGAACATTGATGCCATGTAGCCCACACCTTCGTGATACTCGGGACGAGCCACACCAAGCGATGTAATCATGAATGCAATCTGCGAAATGGTTGAGAATGCAAGAATACGCTTGATGTCGGTTTGCGCACACGCAATGGCTGCCGCATAGAATGCAGTGAATGCACCTACAACAGTGATTACAACCAGAGAACCTTCAGCAATCAGATAAATCGGGAACAAACGTGCCACAAGATAAACACCTGCAACAACCATTGTGGCTGCGTGGATGAGCGCCGACACCGGTGTCGGGCCTTCCATTGCGTCGGGCAACCAGATGTGCAACGGGAACATGGCGCTCTTGCCGGCACCGCCGATGAAGATGCATGTCATTGCCCAACACAAAACCGAGCAACCAAGGAATGTGGTGCCGTGCATTGTGGCGAGGGCTGAACTCGAACCGTTGATGAGCGTGTCGAAGTCGAACGTCTTAGTGTAATACGACAAAATGAGGATACCAATCAAGAAGCCAAGGTCGGCAAAACGAGTGGTGATGAACGCCTTCTTTGATGCGTGAATTGCAGCCGGGTCGGTGTAGTAGAAACCGATGAGCAAATACGACGACACACCCACAAGCTCCCAGAAGATATACATCTGGAAGATGTTGGTGGCGAGCACCAGACCGAGCATCGAGAATGTGAAGAGGCTCAAGAAAGCAAAATAGCGTTGAAAACCGTGCTTTGCCAAGCCTTCAGCCTCATGGCCGTATTTAATGAGGTGGGCATCGTCCATATAACCGTTACTGTAGAGGTGAACGAGGAACGATATTGTAGTCACCACAATGAGCATCATAGCCGAGATAGGGTCGAGATAGATGCCCAAGTTGATTGAGAAGCCCTCGGCAATCTGCGAGAAGTCAATCCACGTTGTATCCATCACCTTAATCGGCTCAAGACTGCCACTTGCAAAATAAGTGATTGCAGCCGTATATCCTATGATGAGGCAAGCGCCAAGACCAATGGTGCCAAGCGTACCTGCCACTTTCTTACTCAACTTTGTTGTCATCAAGCCCAAGAACAAGAACATTGCTATGGGGATGACCAAAATTGCCAACAAATAAGAATACTGTTCTGCCATAGTCGTTAAAATTTCATTTTAGATATTTCCTTGATATCCACATTCTTCACCTTGCGATATACGTTGATGACGATGGCAAGAGCCAAAGCCGTCTCGGCTGCCGCAATGGCAATGGCGAACAGCGTAAAGAACATACCTTCCAACTGGCCGGGGAACAAGAAACTGTTAAACACTACGAAATTGATATCAACCGAATTGAGCATCAACTCAAGCGAAATCAATATCGCTATCATATTTTTTCGGGTTACAAACCCGTAAACGCCGCAGCCAAACATAATCAGGCTGGGAATAAGATACATAAGCACTGTCAATTCCATAAATCGCGTCTCCTATTTATCTTTTACGGGCTATAACTATGCCACCGATTATACATGCCAATAACAACACACTCACCGCCTCGAATGGCAACAGATAGCCAAACTTGTCGGTGCTGAGCAGGGCGTGACCGATGCGGCTCATATCGACATTCACAATGCCTTGTTTGGCAAACGCCACACTACATTGCGAAACGAGCGCATAAGCGCACAACAACACACCGGCAATCGCCGCACACAATCCAAGCCAACGCTTGTGCGAATCGAGCGGCTTAGCTTTTTCTCCGGGCTTATGCGTGAGCAAAATGGCAAACACAAACAGCACAAGTATGCCGCCGGCATACACCGCTATCTGCACCGCGCCAAGGAATTCATATCCCACTTGGAAATAGATTCCTGCTGTGGCAAGCAGCACAAACAACAGATAGGTTGCCGAACGCAAAATCCTGCTTGTTGTCACTGTCAGCACCGAAAATACGATAATCGACAATGCGATTACGAAATACATGATGATATTTCCTACTGAATCCATATTTAATTTATATTTCTTATTTTTTTCTACGCTTTTGTAGCCTTTTTGGCCTTTATGACTGCCTGCATAGCCTGGAATTTAGTCATCTCAGGCTTCTCGGCTATCATTGCCTCAATGGCTTTCACGTCGTCTTGAGCCAATTTCACCGTCATCACCTTGCCATTGGGTGCTTCCACTTCCATCGTCACCTTGTCGTCGGCTTCAGCTGCCGGTTTGGCTGCCGGAGCGTCGGCTGTTGCCGGTTTGGCTGCTGGAGCTGCTGGCTTGGGTGCTGGAGCCGGTGCCGGAGCTTCCTTCTCAGGCAAATAGTTCAATTGTTTAACAAGCTTGTCGCGTGTGTAAACCGACTGCTCAAATTCGTTTGTAAATTTAATAGCCTTTGTAGGGCAATTGGTTACGCACAACATACAGAATGTGCAACTGCCAAGGTCGTAGACATACTTGTCGAGCTTCTTCTTTTTCTTGCCGTCGGCTGTCTCAACCATCTTTGTCTGCACTTCAATGGTGCCATTAGGACAACTGTTCTGGCAAATGCCACAGGCTATACACTTGTGTGTGCCGTCGGCGTTATAGTCGAAGGCAAGTGTTGCTCTAAACCTGTCGGCAATCTTCAGGGTTGCCCTGTTTTCTGGATACTGTTCGGTAACTTTTGGTGTCACCAACTCTTTTCCAGTCACCTCTAAACCCTTCACAAGGCTCACAATTGCCTTAAAAAGAGAAGAGAAATACTCCTTAATACTCATAGAAATACGATAAATCTATATAAATAATTATATAATGTATAAATTGTCTCCGTGAGAAATCCATCATGCTTGATGCCGCACCGAGCGGCTGAGTTGCCTCCCTTATGCGCCCATGCAATCGTAATTTCCCTTATTTTTCAACCTGACCACCCAATATGTCGAGCAGCTCGGTGGTGATACCCTGCTGGCGAAGCTTGTTATATTCCAAGCGCAAGCTTTCAAGCAACTTGTTGGCATTGTCGCTTGCACTCTGCATAGCCATCACACGCGCTGCATTCTCGCTCGCCACATTCTCCACAAACACTTCTTGCATTGTAGATTTAATGTGAAGCGGAAGCACGCTGTTGAAGATGGCATTAGGGCTGGGTTCAAACAAGCACGCGCTATTGTCGGCCTTCGCAGCTCCGTCAACCAATGCCGAGTAGCTCACCGGAAGCAGCTGGTCGCAAGTGAGAATCTGCTTGCTCATCGATTTGAAGTGCATATACACCAAATCCACCTTGTCGAGCACGCCACTCTCAAATCCTTGCTTCAGTTGCTCGGTGAAGAGCGAAATCTGCTCGGTGGTGCTGCGGGTGTTTATGCCCTCAACCACCTTCACCGACACACGTCCGCCGGCAATCTTCTGCGAAGCGCGAGCAATTTTCTTGCCCACAGGATATATCTCGATGTCCACATTTTCACCGTATTGCTGCCTGTAAGCCGCAATGATGCCAAGCAGATGCTTGAAGATGTTGATGTTGTAGGCTCCGCACAGTCCGTCGTCTGAGCCAAGCACCACCACGCCCACTCTCCGCACATCACGCTCCTCAATCAGTGGTGATGTGAACTCGCCGTCGGTGGCAAGCAAATGGCTAATCACCGATTGCACAAGGCTGCGGTATGGCAGGAGCTTTTTCAGCCCCTGCTCCGCCTTATGCATTTTGGCTGATGAAATCATCTTCATCGCGCTGGTGATTTTTCCTGTCGACGCTACCGAACCGATGCGGCCCTTTAATTCACGTAATGTTGACATATCGTTTATTCTCTCTTTTTAGCTCGGTTATTTTGACTTAATACTTTCCGGCAACTTCGGCGGCAACAGCCTTAATCTTCGCTGTCACGTCGTCGTTAATCACACCCGACTTGATGACGTCGAGCACATCGGCTTGGTGCTTTGCACGAAGCAGTTGCAAGAACAGTTTTTCAAACTCAGCCACCTTATCGAGAGGCACTCTCTCAAGCAAGCCGTTCACACCGCAATAAATCACAGCCACCTGCTCTTCAACAAGCATTGGAGTGTATTGCGGCTGAATGAGCAGGCGCTCATTCTTGCGGCCGCGGTCGATTGTGCGCGCAGTCACAGGGTCGATGTCGCCACCAAACTTGGTGAACGACTCCAATTCGCGGAACTGTGCCTGTGCAATCTTCAGCGTACCGGCAACCTTCTTCATCGACTTAATTTGCGCATTACCACCCACACGCGACACCGAGATGCCCACGTTGATAGCAGGACGCACGCCCTGATTGAAGAGGCCCGACTCGAGGAATATCTGACCGTCGGTGATTGAAATCACGTTGGTTGGGATATATGCCGAAACGTCGCCGGCTTGAGTCTCGATGATTGGCAATGCCGTGAGCGAACCGCCGCCCTTAACCATTGGGCGAAGCACCTCCGGAAGGTCGTTCATCGATTCAGCCACCTTTTGGTTGTCGATAATCTTTGCAGCACGCTCAAGCAGACGCGAGTGCAAGTAGAAAATATCGCCAGGATAAGCCTCGCGGCCCGAAGGACGCTTCAAGATAAGCGAAAGCTCGCGGTAAGCCACAGCCTGCTTCGAAAGGTCGTCGTAGACGATGAGCGCATCGCGGCCAGTGTCGCGGAAATACTCGCCGATGGCTACGCCAGCAAACGGAGCATAATAGCGCATAGCGGCACTGTCGGCAGCCGTAGCAGCCACCACAACAGTGTAAGCCAAAGCGCCATGCACGCTCAGCTGGTTAACAATCGAAGCCACTGTTGATGCCTTCTGACCAATGGCTACATATACACAATAGACAGGTTTGCCTGCCTCGTAATTGGCTTTCTGATTGATGATAGTGTCAATGGCGATGGCAGTCTTACCAATCTGGCGGTCGCCAATGATAAGCTCGCGTTGTCCGCGGCCTATTGGCACCATCGAGTCGATGGCCTTGATGCCGGTTTGAAGCGGCTGCTTAACCGGTTGACGGAAAATCACACCCGGAGCCTTGCGCTCGAGCGGCAGACGAATCAGGTTGCCGTCGATAGGGCCCTTGCCGTCCACCGGATTACCGAGCACGTTAATCACGCGACCCAGCAAGCCCTCTCCCACCGGGATTGAGGCAATCTGTCCCGTGCGGCGCACCTTCATGTTTTCGTTAATCGAGTTAACGCTATCCAGAAGGATTACACCCACATTGCTCTCCTCAAGGTTCATTGCCACACCCGTCACGCCGTTCTCAAATTCCACAAGCTCATTTGCCTGCACGTTTTCGAGTCCGTAGACGTGTGCTACACCGTCGCCCACTTCAAGAACAGTGCCAACTTCCTCAAACGACACTTTGGAGTTAACGTCGTTTAATTCTTGTTTTAAAATATCTGATATTTCACTTGGGTTTATCATCTCACTATTAACTTAGGAGTTTTAAACGCAATTTTTTCAATTCATTCTTAACCGAAGCATCGAGAACAACCGAGTCAACCTTAACCACAAATCCGCCAATCAGGCTTTCGTCGATGCGAGTAGTGGTTTCGAGGCTGCGGCCATCAAGATATTTCTCGACCGTTGCAGTTATTTCCTTAATTTTTTGTTCTGGCAGCTTGCATGCAGTGACAATTTCAACCTGCGAAATCTTCTGCTCGGCACGATAAATCTTTATGTATGCCAAAGCCATTGCTTGCAGCATTGTAGTGCGGCTGTGCTTGTCCACCAGAAAAATGAACTTGTCGAGAGAACCATCCTTTTTGGCTCCGGAAGCCTTCAGAAGCACCTTTTCCTTATCCTCTATGGCAATGAAGGGATTGTCGATGGGGGCTTTAAGCCCTTCCACGGAGGCAAAGCTTTGGGCAAGCATCTTCATCTGCGCATACACCTCGGCAGCCTCGCCCGCCTCGCAGGCGTGCTTATAGAGGGCTTTTGCATATCGGTTAGGAATAAGTCCGTCGTTCATAGTTTCTTAATTCCGTTTAGTTTTTGTTCTCTACTTCATTCAACAGTTTGTTCACCAGCGAGGTTTGGGCAGCATCGTCGGCAAGATTCTTGCGAATCACCTTCTCAGCTATGTCAAGCGCATAAGCGCTCACCTCCTGGCGCAGCTGCAGCTCCGATGCCTTGCGCGATTGCTCAATGGCAAGGTTTGCTGCATCCATCACCTTCTTGGCTTCCACCGAAGCGGCAGCCTTAGCCTCCTCGATGATTTGAGTTTTCATCTTGTCGGCTTCACGAAGTATCTCAGCCTGACGCTTTTGTGCTTCTGCCACATACTTTGCAGCTTCAGCCTTGGCATTGTCGAGCTGTTCCTTTGCGTTTTGTGCATACACCACGCCTTTATCGATAAGGTCGGCGCGCTTTTCGAGCATGCCTATCACGGCAGGCCACGCAAACTTCGCCAATATCCCCACCAACAGCACGAAGGTGACGAACATCCAAAACACAAGGCCTATTTCAGGCGTGAAGAGTTCCATTCAGTATAAAACTTATTAGTTTATTATAAGAAGTATGCAAGAATACAAACAATCACAGCAAAGAGGGCAACACCTTCAACAAGAGCTGCAATCACAATCATGTTGCTTCGAATGTCACCTGCCGATTCCGGTTGGCGTGCAATGGCTTCCATTGCCGATGAACCAATCTTACCGATACCGATACCTGCACCAATTACAGCGATACTTGCACCAATACATGCACCTATTTTTGCAAGGGCTGCGCCGGCAGCTGCTTGCGCTAAAATTAATCCTAACATAGTTGTAAGTTTTTTTAGTTATTTGTTTATTATTTATTTTTTCGAAAAATATGTTTCGTTTTATTTGTTCGGATGCCGCAATTCATTGCCTTGAGGCATCACTTGATTTTTTATTCCTCGCTATGATGCGACTCGTGAGGATCGCACACCGCCATCGAGATGAACAGCGTGCTGAGCATAGTGAACACATAAGCCTGAATGAAGCTCACCAGCGTGTCGAGCAACAACATAAAGAGTGAGAAGAGAACCGAAAAAGCGGTAATACCACCGGTTACAACCGGGCCAAAACTTGCAAATATAAATATCAACAAAGTGAGCACAATCACAATCATGTGGCCGCCCATCATATTGGCGAACAAACGGACACACAATGCTGCCGGCTTTGTAAACATTCCGAACACCTCAATTGCCTGCATGATTGGCAACGGACACTTCAGCCAAATTGGCACATCTGGCCAAAAGATTTCCTTCCAATAATGCTTGTTGCCGCGCAAGTTGGTGATAAAGAAGGTGCACAGGGCAAGCACCAGCGTGATTGCCACGTTGCCCGTAAGATTGGCACCGCCCGGGAAAATCACCATCAAGCCAAGCAAATTCATCACAAAGATGAAGAAGAATGCCGTGAGCAGGTAGGGAGCATACTTTGGCGCCTTGCTTCCCATTGTGGGACGTATAACGCCCAAATATATGAATTCCACCAGGAACTCGAAGCTTGCAGTCCAACGGCGAGGAGCCTTCATGTCGTGCTTCTTATACCAGCGCACGATGCTCATCACCATCAGCAGCACCACAAGTGCAGCAATCAACAGCGCTGCCACGTCCTTGGTTATCGACAAGTCGAGCGGACGATATTGCTCGCCCTCGGCATTGTCGCCCACAAGCTTGTTGGCATATTCGCCTTCTTTGGCAATATATAGCCCTTCATACACACCACCGTCGGTCACGCGGCTCGAGGAGAACACGTGCCAACTGCCCGAACAATCGCGTGCTATGATGGGCAACGGAATGCGATGACTATGAGAGAAAGGTACTTCCCACCCATACACATCGCCCAAGTGATGGAAGATGATTTCCTTGGGATTGAAGCCTTCACCCTCTTCAGCAGCCGCAGCTGCACTTGCCGGCTGTGCCATAAACAGCGCCGACAATGCCACGACCAATGTGAGCAAAACTTTCTTCATAATCGCTTCTTGACATTAATAAATGCAAACTGACACCACATTGTTGTTGATGTCGGCAACACCGCCCCGAATGCTGCGACTCGAGCGCGTGCCTTCGGCATCAACATAACTTACATTTCCGGCTGTGAGAGCTGCTATCAGTGCTGCGTGATTGTTCAGCACCTCAAAAAGACCCATTTCGCCCGGCAGCGACACCAATGTCACCTCACCCTCGAATTCAATCTGCTCAGCCGATATTATTTTCAGTGTCATTTTGTATTGTCTGTTGTGTTATTATTATCTTAATCTCGCAAGTTGTGTGTGAGCAAATGCCCCGACATCAGCCTACTTCAGCAAGGAGTTTCTTACCCTTTTCAATAGCCTCGTCGATGGTGCCCACGTTAAGGAATGCTTGCTCAGGATATTCATCCATTTCGCCGCTAAGAATCATCTTGAAGCCGCGGATGGTTTCGCTAAGCGGCACCATCACACCTGGCAGACCGGTAAACTGCTCGGCAACGAAGAACGGTTGCGAGAGGAAACGCTGTGCACGGCGTGCGCGCGAAACCACAAGCTTATCGTCGTCGCTCAGTTCGTCAACACCAAGAATGGCAATGATATCCTGGAGCTCGTTGTACTTCTGCAGCAGCTGTTTTACGGCTTGTGCCACCTGATAGTGCTCCTCGCCGATGATGTTCGGGTCGAGGATACGCGAGGTGGAGTCGAGCGGGTCGACTGCCGGATAGATGCCAAGCTCGGCAATCTTACGGCTAAGCACCGTGGTGGCATCGAGGAAGCTGAACGTAGTTGCAGGAGCCGGGTCGGTCAAGTCGTCGGCAGGCACATAAATGGCTTGCACCGATGTGATACTACCCTGCTTGGTCGATGTGATACGTTCCTGCAAAGCACCCATTTCCGATGCCAATGTTGGCTGATAGCCCACAGCCGACGGCATACGTCCCAACAACGCCGACACCTCCGAACCAGCCTGAGTGAAGCGGAAGATATTGTCGATGAAAAGAAGAATATCCTTGCCACCGCCATCTTGGTCGCGGAACTGCTCAGCAACCGTAAGACCCGACAAAGCCACGCGCAAACGAGCGCCCGGCGGCTCGTTCATCTGTCCGAACACCAGAGCAGCCTGCGATTGAGCCACTTGCTCCATGTCGACGTCGTCGATGTTCCATTCGCCCTTTTCAAGGCCTTCGGCAAACTTGTCGCCATACTTGATAACGCCACTTTCAATCATTTCGCGAAGCAAGTCGTTACCCTCACGAGTGCGTTCGCCCACGCCGGTAAATACCGAGAATCCGTTGTGTCCGTGCGCAATGTTATGGATAAGCTCCATAATGAGCACCGTCTTACCCACACCGGCACCGCCAAACAAACCAATCTTACCGCCCTTGCTGTAAGGCTCAAGCAAGTCGATAACCTTGATGCCAGTGAACAAGATTTCCGACGAGATAGTCAAGTCGGCAAACGTAGGAGCAGGCTGGTGAATTGCACGACGTTTTTCATCGGCAATCGGCGCCAAGTGGTCGATAGGTTCACCCACCACATTGAGCAGACGACCCTTCACCTGGTTGCCTGTAGGCACCGAAATCGGTTGACCCACATTCACCACCTTCATACCGCGCTGCAAGCCGTCGGTGCTTTCCATAGCCACGGCACGCACGGTATCTTCACCAATGTGCTGTTCAACTTCAAGAATCAGCTCAGAGCCATCGGCCTTTGGCACTTTCAAGGCGGTGTAGATGGCCGGAACCTCGTTGCCTTCGCCTTCAAAAGCCACGTCGACAACAGGCCCGATTACCTGAGTGATTATTCCATATTTCTCGTTCATAATATGTGTGTGATATTTCTATTTTTTTTAGAATTGTATCATCTAAAAATTAAAAGTGGAAACCGAGAGTTACGCACAATGCCATAAGCACCAGATTAACCAAGCCTATAGGCATCAGATACTTCCATTCGAGGGCAAGCATTTGGTCGATGCGCACGCGTGGATAAGTCCAGCGAATCCAAATCAAGAGGAACGACACAAAGAATGCCTTACCCAGGAACCAAACCACCGAAGGAATATAATCCATCACTGTGTTGAAAGCATCCCAACCCGGAATGTGCAGCGGCATCCAGCCACCAAGGAACATCAGCGATGCGATGCCCGACACGATGAATAGGTTAAGGTATTCTGCCAAATAGAAGAATCCGAAATGAATGCCCGAATACTCGGTGTGATAGCCGGCTGTGAGCTCGTGCTCAGCCTCAGGCATGTCAAACGGGCCACGGTTGGTTTCGGCATTTGCAGCAATCAGATAGATGATGAACGCAATCACTGCCGGAATGTGTCCGCGGAAAATGAGCCAACCGTCGGTTTGCGCTTCAACGATGCCGGTAACCGATAATGTGCCTGTGAGCACCACCATGGTGAGAATCGAGATGCCAATCGACAATTCGTAGCTAATCATCTGCGCACCGCTACGCATGGCACCAATGAGCGAATATTTGTTGTTGCTCGACCATCCTGCAAGCAGAATGCCGATAACGCCAATCGACGACGCTGCAATCATGAAGAACACGCCGATGTTGAAGTCAATCACTTGAAGGCCATTGCCCCAAGGCAGATTGGCAAACACAAGCATCGAAGCAATAATCACCAAATAAGGTGCCAAAGCAAACAAGAATTTATCGGTGTTCTTGAGGGCGATGAGCTCCTTGATGAGAATCTTAAACACGTCGGCAAACACCTGAATAGTGCCCCAAGGACCCACACGCATCGGGCCAAGGCGGCATTGAATCCATCCACACAGCTTACGCTCATAGAAGATGTAGAACATAGCAAGCACCGAGTAGAGCAACAGCAGCACCACCAGCACCAGCACACTTTCCACGCACACTGTAAGCCATCCGGGCAGGAAGCTATTCAGCAAATCGTTAATCCAGTTTGTAACTATTCCAAAGTCAAACATATTTATTTCTTTTGATTTCTAAGCGTTATTATTATCGGTCAATATCGGGTATCACATAGTCGAGTGCGGCGCCTATGGTGATAAGGTCGGCAATCATGTGGCCTTGGCAGCACTTGTCCATCACGCCCACCAGATTGAAGCACGGGCTTTGGAAGTGCATGCGGAAAGGCGATTTGCCGCCATCGCTCTCGATATACACGCCAAACACGCCACGGCTTGCCTCAACCTCCTGATACCAGCGGCCTGCAGGCAACTTAATCACCTTAGGCACCTTGGCGCAGATTTCGCCTTCAGGAATATTGTCAACGAGTTGTTCCAGAATCTTGAGGCTCTCTTCAATTTCGTCGAGGCGGTTGAGATAGCGGTCGTAGCAGTCGCCGTTGGTGCGCACAATCTCGTTGAAATTGAGTTCGCTGTAGATTGAATATGGGCGGTGCTTGCGAATGTCGCATGCAAAGCCCGAAGCGCGACCCGAAGGACCGGTTACGGTGTAGTTGATGGCATCTTCGCGCGAAAGCTCGCCAATGCCAATCATACGGTTGCGAGCAATCACGTTGCCGGTGTAAAGCTTGTGATATTCCTTCAATGCCTTACGCATTCGTGGGATGAACGCCTTCACGTCGTTCTGGAAATCCTCGTGGAGGTCGGCAACCACGCCGCCAATCACATTATAGTGAAGCGACATGCGTGCGCCGCAAGTCTTTTCGAATATGTCGAGAACTGCTTCGCGTTCGCGGAAGCCATAGAAGAATGCAGTGGTGGCGCCCATATCCATTGTCAAACAGCCGTACGACAACAGGTGAGAGCTGATGCGCATCAATTCGTCCATCATCACGCGAATCACTTGCGCACGGCGAGGCACCTCAATGCCAAGCGCCTTTTCGATGCACATGCACAGGCAGTGACGGTTTTGGTGTGCGCTCATGTAGTCCATACGGTCGGGGAAGAAGAGCGTTTGCTGATAGGTCATGCCTTCGCAAAGCTTTTCGATGCCGCGGTGTATGTAACCCGACATAACGTCCACCTTCTTTATAATTTCGCCGTTGAGCGAGGTGCGCAGACGCATAACGCCGTGAGTACTTGGGTGTTGCGGACCGAAATTCACAACATATTCGTCTTCGCCAAACACCTTTTTGTCTACGCGGGTTACGTTGCCTTCGGCATCTTCAACCATGGCAAAGGTATCGTCCTCGTTTTCCTCAGGATTGAGGCGTATAGGGTTCAATTCAGGATTTGCATCATAATCCTTGCGCAAAGGGTATCCCACCCAGTCGTTGCGCAGGAAGAAGCGGCGCATATCGGGGTGATTGATGAACTTAATGCCAAAGAAGTCGTAAACTTCACGTTCCTGGAAGTTGGCTACGCCCCAAATGTCGCTTACGGTGTGAATCATCGGGTTTTCGCGGTCAGCCACAGCCACCTTCACGGCAATCATCTGCCAATTAGCTGTAGAAGTGAGATAATACACCACGCCAAGAGCATCTTTCCAGTCCATACCCACAACAGCCGTGAGCATATCGAATTGCAAATCGGCATCTTCCTTCAACGCCTTTGCAAGAGAATGCCACTCTTTTTCCTCGACAGTCACCACAAGGCGGTCGCCTTCTTCGAAGGTTGCCGACGGACAAAGCGCGCTGATTTTTTCTTGTATATTTGCCATTATATATAAATATGTATATACTGTTATTGAAATTTCGTTATTGAATCAATCGTGTGATTGTACAGTTTCTCTTGTTGTTGAAACAAAGCAACACATTCACAAATCACATCTGCTTGGCATCCTCGGGATGACTTGCAAAGAAATTCTTGATTTTCTCCTGACGATTAGCTCCGCCGAAGAACTTCTGCACCTTGATTTTGCGCTGAAGCTGCATCAAGCCGTAGAACATAGCCTCGGGGCGTGGAGGGCAGCCAGGCATATACACGTCAACCGGAAGAATCTTGTCGACGCCCGGCAGCACACAATACGAATTCTTGAACGGACCGCCCGAAACGGCGCAACCACCGCAAGCAATCACATATTTTGGCTCGGCAAGCTGCTCATACAAGCGACGCACTGCCGGTGCCATGCGGTGAACGATTGTGCCCTGAACCATGATATAGTCGGCTTGGCGTGGCGAATTTCGTGCCACCTCAAATCCGAAGCGTGCCATATCGTAGCGCGCTGCACCCAATGCCATAAACTCAATGGCGCAGCAGCTGGTACCAAAGCACAATGGCCACAACGAATTGGCGCGGCCCCAGTTAATCAACTCGTCCAATTTGCCGACAACAACGTTTGTTCCGGCTGCTTTCAATTCTGCTACGAGGCTTTCAATGTATTCATTGTCCTTGAAGTCCTCATACTTCATGCTTTTGATGTCTACTCCCATTTCAGTGCTCCTTTCCGCCATGCATAGGCAAGTCCTAATACCAATATTACCAAAAATACTCCGACGCTCAAAAGACCGGTAGAACCAATCTTGCTGCATACTGTTGCCCACGGGAACAGGAACACAGTTTCAACGTCGAACATCAAGAACAGAATTGCAAACAAATAGTAGCCTGCCTTGAATTGAATCATTGACTCACCACGTGTAGGGATACCGCACTCGTATGGGTCCGATTTCATCGAAGTGAACGAGCGGGGTCCGATAAGCTTGGCAATGAGTAGGGCTGCAAACACCAGCAAAACGCCGGTCAACACTGCAACCACCATCATCGTTGTGCTTGAGATTCCGAATACTGCTGATTCCATAAATTATTTTAAATTATTAATTTTATTTTCTTTACTCGTTAATCTTTTTTAGATGTCCTTTTCAAAAAGTGCAATGAGCCGAATCTGCCTCGTTTCCCCAAAGCCCGATTCAAGCCCATTTAACATCGTTGTCTCCTCCATTTGAATGCATTGCCTGCACCGAATTCCGCTCACACAAAACCGCCACAAACGCCTCGAGGCATCTGCTTGTTGCACAATAGGTTTGTTTCGACAGTCGTTTCATGTTTTTTAGTGCTATAGCCCTACAATTCAACAGGTTAACTAAAACAGTTTGCAAAAGTGCACAATTTTGGCATACTTATGCAATGCAAAGATACTAAATTCTTTTCGGTTAACAATTATAAAGCACATTAAAAATAAGTACAAAATGTCCTTATTTGTGCACAATTTTGGAAAAAATAAGCCGGCAATCTTCTCAGTAATCATGGCAGCAGCAAGCCTTGTTTGCAGCAAAGCATCACTACAATATCACTACATTTAGTGATTGCCCGGGCAAGCCGTGTTTATTAGTTTTGCAACATGAAAAAAACAATCGCTAAAAGCGTTATATTCGCGATAATTTCGTCAATGTCAGCCACAGCAGCCAGCGCCGTGCAGGCTGTTGCGCCCGACACCGTGGTCGACCTCAGCCCCATCTCAATCACCGCTATCAAGCAGGGCAACAACCTGCGCAATCAAGCCATCTCAGCTACGGTAATCGACCGCCGCGAGGCTGAACGCAACCACATTTTCTCGGCAAAATCGGCAAGCGAGATTGCTCCGAATGTGCTCATCCCCGACTATGGTTCGCGCATCACCTCAACAATCTACGTGCGTGGCTTGGGCTCGCGCATCGACCAGCCTGTTGTTGGGCTCAACATCGACAACGTGCCAATTCTCAACAAGAACAACTACGACTTCGACATTGCCGACATCAGCCGTGTGGAAATGATTCGCGGTCCGCAAAGCTCGCTATTCGGCCGCAACACCATGGGCGGCGTGTTCAACATCTACACTCTGTCGCCGCTGTCCTATCAAGGCACACGGCTCATGGCGGAATACGGCTCGGGCAACACCTTGCGCTTCTCCGCCGGGCATTACTTCAAGCCAAAGCCCACGCTTGGCGTATCGTTCTCGGCACAATACGGCTCATCGGACGGCTTTTTCACCAACGATTTCAATGGCGAAAAATGCGACTGGGAACGCCAAGGCAGCGGCCGCATCAAGCTGGAATACGACGGCGGAAACGGATTCGTGATGGAGGATGTGGCAGCGCTGTCGGTAACACGGCAAGGCGGCTATCCCTACCGATTCATCGACACCGGCGCCATCAGCTACAACGACACCTGCTTTTACAAACGAACCACACTCAGCAACGGGCTTACACTGCGATTTAATCGGGAGAATTTCAGCATTTCGAGCATCACAAGTGCGCAATATAGCGACGACAACATGACGCTCGACCAAGATTTCCTGCCCACCGACTATTTCACTCTCACTCAAGCCAACCGCGAGTATTCGTTCACCGAGGACTTGATTGTGCGTGGCAAAGAGGCTCGAAAATACAACTGGCTTGCCGGACTATTTGCGTTCTATCGCCATGCCCGAATGAATGCACCTGTTACATTCCTCAACACCGGAATTGCCGAATTAATCGAAGAAAAACGCAACCAAGCCAACCCAAACTACCCCATCGCTTGGGACAGCCGCCAGTTTGAACTGGGCAGCCGATTCACCATGCCCAACTGGGGCATTGCATTCTACCACCAATCGCAGCTAAACATTGGCAACTGGTGCCTGACTGCCGGCATACGCGGCGATTACGAGCACTCAGGGCTGCGCTTCCGCAGCTTCAGCAACACCGGATACAGCATCAACCACATTCTGCCCGACGGAACAATCGAGCTTTTCCGTCACGACGACGTGAACATCGACGACTCGGGCAAGCTGAACAAATCGTTTTTCCAGATTCTTCCGAAGATTTCAGCCACTTTCAACCTGCCGTCGCTGAACAAATCGAGCGTCTACGCCTCGGTGTCGAAAGGCTACAAGGCTGGCGGATATAACACGCAAATGTTTTCCGATGTGCTTCAGCAACGCATCATGGGCATGATGGGAATAGGCATGAACTACGATGTCGACAAGATTGTGGGCTACAAGCCCGAAAAAGCATGGACCGTTGAAGCCGGCAGCCACCTCGAGCTGAAAAATAGCGATTTAATCGCTGATTTTTCGTTATTCTACATCAACTGCACCGACCAGCAGCTCACCACATTCCCCGACGGCACCACCACCGGACGCGTGATGACCAACGCCGGCAAGTCGCGCAGTCTCGGCGGCGAGCTGTCGATACGCGCACAACTCACCAAACGGTTCGGACTGTCGGCAAGCTACGGATTCACCGATGCTCGTTTTGTGGAATACAACAATGGCAAGCAAGACCTTGCCCACAAGGTGCTGCCCTACGCACCGCGCAACACCATCTACGGCGAAGCATTCTACGTAATTCCTGTTGGCTCATCGCTGGTGCGAAACATCTCGCTCAACGTCAACGCCAAAGCACTCGGCAAAATATATTGGGACGAAGCCAACACACGCCAACAAAACCTATACGCACTATTGGGCGCTCAGGTTCAAATCGACGGCCGACACTATTCGCTCAACATCTGGGGTAAGAACCTCACCGACACAGACTACGGCACTTTCTATTTCGTGTCAATCAACCACGGATTCGTTCAGCAAGGTCGACCTCGCCAAATTGGTGCCACCCTGCGCTATTTCTTCTGAAACGCAGCCGCAACACTCGAAAGAAATTATTAAAAAATAACATCAAACAAAAAAACTATGACAAAAAAACTATTCTCAATCATCGCTGTTGCAATCATCGCCTTGGGCTTTGCTTCATGCACCGACAACAAAGAAGAACAAACAATGAGCATCACCGACGATGTGGTGGTTACCTGCATGCAAACTACCACCGTGGGCAAGATATACATGAAAATGAACATTACCAACTCCACCATCGACATCACCATGCCGGTGCAGAAAGGAGGCTCAACCGTCGATGCCACCATCAAGGATTTGAAATTGTCGTTCAGCAACACTCTCGGCTACACCTTCTCGACTACCAATGCCGATGCTGTCGACGGCTCGGGCAAAAGCCTCGGTGTGAAAATCAACAGCCTGAACGGATTCCTGCAAATGTTCAACAACCCAGAAATCGAACAAAACATTGCCATCACCTACAACGTCGACGGCAAACCGGCTTTCGTGACACGCAAGAAAATTTCGCACGTCACATCGTCCACTGTCACCGACTATGGTCGTGGCACTTTTGAGTGCAAAGATGCCACCTACATCATGACTCTCAACCCAGAAAAAGGCACAGCCAACATCGAGATTAACAACATTCAATTCATACAGCAAATGCCTACGCTCTCCGAAATCACCATCCCCGGAGCAACACTCGAAAGCACCTCAACCGGCTACCGCATCACTGCCGACGAGATTGTGCCCACAAGCGCCGATGTGCCTATGGACAACCGCACAATCACCAACCTCGACATCACCGTGAATGCCGGCGCCGGCACCTTCGGCGGCTCGTTCAACTGCATGGGCATGAGCTGCACCGTAACCGGTTCAACATCTCTTTCAAACGAATAATAGCCGTCTCACCTCTCGCTCACACTCGGCATCGCATCGGAAGCCCCAAAAGGCAAAAACCCGATGCGATGCCACTTTGTTTTAACAACATCAGCGACACACAAACACCCTTACTTTTCATTAAAATTTTCAAAAAATTATCATGCACTATGCCGTTTTGCTTTAATATGTGGAAAGAATAAATTAACTTAGCAAAAATTTTTGATTAGATGACATCGCGCAACACCTACAACGAAGAAGAAATCATCGAGCAGCTGCACGACCCCAAACGCTGTCAGGCAGCTTTCGGCAAAGTAATAGAGCAATACTCGCAAGGGCTCTATTGGCAGATTCGCCGTATGGTGTTCAATCACGACGATGCCAACGACATCCTTCAAAACACATTCCTGAAAGCATGGAGCAACATCGACAACTTCCGAGGCAATGCCAAACTGTCGACGTGGCTCTACAAAATCGCAATCAACGAATCAATCACCTTCATCAACAAGGAGCGTGCCCGCAACGAAGCCTCGATTGACGACGACTCGTTCCTGCTCAACAACATCGAAAGCGACCAATATTTCGACGGCGACGAGGCGCAGCTGAAACTGCAACGAGCCATCAACAGCCTGCCCGAAAAACAGCGCCTCGTGTTCAATATGCGCTACTACGACGAGATGAAATACGAAGACATGTCGGAAATTCTCGGCACATCGGTGGGTGCACTCAAAGCAAGCTACCACCACGCCCTGAAAAAAATTGAGGCATTTTTTGAAGAAAACGATTAAACCTTTTCCACCTTCATCAGTCAAACAAGCGAAATGAAAGAAGATTTGGACATATTATCAAAGTTGGGTAAAGACTCTGGTTTCAAGGTTCCGGAGAATTATTTCAACGATTTCAACAAGAAAATGATGGAATCGCTGCCCAAGCCTAATCTTACGCCTCAAGTCAAGCCGTCGCTTTGGATGCGTGTTCGCCCCTACGTGTATATGGCAGCAATGTTTGCAGGCATCTGGTGCATGATGCGCGTGTTCAACGACATGAGCGGCGCCACCAGCACCAAAGCACAGATACAAGCCATTGTCGACGGGCTGGAGGACGAAAAGAACATCGACGACCTCATGCTGCAAGAGAGTCTGAACGAATACGAAATCCTCACCTACGAGGACAGTGTCGACGCAGAACAATCGGGCATTCAGTTCGTTGAAGGCAGCAGCAACAAATAATTCAGGAATTGTGCGCGAATTTCCCCATCGGCATGCGCCATCCGGCATGTGCGCCATCGATGCACGGAATTTTCACTAATCCGCTCACAAACGAAAACTTTATTGAAACCGGCAAAATGAAAACATCAATAATAACACTTGTCTTAGCCCTTGCACTTGCGATGCCAATGGTGGCACAGAGTCGCAAAAACGCTTCGCGCCCAAGTCAAACCGAATGGCTCAAAGGCGTGCGCGACTACAAGCACGACATGCTCGTGAAAGAAATGGACCTAACCAAGACACAGCAAGACGAGTTCTTTCCGCTATACAAGCAGATGGAAGAGGAAATCTTCGAAGCAAACAAACAGGCTCGCGACTTGGAAAACAAAGTGAGCAACTCGAAAGAGCCAATTAGCGACTTGGAATACACCAAAGCTGCCGAAGCAATGTCGGAGGTATCGATGATTTGCGCTCAAATCGAAGCCGAGTATTTCAAGAAATTCGCCAAAATACTCAGCAGCAAGCAGCTATTCCAACTCAAGCGTGCCGAAAACCGCTTTGCCAAGAGCATGATTTCGCACAGCAAACAAGCAAAAACCAGCAAACGAAAACAATAAAAAATACTTTCAAAAACAATAAACAAACGCTCCTGTTTTTTATACAGTCTTCAAATTCAAACAAAACTAACTTGCTAAAAAATAGTTATCCCATAATTTCTACTCCTATTTTTAATTAAATCAGCGAACAGATATTATGGGATAATTTTTTTGGCACAAATATTGCACCACTATGAAGCATACCATATTAAAACTAATTATTATTTCTATTTTTCTAAGCAGTATGAATTTATCAAACTCCACTGAGAAACCCGATTTCAACTATCCAAAGACGGTTTCAGAGAATGCTTTGGTTGACATCAAAAATGCTTCAGCCAAAGGCGACAAGCCTCTGCTTGTCGATGCCCTCCTGCGTTACTCTAAGGCACAACAGTTGATTTCCAACGACAATGCCAAAGAAGTAATCGACCTTATCGAAAAATATCGTATTGCCGAAACGCAACCCGACTACAAGGCAATACTTGCCCTAATTGAAATGGACAATTACAACTATTTCAGCGTCTTTAGACGTAGCCTCGATAACGAGGAGCTACACGAGCAATACCCCGACGACCTCTCAGAATGGAACGAACTCGACTTCAAGCGCAAAAACGAAGAAATGCGCGCCCTTGTGCTGGAAAACAAAGCTGCTCTGCGCGAGCATAAACTCAACGAATATGCCAAGTTCATCACAGTGCCAACCCAGTCAAAAGAAGTGTTCGGCACACTCCTCGACTTTGCATACTCAAAATTACACACCGCAACAAACGACCCCGCCCTGCTCAACGAATGGCTCAATGAAAGCAACAGCAACATCACTACCACTATTTATATTAAGTGGATACTGATTGAAAATAAGCGAAATTACGATTACAGCGAACGCAGCCAAGATTTTCTGGCTCTCTACAAGCAATATGCCCAATTCGAGCAAAGCGGAATGGCTTTGCGGGAAGTTAAATCCGTGATTGAGAACTACGACACATTCAAGCAATATGTTGAGCGGTTCCCGAAATCGCGACACACCCCATCAATCAAAAACAAAATATTCAGCATTGAGCAAAAAACAGTTTCACTCGAAGCACCTTTTTATTACAACAGCATCAACAAGATTCCTGTAACCATCAACAACAGTAACTCTGCCGAATTTACGATTGCCGTTTACACCGCAATTGAAACAAATAGCAGCAGATACACTCGCGGTCAGCTGATTAAAACATACAAAATCAGCAACAACACGCAACAACCATTTCACAACGACACCACCACATTCTACATCGACCCGCTGCCCTATGGCGAGTACTTGATTGAACCAGTGCTTCGTGTTGGCAAAAAAGAAGTGCGAAGCGAATACTTCAGCAAACCGCTGTGCATCACCGACATCTCATCCTTTAGAATAGCCACAGCTAAAGGCTCATTTGCCTATGCCGTCAACTCGACTACCGGCAAGCCAATTAAAGGAGCTTCGCTATATAAAGGCGACACCTTGATTGGCAAAACCGATGCTGAAGGCAAAGTGATGATTAAAAACAGCAAGAATACCAGTGACAGTTTTGACCACTACGAATATGTAGACCTGGCAAGAAATTACCGCTTCATTTATGGCAAAGACAAGTATTCTAATAAGTTTGGCTCTGCAAATCTCAACGAAAACAGTTACGGAGGCTATTCTTTAACCTCCTTCACCGACCTTGCCATCTATCGCCCGGGCGAAACAGTGAAATACTCGGCAATAATCTTTAAGGGCCGCACAAAAGAGGCTCAATTGCTCAACAATGCCAAGATAACGGTTTCGTTCGAAGACAGCAACTACAAAACCATTGCCACCGACACCCTCACCACCGACAATGCCGGACGCATCAGCGGCGAATTTGTTGTACCTACCGACCGCATGAATGGCTCTTTCCGCATCACATTCCATTATGAAAAAGAGTATCTTGGTGCAAAGACTGTTGAGGTGAGCGAATATAAGACGCCCACATTCGAGATTACACTTAACAACCCAAAACGCAGCTACAACCTTGGCGAGGACGTGGTGATTAAAGGAAAAGCCACAACCTATGCCGGCATGCCTGTGGCAAATGCTCCGGTCAGCATCAAACTTGTTGGCAAAAGCTGGTTCTTATGGATGCGCGACATTAGTAGCAACGTTCACTCCGACACTGTAGCCACTAATGCCAATGGCGAATTCACCATAACACTTTCGCCCGACAAGTTCGAAGAAAACGGCAACAATAAAGAACGCATTGCCCGAATCTACGATTTCACGGCAGAGTGCACCAACAACACCGGCGAAACACAATCGTGCAATCACTCGTTCTTTGTCGGCACTCATCGCCGAATTGCGCTAAACAACAAATTAACGTTCATCAACGACAAGCCCATCAGCCTGCCCGTAACAATCGAGAGCTCCGACGATGCCGACCGCAATTTCACTTGCAACTACACTCTCACCTCGCTCACCGACAGCACTCAGGTGATTACCTCCGGCACATTCAGCTCCGGCAAACCCGAAATCGACTTGCAAAAAGTGCCTTCGGGAACTTACAACATCACCGTGACCGATGCCAGCGGCCTTGCCGAAGAAGCCAAGTCGCAAATCACTATCTATCGCGAATCAGACACCGCTTGCCCGGTTGAAGCCAACCTTTGGGTGCCGGAATGTGGCAGAAAGGCTTGCGACGACAACGTGGCACGCATAACACTGGGCACAAGCAACCCGGAAATTTATGTGTACTATTGTGCATCGAGCAACGAAGGCGTTGAACAAGGCTGGAAGAAATACTCCTCTGGCTTGCACACTCTGGAACTGCCTATGCCAAAAGCCGACAACGAGCAACTCGAAGTTACGCTTGTGACCATTTGCGACGGTAAAATATACCCCCAAGAGTTCTCTCTCATCACTCCTGCGCGCAAAGTGAATGCGGTGGTCGAGGCTACCTCGTTCCGCGACAAACTCACGCCCGGCAACAAAGAGCGATGGACATTCCGCATCCTCGACAATCACGGACGCCCACTCAACGGCGTGGCACTTCTTGCCATCACCGACAAGGCAATCAACAGCATCGCACCAAACATTTGGGCGTTCAACAAACCGCACTTCCGAACACTGCTAACACATAATCTGTATCTCACGTTATACTACGAGGAGTATAGTTGTTCAACTAACTGGCGTGACTATGTTAAAGAAACAGGCGAACCAATATATAATCCAGAGTTTAATTACTACAATTTTTCGCCACGATATGGCTATGCGAAACCGCGTATGTTTTCCTCCTTAGCATGCAAGAATCAAGTTGCACCTATTGAACGCGATTTTGGCATGTCATGTTATAATCAAGCTTTAGAAGAGGAGGAGAAGGAGGTATCAGCTTGTATTGTGGCAGATGGGGGCGCCCCGTTCGCAGAGAATGATGAGGAAGCCAATACAACCCTCAACAATATCCAGCTGCGCGAAAACGCCGTTAAAACCGCTCTTTGGATGCCTAATTTGGTCACCGATGAGCAAGGCAACTATGCGGTGGAATTTGAAGTGCCCAACTTCAACACCACATGGCTTGTGCAAACGCTGGCTTACACAGCAAACGGCTATTTTGCCGGTCTGCAACGCGACGCAGTGAGCAGCAAGCCAATTATGGTAAAAGCCAATATGCCCCGATTCCTGCGCGCCGGCGACAAAGCCACGCTCGCTGCCAACGTGGCAAATAAAAGCGATGAAAGCGCTGCGTTGAACGGAATAATCGAACTTTTCGAACCTCGCACCGGCAACGTGATTGCATCGAAATCGTTCAACCTCACCCTCGAGGCAATGCGCGACGCGGCTGTCAGCATCGACTACACTGCCGATACCGATGCATCGTTCATCGGTTTCCGCATCAAAGCGTCGAACGGCTCGTTTGGCGACGGCGAACAAGTGATGGTGCCAATACTGAGCAACATTTCGCCCGTGATTGAAACCATGCCGTTCTTCATCAACGCCAATAACGCCGATTTCACCGCACAATTGCCGAAAATGAAAGGCACCGAGAAGGCTGTGATTGAATATTGCGACAATCCCGTTTGGTATTGCGCCACTGCTCTGCCAACCATTTTCGACAAAGACGCAAAAACGTCAACCCAACTTGTGCACTCGCTGTTTGCCCTTAAGTTGGCTCAAGGGCTTGCCAAGCAAAACCCACAAATGGCTGAAGCCATTGCCTACTGGAAGAAGCAAGACCGCGAAACAAGTCCGCTCACCTCGGCACTCGAGCGCAACAGCGACCTCAAGATTGGCACTCTGCTGGCATCACCTTGGATTAACGAGGCAGACCGCCAAACCATGCAAATGGGCGAATTAGCCAAGCTGTTCAACAACGACTATTGCGCGAAATCGTACGATGAAATCGTGTCGCGACTCAGTGAACTGCAACTGCCTGACGGCGGTTTCTCCTGGATTCATTATCGCAACTGCACGAGCTCGCTCTACTGCACCGGCGAAGTGCTCGAAACGCTCGGTCGACTGAAGAAACTTGGTCACCTCAACGCCGACAGCCGTCTTAACGAGATAATTGCAAAGGCTGTGAAATACTACGACAGCGAGCACCTCAATCTGTTCAAGAAATTAAAGAAGAACGACAGCATGATTTGGTATGACGACTATGCATTTGTGCGCACCCTATATCCCGAGATTGCAATGCCCGAAGCAAACAAAGCCTACGTGAAGCGAATTCTCAGCGACATCGAGAAAGGTTGGAAAGACCATTCGCTGGCACGCAAAGCCTTCTATGCCCTCACGCTGCAAAACAACGGAAAAACCGGTGCTGCACGCCAAATCACCGAATCGATTCGCCAATTCAGCATCACCACCGAGCAACGCGGCATGTACTGGGACCGCATCGACGGCGCTTGGTGGCGCGGACGCAATCAGCTTGCTGTCACCTCGGTGATTCTGCAAGCTCTGCAACAAGTTGACAATCGCACCGATGAAATCGACCAAATACGCAAATGGATATTGCTGAACAAGCAGACCAACGACTGGGGCGGCTCGAGCCTCGCCAGCGAAGCCGTCTACACCATTCTGTCGACCGGCAGCAAGTGGCTAACGCCGGGCAAAACACCCGCAATCAGCATCGGCAATACGCCTGTAATCTTCGATGAAATCGACCACTACTTAGGCTACAGCCGCAAAGAAGTGGCAGTTGCCGACGTGATGGGCAAGACCCTCAGCATCAACCGCAGCCAAGCCACAAGCCCGGCGTGGGGCGCACTCTATCTGCAAGGAAAATCGCCGATGAAATCGATTAAATCGACACGCGTCGACGACCTGTCAATCGAAAAAACGCTGCTCGTGCACAACGCCGATGGCACCCTAAGCAAAGCCACATCGCTGAAAGTGGGCGACAAGGTGCGCGTGCAATGCACCATCAAGTGCGGCAAAGCCCTTGAATACCTCACCCTCACCGATGAGCGCGGTGCATGCTTCGAGCCTGTAGACAAGACTTCGGACAGCGACTACATGAACGGCGTGTGGATGTACCGCGAAACCAAAGACTCGCAAACCAACATCTTCATTCCGCGGCTCAACAAAGGCACCTACGTGATTGGCTACGACGTCTACGTCACCAACCCCGGCTCGTTTGATGTGGGCATTGCCACAATACAATGCCAATATGCTCCGCAATTCACTGCTCACTCCGCCGGCTGTAATGTTGTGGTAAAATAAAACACAGCGTATACGAAATTTTTTATTATCTTTGTGCACAGGAGATGAACGACGTCTCCTGTGCCTGTTTTTTTGTAACAACACACAATGGAAGCTGCTAACACAAACAACGAAAAACAATGGTATGCCATACGTGTCACCTACAATCGCGAATTGAAGGTGAAAGCCGACCTCGATGCGCAAGGAATCGACAATTTCATACCCATGAAATATGTGTCGGTGATGCGAGGCAAAGACCGCCGTGTGAAGAAACTTGTTCCAGCCATTCACAACCTCATTTTCATGCTTGTCGACCGCAACACCATGGTGCAATACAAAGCCACCACCACCCTGCCCATTCGCTACATCATGAATCGCGAAACACACCAGCCTGTGGTGATTCCGCGCAAGCAAATGGACAACTTCATTGCCGTGGCAGGCAACCACAACGAGCAGCTGCTATACCTCGAAAACGACCCAATCACCCTGCACAAGGGCGACAAGGTGCGCATAACCGGCGGACTGTTTGAAGGCGCCATCGGCACCCTGATGCGCATCAAGGGCAACCGCCGAGTGGTGGTGTCAATTCCGGGCGTCATTGCCGTGGCAACCACCGACATCCACCCCTCACTCATCGAAAAAATTGAATAATCAAACAAAATCATTATATAATGAACGATTGCACCAATTCAACAAAAATCATTGTTTTCGACCTCGACGACACGCTTTATCAGGAAATCGATTTCGTGATGTCGGGCTATCGTGCCGTGAGCCGCTTTGTTGAACAAGAATACGGCTATGCCGATGCATTCGCCGTTCTAAGCGATGCTTACAGCAAACATCAAAACCCGTTTGATGCCCTTGCCCTCGCCATGAAGCCCTCCGACATCGACATCGACCGCCTCGTTGACATCTATCGCAACCATATGCCCGAAATATTGCTCAGCCGTGCCACCGAAGCCACACTGCAATATCTGCAGGGCGAAGACGCCATTCTTTGCCTCATCACCGACGGACGCAGTGCCACACAGCGAAACAAAATCGAAGCGCTCGGGCTAACACAATTTTTCGACAACGAAAACATCAGCATATCCGAAGAAATCGGGGCGGAGAAAACCGACCGCTTGCCTTTCGACAACGTGATGAAGCGCTTCCCCGAAGCCCGCCAATTCTACTACATCGGCGACAACACCGCCAAAGATTTCTTTTGGCCAAACCGGCTGAAATGGACCACCATCTGCATCGAAGACCATGGGCAAAACATACACCCGCAGAAATTCAACGGCGACCGTATGCACAACCCGCAAATAATTATCGACAGCGTATTTGATGTGCCCTCGATAATTCTCGACTAAGACGGCCACATGTCAATCACGCATCATACCACTGTAACCAAGAAAATGAGTATAAAACCAAGCGAAAAACTTTGGAACGCCAACTACAACAAGGTGATGCTCATCAATTTCACCTTGTTTTTTTCGTTCTACCTGATTACGCCGTTGCTGCCGCTCTACATGAGCGAAACATTCCACAGCACCAAGGACGTCATCGGGCTTGTGCTCTCGGGCTACTCGGTGGTGGCGCTGCTGATGCGCCCATTCAGCGGATTCATGGTGGACAGTTTCCCGCGTAAAACCATGCTACTGGCATGCCTTGCAGTGAACTTTGTGTTTTTCGGAGGATACGTAGCCGGCGCATCGCTGCTGGCATTTGCCGTGTTGCGCACACTGCACGGCGGACCCTTCGGCGCAGCCACCGTTGCCAACAGCACCATGGCAATCGACGTGTTACCGGCATCGCGCCGCAACGAAGGCATTGGCTACTACGGGCTGAGCAACAACCTTGCCAGCGCCATTGCCCCTATGGCAGGACTGTACATCTACCACACCACAAACAACTTTGCTCTAATCTTTTGGATAGCGCTGATTGTTGCCGGCATCGGGCTGGCATTGGCACAGTCAATCAATGCGCCGTCACGCCCCATCGACCGCAGCAGCCGACCCATGTCGCTCGACCGATTCTTTCTGCTTCGCGGCTGGTTTCTGGCATTCAATATCCTGTTCTTCGGGCTCTGTTGGGGCATTCTCAGCAGCTATCTTGCCATCTACGGCAAGGAACGTCTGGGCATAACCGGCGGCACAGGCACATTCTTCCTGCTGCTTTCTGCCGGGCTTATACTCTCGCGGCTGCAAGGCGCCAAGAGCCTGCGGCAAGGTCGCCTGCTGCCTAACGCCACCGAGGGCGTGGTGCTCTCAACCATAGGCTATGTGATGTTCATTGCATGGCCAACCATGACCGGCTACTACATCTCAGCCATCCTCATCGGGCTTGGAAACGGTCATATGTGGCCCGCTTTCCAAAACATGATTATCGCCATTGCCAAGCACAACGAACGCGGCACCGCCAACAGCACCATACTCACCGCCTGGGACCTTGGCATGGGCGGAGGCGTGCTCATAGGCGGCGTGATTGCCGAGCATTTTGGCTACGACGCCACATTCTGGACCATGGCAGCGCTGCACATCATAGCACTGGTAATCTACCTGCTGCTCACGCATCACAAATTCCGAATCTTAATAAACAAACAATAAAGAATTATGCAAACCTACAATTTCGATGAAATAATCGACCGCCACGGCACCGGTGCCATCAAAACCGATGCGCTGCAAGAACGCTTCGGTCGCGGCGATTTAACAGCGTTGTGGGTGGCCGACATGGATTTCGCCACACCACCATTCATTATCGATGCGCTCAACCAGCGCATGAAGCACCCCGTGTTTGGCTACACCGCCGTGCCCGACGACTATGTGCCGTGCATTGCCGACTGGATTGAAAGCCACCACGGGTGGCAAGTGAAGCACGAATGGATTCAATATATCCCCGGCATAGTGAAAGGCATAGGTATGGTGCTGAACGTGTTCACAAAACCCGGCGACGGCATCATCATTCAGCCACCGGTTTATCACCCATTCCGCCTGGTGCCCGAGGGCAACGGCCGACGCATAGTAAACAACCCCCTCATCGAAAACGCCGACGGCACCTACTCGATGGACTTCGACAACCTCGCCAAGGTGGCTGATAGCACTTGCAAAGTGCTTATACTCAGCAATCCTCACAACCCTGCCGGCATCGTGTGGGACGCCGACACGCTGCGCCGCCTGGCACACTTCTGCTCGCAGCACGGCATACTGGTGATTAGCGACGAAATTCACTGCGACATGGCACTATTCGGCCACCGCCACACGCCATTTGCCTCCGTTAGCCCCGAAGCCGAGCAATGCAGCATCACTTTCGGCGCTCCAAGCAAGACATTCAACATTGCCGGCATAGTGAGCAGCTACAGCATCGTGCCCAACGACCAATTGCGTCAGCGCTTCTACTCGTGGCTCGAGGCCAACGAGTTGGGCGAACCAACCATCTTCTCGCCCATTGCCACCATTGCAGCATTCCGCCAAGGCGAAGAGTGGCGTCGCCAGATGGTGAGCTACATCGAGGGCAACGTGCTTGCAGTGGAAAAGTTCTGCGCCGAGCATCTGCCGGGCATCAAGCCCCTGCGCCCGCAGGCATCGTTTCTTGTATGGCTCGACTGCCGTGCGCTCAACCTCGAGCACGACCAGCTCATCGATCTGTTTGTAAACCGCGCTCACCTTGCGCTCAACGACGGTGCCATGTTCGGCAGTCAAGGCAATGGCTTTATGCGCCTGAACGTGGGCATGCCGCGCAGCATGCTGCTTGCCGCCTTAGAAAACCTGCGCCAAGCCTTGCAGCAATAACACGTCGTTAGAAATACAGCAATTCCATCATCCCCGCCCTTGATGCACACCAACAAGCATCGGCAAGGGGGGGGGTGATGGAATTTGCTTGTGATAATAAACACTAATAGCCGTCGTCACACAACGTAACAACGGCTTTATGCGTTTTTGCTCCTTCAGCGCAAGGCTAAAGGCTTAGTGCAGCAAAAAAATCTGTTTTTTTACTTGTTTACAGAGTCAGAAACAGTGAGGCTGTAACGACCCTTAGCACGACGACGTGCCAATACTTTACGACCGTCAGCTGTTTGCATTCTGTGACGGAAACCATGCTTGTTAGCTTTCTTTCTGTTTGAAGGTTGGAATGTTCTTTTCATTACCGTATTTATTTATTATTTATTTCGTTTTGCGATTCGGTGTGCAAAATTAGTCACTTTTTTCAAATTTACCAAGCCAAAAGCGATTTTTGCACGAAAGTTTTTGCGATTTCTCTTATTTTCAATTAATTTTGCACCCGAAATCAAACGAATATAAACGAATTTCAATAATTTTTCACAACAAAATTTTTATGATTAACGCTCAAGACATCAAGAACGGCACCTGCATTCGCATGGACAACAGACTTTATTTTTGCGTAGAATTCCTTCACGTTAAGCCAGGCAAGGGCAACACCTTTATGCGCACAAAACTGAAAGACGTTGTCGATGGTCGTGTAATCGAGCGCCGCTTTAACATTGGCGAAAAGCTTGAAGACGTTCGCGTTGAACATCGCCCCTATCAGTTCCTTTATGCCGAAGGCGAGGACAACATCTTCATGAACCAAGAAACCTACGAACAAATTCCTATCAGCAAGGATTTGGTTACCGGAGTTGAATTCATGAAAGAAGGCGACGTGGTGGATGTTGTGTCAGACGCATCGACTGAAACCGTGCTCTATGCCGAAATGCCTATCAAGACTGTGCTCAAAATCACATACACCGAGCCAGGACTCAAGGGCGACACCGCAACCAACACCCTCAAGCCGGCAACTGTTGAAACCGGTGCCACCGTGCGTGTGCCCCTGTTCATCAACGAAGGCGAACTCATTGAAGTTGACACTCGCGATGGTTCGTATGTTGGCCGCGTAAAAGCATAACAAAACGCCATCTTTTAGGAAATATTTCTATACCACATCCCATATTAGCAGCAATTTGCCGACAAATAGCAAATTGCTGCTAATTTTTTAACAATATTTTTTCGCCACAAAATATTTGAAATAAAAAACCAAATATTTATATTTGTCCCGAAAAAAAATAAACCTTTTAAAACTTTAAATCATCATGATCGTTGGTATTCCAAAAGAAATCAAAAACAACGAATTTCGCGTTGGTATGACTCCATCAGGAGTTGCAACATTAGTAAAGAATGGCCACACAGTTTACGTACAAAAAACTGCAGGCGAAGGTAGCGGATTCAGCGATGCCGAATACGAAGCCGTAGGAGCAAAGATTTTGCCCACCATTGCCGACGTGTATGCGACAGCCGAGATGATTGTGAAAGTTAAAGAGCCCATTGAACCCGAGTATGAACTAATCCGCGAAGGCCAATTCCTCTTCACCTACTTCCACTTTGCTTGCGACCGTCCCCTCACCGACGCAATGATTGCCCGCAAAGCAATCTGTTTAGCTTACGAAACCGTGCGAAAAGCCGACCGTACACTGCCACTGCTCATTCCTATGAGCGAAATTGCCGGACGAATGGCTGCCCAAGAAGGCGCACGCTTCCTTGAGAAACCACAATCGGGCAAAGGCATCCTCATGGGTGGCGTTCCGGGTGTGAAACCTGCCAAAGTGCTCGTGCTTGGTGCCGGCACTGTGGGCACTAACGCCGCACTCACCGCAGCCGGTATGGGCGCCGATGTCACCATCACCGACATCAACCTCACCCGCCTGCGCTATCTCGACGACGTAATGCCTAAGAACATTCGCACTCTCTACTCTAACGAATACAACATTCGAGCCGAACTACCAACCACCGACTTGGTTATCGGCTCCGTGCTCATCCCCGGCGACAAAACTCCACACCTCATCACTCGCGACATGCTGGCACTGCTCAAGCCAGGTTCTGTGCTGGTTGACGTAGCCATCGACCAAGGCGGCTGCTTCGAAACTTCACACCCGACATCGCACAGCGAACCCGTTTACACCGTCGACGGAATTGTTCACTATTGCGTGGCTAACATCCCTGGTGCCGTGCCTTTCACTTCCACTCTCGCCCTCACCAATGCCACCACTCCTTATGCCGTGGCTCTTGCCAACAAGGGCTGGAAGCAAGCTTGCAAGGACGACCCGGCTCTCAAGCTTGGCTTGAACATAGTGGAAGGAAAAGTCACCTTCCCGGCTGTTGCAAAGGTATTCGACCTCCCTTACACTCCAGTTGACGAACTGCTTTAATCAAAAAAATTGTTTTTATAATTTTAGAGTCCGAGCAATGTCTGGCGGCAAACGCCAACCGGCATTGCCCGGCTTTTTTTGCGCCGTTCAGCATCTGCCACATACCCCCAAAACGGCAGTGCTGCTACACTTTTCAACACAACAACCCGTAGCCTGTTGATATTTTATTGAAAAACTATACTGCCAAAACGCTATGCAGCTTCGCAAAGATTCAGTATCTTTGCAATCCACATCACAACATTTTCTTCAATTATTCAATACTCGATGGAATTTAAACTTACAGAAGAACAACGTAAACGCCAAAACAGCCGCCGCAAACCGCAACAAACAGCTGAGGTAGTGAACGAATTCGGCAAATTGCAACCGCAGAACCTCGAACTCGAGGATGCTGTGTTGGGTGCCCTCATGCTCGAAAAAGACGCTTATAGCAAAGTGGTGGACATCCTCAAGCCCGAATGCTTCTACGAGCCGAATAACCAAAAAATCTTCGAGGCAATACAGACGCTGGGCAGCATGTCGCAACCCATCGATATGCTCACCGTCACCGAGCAGCTGCGCGTGCAAGGCATGCTCGACGAAGTGGGCGGCCCAATCAGAATTTCGCAGCTTACAAGTGGTGTGTCGTCGGCTGCCAACATCGAGTTTCACGCACGCATTGTTGCGCAAAAATATCTTGCACGCGAGCTTATCAGCTTCAGCTCGCAAATTCAGTCGCTTGCCTTCGACGATTCAATCGACATCCTCGACGTTCTGCAGGAAGCCGAAGGCAAATTGTTTGAGCTCTCGCAAAGCAACCTCAAAAAAGATGTGACTAAAATAGAGCCGGTAATCATCGACGCTCTCAAGAAAATTGAAGATGCAGCAAACCGCACCGACGGCTTGAGCGGCCTTCAAACCGGCTTCGACGAAATCGACCGCATGACCTCAGGCTGGCAAAACAGCGACCTCGTTATTATTGCCGCACGTCCTGCAATGGGTAAGACAGCCTTTGTGCTGTCGATGGCAATGCGCATGGCTGTGCGCTTCAACATTCCGGTTGCCGTGTTCTCGCTCGAAATGTCGAATCTGCAGCTTGTCAACCGTCTCATAAGCAACATCTGCGAAATTGAGGGCAGCAAAATCAAGAGCGGTACGCTAAGCCGCTTGGAATGGGAGCAGTTGCACTCGCGCATTCGTCCGCTATACACAGCGCCGCTGTTCATCGACGATACGCCAAGCCTCTCGGTGTTTGAGCTGCGCACCAAAGCGCGCCGTCTGGTGCGCGAACAAGGCGTGAAGATGATTGTGATTGACTACTTGCAACTCATGAACGCCAGCGGCATGAAGTTTGGCAGCCGCGAACAGGAGGTGAGCACCATCTCGCGCTCGCTCAAGCAGCTTGCCAAGGAACTCGACATTCCCATCATCGCACTCTCGCAGCTCAACCGTTCGGTTGAAAACCGCACCGACGGCAAAGTGCCGCAACTTTCCGACTTGCGCGAATCGGGTGCCATCGAGCAGGATGCCGACATGGTTTGCTTCATCCACCGTCCCGAATACTACACCAAATCGTCTACCGACGCCGAAGGTAACAACATCGAAGGCGTGGCAAAATTCATATTTGCCAAGCACCGTAGCGGTGCCACCGGCGATGTGACACTGCGTTTCGAGGGAAAATATGCACGATTCCAGAATTGGGACGAGAATAGCCTCGTGAACCACGGCATCGTGCCATCAAAAATCAATGCACCTGCCGACGCCGCCAGCGGTGCGCCGTCGCCATTCACTGGCGGCGTGAGCGAGGACCAGTTTATCGACAACAACAATCCTACGCCGTTCTAAGAGCCTGTATTCATAATGTGCTCTTAGCACCTTTCTTGCACTGGCAGCAACTGCAGCAGTTGCCGTTGCACCGGCACGAATCGGCACAACCTTTCATTTCACATTTCTCAACCGCCGGCACACCATTGTGCTCCGGTGCCGCCTTTGCGCTGCCATCGGCGGGCTGAATCATCTTCAACGCAACCAATATCACCACCAGCAAAGCCACACTGAGCACCAAGCGGCGAAAGCGCATTTTCTTACTTAGCATATATCACTCCGATTTTGATTATAATCTTCCATTTTCCATATAACTGTAATAGCGGCCTTGAGTGACTATGATGTGGTCGATTAGCGGCACATCAAGCACACTGCCAGCTTCCTTCACCTTTTGCGTGAGCGCATCGTCCTGACGGCTCGGCGAAGCATTGTTCGACGGATGGTTATGTGCCAAGATTATGCTGTCGGCGCCATTTTCAATTGCCATGCGCATGATAATCTTCACATCGCCCACCGTTGCCGACAAGCCGCCGTCGCTCACCACACATTCCCTTATGACGTGCTTGGCGCGGTCGAGCACAAGAATCATCAGCCGCTCATGGTCGAGATGCCCCAGCAGCCTGCGCAGCAGTTTGAATGCCTTTTCGCTGCTGGTTATCTGCGGCTGTTCCATAAACTCTTCATTTTCGAGGCGGCGGCCCAGCTCAAGAGCCGCTAATATGTTGATGGCTTTCACCTCGCCTATGCCGCTATAGCGTTTCAGCTCCGGCAGCCGCATACGCGCCAACTTGTATAGCTTATCGTCGTTGTCGTGCAAGATTCTGCGGCACAAATCCACCACCGACTCACCCGGCTGACCGCTGCCAATGAGCGTGGCAAGCAATTCGGCATTGGTGAGCGATGCCACGCCCTGCGCCAGCGCCTTCTCGCGCGGACGGTCTTGCTCGGGCATAAAGCGTATCGACCTTTTTATTTCGTCGGATGCATCCATCGTGGCTACACTAAGTTACTTGCCCTTGCGAATGGCGATTTCCTCGTTGATGTCGCGCCCGTGACCGAGCACTATCTTCCACACAAACGCCTTGATGAACCCTATGCCGTAGCTGCCCAGCTGCACAAAACTCGTGGCGATGGCAAGCGTGGCAATCTTCAAGCTGCGCGTCGATGCCAACGCCGTTATCCACAACGCCGCCACATAAGCCACCAAAGGCAGAATTGCCCACCAACGCCACACACATGCCAGAAGCACAAGCCCCACAACGCCTATCACAAACACAGCCGGGAGGCAATGCACCAGCTTGAGCGAATCGGGATAAAGCAGCTTTAGCGTTATGCGCGACATTCCGAACACATAGGTCTGGCGAGAGAATTTCTTCAAATCGACGCGGCGCTTGTGATAAACAAACGCCTCGCGAATCAATCCGATGTCGAAACCTGCCTTGCGAATACGCGTGCTCATGTCGATGTCCTCGCTGAACATCTCGCGGAAACCGCCGACTGCAGTCCACACCTGGCGCGAATAACCCATGTTGAACGAGCGCGGCACAAACTTCTCCATCTGCATCTTGCCGCCGCGTATTCCACCCGTGGTGAGGAATGCCGTCATCGAGAAGTTGATTGCCTTCTGCACATCGCTGAACGACTCGTGAGCAGCATCGGGTCCGCCGAAGCACGGCACATAATGCTCATCGAGCTTTGCCGTGAGCGTCTCGAAGTAGTCGGACGGTATCACACAGTCGCTGTCGAAAAATATGAAATACTCGCCGCAGGCACGTTCAATGCCATAGTTGCGGGCAATGCTTCTGCCCTCGTTTTCCTTGTAGAAATATTTCACATCCACTTTGCCGGCAAAACTCTCCACCACCTCGCGGCACGGCTCGGTGCTGCCGTCCTCCACAATCAGCACCTCAAAATTCTGCTGACTCTGCGACGCCAGGCTGTCAAGCAAGTCGCGCACCTCGTCGATTCGGTTATACACCGGCACTATCACTGAAAAATATGGCATTTTCATGTTGCTCTGTCATTGAAAAATTTTTACATATCGCTTGCGGCGCCAATTGCCGTAGCTACTGCAAAAATAATAAAAACAAGTTGAAATACACAGCTTTTTGCCAAGCCATCGCACCAGCGTGTATTAATTATTCTTAACTTCAACAAAAAATCACGGACAATTTGGCAACGTATATAAAAGAATTATAGTAACTTAGCATTATCTACACATAACAGCCAATTAACAACCGTAATGATAAGCACCATAATGCTCACAATATCGCTTCTCGACTGGGTGTATGTTATTATCACAGTAGCATACATTTGCACCGTGCTGAGCATTATTTGGGTGGTAATTTCCGAAAACCGCAACCCGGTGAGGTCGCTGGCATGGATAACCGTGCTGCTTATGGTGCCTGTGGTGGGCATTGTGCTGTATATGTTCTTCGGGCGTTCGTTGCGCAGCACTCTGTTCGTGAGCCAGCGGTTGCGGCGAATGAGCCAGCAAGAGCTCAAAGCCTATCAGGTGGACATTGAGCGCCTCGGATTCTCGCAAAACACGCAGCAGACCATCCGTCTTGCCCACACCATGTGCCGCTCCTACTATTTCTCGAATAACAAGGTGGACATCTACACCAACGGTGCCGACAAATTCGACGCCTTGCGTGCCGACCTGCGCGCTGCCACGCAGTATATCAACATGCAATACTACATTTTCGAGAACGACCGCATCGGCAACGAAATACGCAACATTCTCATCGAAAAAGCCCGTCAAGGCGTAAAAGTGCGAATAATCTACGATGGTGTTGGCTCGTTCAACGTCGACAAACGGTTCTTCAAAACCATGCTTGACGCCGGAATCGAAGCATATCCGTTTATGCGAATCAACTTCCCGCAGTTTGCCCAGCGCGTCAATTGGCGCAACCACCGCAAAATAATGGTGATTGACGGCAAATGCGGCTACATCGGCGGCATGAACGTTGCCGACCGCTACGTCGACGGCTGCAGTTGGGGCACACGCGGCGTGTGGCGCGACACTCACCTGCGCATCACCGGCCCTGCTGTGAAGGCGCTGCAACACTCATTTGCCCTCGACTGGAATTTCATGAACAAGCAGGTGCTCAACGACCACATCGCCACCGAGTGGGACGAAACACCCGACAGCAAAGCCGGAATACAACTCGTTACAAGCGGTCCGATGAGCGACTGGAACAACATCGCCCTAATGATGCTCAACGCCATCAGCAATGCCAAAAAGTGCGTATATCTGCAAACACCCTACTTCTTGCCTACCGAAGCATTGCTCAAAGCCTTGCAGACATCGGCTCTCAGCGGCGTTGACGTGCGCATCATGATTCCGCAACGCAGCGACTCCACAATGCTGCGGCTGGCATCTTACTCCTATGTGAGCGAATGCCTGCGTGCCGGCATAAAATTTCATTTCTTCACCGCCGGTATGCTCCACTCCAAGGTGTTAATCATCGACGACGAGCTCAGCACCGTGGGCTCCACAAATTTCGATTTCCGCAGCTTCGAGCATAACTACGAAGGCAACGTGTTCATCTACGACGCCTCTACAAACGCACGGCTAAAGCAAACATTCCACACCGACATGGCTGATTGCACCACCTGCTCCTACCAGCAATGGATGGCTCGCCCCAAGGCAAAGCGAATGCTCGAGTCGCTAATCAGATTGCTTAGCCCGGTGCTTTGACGGCGCAAAACCGAGTTTTTAATAACATTCATCAAAAACAAAAAAACTGCACGCTCACATGATACGATTTCCAAATGCTAAAATCAACCTCGGCTTAAACATAGTAAACCGTCGCCCCGACGGCTACCACGATATCGAAACGGTGTTCTACCCCATCCGGCTCGAAGATTCCCTCGAGATTGTGCCCGCTAAGGACGGTTGCACAACATCGCTACACTGCTACGGTCGCCACGTCGACTGCCCCATGGAAAAGAACCTTGTAACCAAAGCCTATCGCCTGTTGCAACGCGAATTTGGCATCGGCGAAGTGGAGATGCATTTGCTCAAGCACATTCCCGACGGCGCCGGATTGGGTGGCGGCAGCAGCGACGCCTCGAATGCGCTCATCATTCTCAACCAGCTGTTCGAACTCAACCTCTCGCCCGACCAACTTGCACAACGGGCTGCCACACTGGGCGCCGACTGCCCTTTCTTCATCTACAACAAACCGGTGATGGCTACCGGCATTGGCGACGTGTTCAGCAGCGTGGATGTTGACCTCAGCGGTTATCGCCTGTTGCTGGTGAAACCCGACGTGTATGTGCCTACAGCACAAGCCTACGCCAAAGTAACCCCGCGCAAATCCGACAAACCTATCCCCGAAATCCTGCAAATGCCGGTGAGCGAATGGCGACACCACCTTAAAAACGATTTCGAACAAAGCGTCTTTGCCCAACACCCGGTGCTTGCCAACATCAAGGACACAATCTATCAAGCAGGCGCCATCTACGCCTCGATGAGCGGCTCGGGGTCGTCGATGTTCGGAATCTTCAGCGATGCCAATTTGGCAGAACAAGCAATGCTCAATTTCATCGATTGCGACACTTATAACATCAAATTGTAAATAATTTATGCGTTTTGTGCAGTTTGGCAAAATCTTTGCTATAAGAATTGTGTAGTTACACAATATAAATAGCTTAGATAAACATGTCAGAAAACAAAAAACAAGACGAACAAACGCAAGAACAAGAACAAAATACTGAAGCAACGGCTCAAGAAACTGCCGCTGCTGCCGCTAATGCGCCCGCTCAAGATGCCGAAAACACCGATGAGCAAGCCGAAAACGCTCCTGAGGAGACTGCTGAGGACAAAATTGCTCAGCTTACCAAGCAAATCGAAGACGAAAAGAAAGAATATCTTTTCCTTATGGCTGAATTCGACAACTTCCGCAAACGCACCATACGCGAGAAAGCCGAACTGATTCGCAACGGTGCAGAAAAGGCGTTGGGCGACATTCTGCCTATTGTCGACGACTTTGAGCGCGCTATCAAGGCCAACGAAAACGCCGACGACATCGAGGCAGTGAAAGAAGGGTTCAGCCTCATCTACAACAAGTTCATCAAGTATCTCGAAAAGAATCAGGTGAAGGCAATGCAATCCACCGGATGCGAATTCAACACCGAGATGCACGAAGCCGTGACCACTTTCCCCGCCCCCGACGAAAGCATGAAAGGCAAAATCATCGACACTGTGCTCACCGGCTACACAATCAACGACAAGGTGCTGCGCCACGCCAAAGTGGTTGTCGGTCAATAACATCATCTTTTCATGAAAAAGTGATAAACCCATTTTAGAGAGTTATGGCAGAAAAAAGAGATTATTACGAAGTGCTTGGCGTGAGCAAAAACGCCACCGACGACGAACTGAAGAAAGCCTACCGCAAGGTGGCAATGAAATATCACCCCGACCGACAAAGCGACAAAAGCGATGCCGAGAAGAAAGAAGCTGAAGAAAAATTCAAAGAAGCAGCCGAAGCCTATAGCGTGCTTAGCGATAAGGACAAGCGTGCGCGCTACGACCAATTTGGCCATGCCGGCGTGAACGGCAGCGCAGGTGGCGGTTTTGGCGGCGGATTCTCAAACATCAACGACATCTTCTCGCAATTCGGCGACATCTTTGGCAGCGGTTTTGGCGGATTCGGCGGTTTTGGCGGATTCGGCGGCAGCAGCCGTGGCAGCAGTCACGTGAACCGTGGCTCCGACCTTCGCATTCGTGTGCGCGTCAACCTCAAAGAGGTGGCTCACGGAGTAGAAAAGAAGCTGAAAATACCTCGCATGGTGGCTTGCCCCGACTGTAAAGGCACCGGCGCAAAGAACGGCACCGAATTCACCACCTGTTCGCACTGTCACGGCACTGGCGTGATTACCACAGTGAAGCAGACTTTCCTTGGCGCTATGCAAACCCAATCGACTTGCCCTACCTGTAAAGGCGAAGGCAAAATCATCAAAGAAAAATGCCCGAAATGCGGCGGAATGGGTTTGGAACGCAAGGAGCAAGTGGTGAGCGTGAACATCCCTGCAGGTGTGGCTGACGGAATGATGCTGCGCATGCAAGGCTACGGCAACGATGCCCGTGGCGGCGGCGTGCCGGGCGACCTTATCATTCAAATCGAAGAAGAAGCCGACAAGGAGCTGCAACGCGATGGCGAAGACCTCATCTACAACCTCATGCTCGACTTCCCTACTGCCGTGTTTGGCGGCAAGGTGGAAGTGCCTACCGTCGACGGACGCGTGCGCCTCACCATCGACCCGGGCACACAGCCTGGCAAGGTGCTGCGACTTCGCAACAAGGGCCTGCCTTCGCCAAACGGCTACGGCAACGGCGACATGCTGGTAAACATCATGGTGTACGTGCCTGAGCACCTCAACAGCGAGGAACGTCGCGCCATTGAAATGCTGCGTGATTCCGAAAACATCAAGCCATCGGAATCAACCAAGAAACGCATGTTCGACCGTCTGCGCCACATTTTCGACTAAACGATTTTTTTACGACATATTCGCTTAAAAAGGACTGGCATTTGAAAAAGCCGGTCCTTTTTTTGCATCACACATACAGAAAGGGGATACTGAGCAGAAGTTTTGCAGTATCCCCTAAACACTGTTTAGATTAAATCAATCTAACAGGAAAACTCAAGTTACTTTATATTATTTACATTTTCACAAACTGCTTTCTAACTACGCCCTTTCGGGTGCTAACTTGAATCACATACACGCCACTTGCCAATGCACTCACATTGATTGGTGCATTATCAACAACCTGATAAGTGCCAACAAGCTGACCACTAATCGAATAAATGCTCACTTGTGTTTCATCGTCAATGCCCGACACATACAGCACATCGCTTGTGGGCACAGGATAAACACTCACTTCGCCTTCAGATTTAGCAGCACTGCCAATGCCCGAAGGTTTGGCGGCACCAAGTTGGTCGAGGCAAACATAGGCAGGGACTCCGCTTTGCGAAGCAGAAAGTGTCATTGTGAGCTTAACCACATTGCCAAGGCTGCTCAAGTCCACCCATTGCCATTGCTTCAGCATATAATGCTCATCTTCATTTTCCGAAGTGTAATCGGCAAGATAATAGTCCAATGTATTTGCGTCATTGTCGGCGTTATAGCCAGTGAATGTCACTTTCAAGTAGTCGCCGGTTGTAAATGCTTTTGTGTAACTATCACCTTCGGTCATGCTCTTTACAGCCCATGCCGAGTTATTGATATATACACCAGGTATAGTTACCCCATCAACACTATTGGTAACCTCGATTGTTGGCGTAGAATAATAGCCGGAGTAAACTACCGCATACGAACCGGTGTTATCAGCTCCACCACCAGCAGCATTGTTATATTGGTCGTTGAGCGTTGAATAGACGTTGTCGGTGCTGTTGGCATAAGCAAACGATTCCCAATAGTTCCACGACGTTATCTTATAGTTGCTGAAGGCAAACGAACCGCTATAGAATGTGTCGCCGCTGTCAACATCGCCATTCCACCACGAGTTTTCGGCAAGATAATTATCGTCGAATGTGGCATTTGCCATATCGCCAAGCACATACACTGCGGTTTTAGCATCGCAGCTCTGACCGTCGGCACTGGTCACCGTCAATCGGTATTGACTTGTAACCATCGGACTAATTGTGAGAGTCGATTCGGTGCCAACCACTTCGTTCATCTGATTGCGCCACTCGTAGGTGTATGGTTCGTCACCACCGCTCACGGTTGGTTCAATGGTCACACTTGCACCGGCATCAACAAGGTCGTAAATAGCCGACAAATCAAGGTTCAGCTCAGCGATAGTGCGATTTGTTGTAATTACATCGGTAGCCACCACTCCCGACTGAACCCCGAGCGCGCTCACCGCCAAGAAGTAAGCCTTATAATCAGTCTGCTGGCTGAGGTCGGCAAACGACGATGTCACCTCGGCATCGGCAATGCAGTCAACAGCATCACAGGCAAGCATTGCTTCGGCATCAGGAGCATCCTCGTCGGCTTTCTGCAACTTAGCGTACAATTTGCCACTAACGTTCCACTTAGTTTTCACACTTATTGCCACATCGCTCACACTGCTCACTATCGGATAGCCTTCGGCAATTACCGGCGTTTCCGTCGTTATTTCGGCATATTCATAGGCACCATAGGTTGGAGCGGAAGCACTGCGCGCTGTGCCATTGATGTCAACAGCCACCTCAGTCAAAGGTGTTGCTCCACACATATTGCCGGCAGCCATTAGCCTGAGGTCGGTATCACTCACAAACTCAGCTTTTTCGCATATGCTTGCTTCATCACCCGTAATCAAGGCATAATCGGCGAGCGTTGTTGCCAAATCTTTCACAAGCACATCGCTGGCAGCGTAATATGCATTGTTTTTCAATGCCAATGCCTTCATGTGCGCCTCGCTGTTGAGATAAAGCACAGCCGAACCGGTGGCAAAACTTTGCATAAGGTTGTTTTCAATCGTAGTATTTGCAAAATCTACGGTTGTTCCGCCTGTATAGAAGGCATATCCAGCCTCGCCGCCCACACGCACTGTGTTATAAAGCACCTTCATGTTGCGCGAATCTGCAGCAAGATACAGTGCCGAAGTGTAAGCATTTGGCGAAGCAGTCACCGAAATCACATTATTGTAAATCATTGCCGGACGGTCATCGTCGCCTTGTGTGGTGTTGCGAATATACAAGCCATTGCTATAATAAGCCTGTGTATTGATGAGCACATTATTTCGCACAATCAGCTCACCTCGGCAACGCGAAATGTCGATACTGCTATAATTAGTCTTTTGAGTCTTGGTTGACGTCACCACATTTCCTTCAATAAGGACATCGGTTTCGTCGGTCACATATATGCCCTTCGAGCCGGCATCGGTCACGCTATTGCCACGCACCACCAATCCCTGCTCTTTGGTGTATGCCACATAGCTTGTACCGCCAAGATACAACGCAATATATCCGCCTTCAAATGCGCAATCTTCAATGGTCATGAAGTCGTTGTTGCAAGCCTCATCGTTGAGTGCTTCAGCCTTCACCAGACTCATACCCGACGAACCCGTAATCACAGGGTCGGCTTTCACCACACACTTCTTGAGCGTGAAATGACGACTTTGATTATATGCATGCACAGCATAAGGATAAGACTGGCTTTGCGGTTCTATGCTGAGGTTCTCGAGAGTAACATAAGGTGTATGCACCACAGCAAACAAGCCAAATTTGGTTTCGCCATACGCTGGTTCAGAGTAGCCCGAGCCGGTGATTATCACCTTCTCACGGTCGCCAGAACGAGAAGCAAACTTAATGCTGTGTTCTGCCGAGGCTCCGTCAACATCATTAACCATCACGTTTTCGGCATAAGTGCCGTCTTCAATCAAGAAAGTCACAGCGCCTTCAATGCCATCGGCAAGCGCTTCAACTGCCTCGCCTATGGTTGCATAATCGGCCTCGCTCGAAGCACCGATAACATACTCGCCCTTCAAGCCCTCTGTCACGCTTCGTGTAGCTGCCACAGCGTCAATCTTTTCTGCTGCAATTTCTTCGCCACCAATAGTCAGCGAGGTTAATTGTGCTGTTATGGCGTTGCCTTTTTGGGCATCAGCTGCCACATCCACAGCAAGCCAGAAGTTATATTCGCCATCACTATTGAGGCTCATTTCTTCGGAAGGAGCAAGCACAACTTCGCCATCGCTTGGCACGGCGCTGGCAATGAGTTTTCCATTGCCGTAGTTCTCTGCCGATGCGGTATAGAACAGTTTTGCCATAGTCACATCGCTTGCCTCTGACGTGCCGTCGAAAGAGAACTTAAATGAATCAACAGTCAACGGATTCTTGTCTCCGGCAACGCTGAGTTTCACCTTCAGCAATTCAGCGTCAGTCGAGCCACGCACAATTCCGCTCTTGCTTGATGCAGCTGATGATGTCACAGCCGAAACCTCGTAGTTTTCACGCTGATGCAGCCCGATTTCAACCTCGAAACCAGCAGTTGGAGTGGAATATGATGTAGTGACAAATCGCACCGTAATCGAGCCGTCGGCAGCCTTCGACACCAAGTCGACCGGACCTGTAGCGCCACTGAAATAGGATGTTGTGCCCAACAAGTTATCGGCATTCACCTCGCGTCCGCTATACAAATAGAATTTGCCTGTTCCGGTGCCAAACTGCTTTGAATTGATACTTACAATAGCATCTTCTTTTCCGGGGACAAACGTCACCGTGCCATCGAAACTATTTGAGTAATTACCGTCAGGACCACCATCATCATAAAGGAGCAACGAGCGTGTCACCGTAATCACCCCATTATCGCCGTTTGCCAGAATCATCTGGTTTTTCACCGTACATTCACCTTCGGGGTCGCCATCGGCAACGGTGATTGTTTCGCCATCGTCGGTGGTTAACGACACAATTTTTGCATCGATTGTGGCATCGCTTTCGGCTTCGTCAGCAACATCTACTGCCACCCACAAATAGTGATGCTCATTCGACAATGCCAACGAACCGTTCACCTGCAAATCGCCATCACCCAATTCTGCGATGCTGCCAAACTCGGTGTCAGCATTGGCAAAATCGGCAACGTCAGCCGAACTCATCACCGAAACTTTGTCGACACTTGCTTGTGTACCTTTAAGGTTAATTTTCACGCCTGTCAAATTTTTGCTCGTCAATGTGCCCTCGGCGGCTACATCAACACACAACAACGCTACCGATTTGCTGCCCGGAGTGACATTGCCGTTGCCAACTTGACTGACATTCACACCCGTTATGGTCATATCGTGGTCAACAAAAGGCTTAACGATAGCCTTCCATCCTGTTCCGGCATAATAGCTTGCCTCGGTGTTAGGATTAAACTTGATTGTAAGCGAACCGTCGGCAGCGGTTGAATAAAGTTTCTTGCCCGGACCCTTTGCAGCCTCGTCGGAAGAACTTAACTTCCACAACAGATTGTTGCTGTCGGCAGTAGTGCCGCTATACACCTCAAACACAGCCTTAACGCCGTAGCTCGACGATGAGTAATACACATCAAAGTCGCTAAACTCAATCACTGCCTTGGCGTTGGCATCGGCAGGAGTGAATGTAACGATATAATCAGCCATCTCATATTCATACTTCGAAGGGCTTATTGTGCTTTTCGTGTCGGTGAATGTCCATGTATCGTAGATGGTGTGGCTGTGAGTTCCAATCACGGCACGGCACACATTGTCAACCATGCGACTGGCGCTCACCGCCGTTGCCGGAGCATTCTTCACATCGCTGATAGTTACATCGTCAAGCGACAAGCCAAGCACCTGACCATTGAGGGCATCGTCAGCCACGTCAACTATCACGGCAAAATAATTGTTTCCTTCAGCCAATGGTTGCTCACCGGCAACAATCACTTTTTCGCCAGAAACCTGAGTTTCGCCAAACAAATTGGAGGTTGAGAAATCGGATTTCTCGCCAAGATAATACACTTTCACGCTCTTAATAGCCGAAGCACCTTGGCTCACGCCGAGGTCAATGGCACTTACTTTCAGCGGGTTCAACTGATTGTCGGCACTGACATTAACCAGAAGGAATTGCGAATCTGTTTCGCCTGCAGCCAAAGTAGCTTCGCTGGCAACGCTGCCCGTCACCGATTTCAACGTCATATCGCCTGGCACGAACTGCGATACTGTCGCCTCCCAGCCATCGGCAGGCACACCGGTGATGCTTGTCAACGTCACTGTCAACGAGCCGTCGTCGGCTGTCGACTTCACAATCTTGCTGCTCTCGCTGAGCAACGTGTAAAGCAAATTTTCCTCGTCGACGGTGCGACCGTTATATATCTTCAAAACATCATTCTTCCCTACCGACGAAGTGTTGAATATGGCAAGCTTGGTAAAATCAATTTTAACCTTGCTTCCCTCAGTGGCAGGCACAAATGTTGCTTGTCCCACAAAATTAAGCGCAATCTTGCCGCTTTTGCCTCCATCATCGTAGAACTCGGCATCATCGCCGATAGTGAATGTGGTGGCTTCCGATGGCATAAATATCACATTATCAACACCAACGCCATCACATTGCAGCGACGTTGGTGTGCGTTCCTCTCCAGCCACCTTCACCACGCCAATCGTAGGCGAAGGAATTGTGCCGTTTGCATCGGGCAACACATCGGCAACAACAATAAAGTCGTTCGACTTTGGTTTCAACGTAAGGTTTTCAACTTTCAGTTCATCACCCGGTGCTGCTGCCGTAGCAAGCAGATTATCGTCGGAAACCGACCCTCTATACAAGCGCACATTGCTCACCTGAGTGCTCCCAGAAAGCACACTGCAATCAATGCTCAGTTCGTCAAGGGTCAAGGCATTGCTGCCGCCATCGGTCACGACACTTACACCAAAGATGGTTTGGCCCTTGCTGCCACGAGTCACATTAGCAAACCCGGTCATCGCCGCAGTGCTGACGTATTCCATATCCTTTGCCGAGACCGCCGTCACTGTTGCCTTCCAGCCAGTGCCCGAACCCGAGCCTTTGCAATGATACAGCACCGACAATTGTCCCGACACAGCCGTATAGCTTTGCCCTGCAGTGCTTCCGGTCAACTCAGCCAAATAGCCCGACTTCACCTCAGTATCGTAGTAACTGGTCCAACCGGCATCGCCATCGTAGATGTATAGCTTTGCCACTCCTCCCAAATCAAGTTCCTCGAAGGTTATCACTAATTGGTCACCCTCGTTGGCAGGCACAAAACGCACATAGCCGGCATAATAGCCTTTAGTGTTGCCACTGGGACCACCCATATCGTAGAACGTGAGTGTCCCATCAACAGCCTTTTCCTCAATAAAGCCGTCCTTCGTGGGCATTGTGTAGTCGTCGGCATGCACAGCAAACGCAATGCACATTAGTGCTAACGACGTAAACAAATGTAGAAAATTTTTCATCTCTTTGTTAGTTAGTAAGTTATTAAAAAAATTCGCATTTACCGCTTAAAGTGGTATTTTCCTATGTACAAAAATTTCTTAAGAACTTACTTTTGCCCCATTCAGTAGGCAACCGAATGCAATTGCACGCCACCAACCTAACCAACGCATAGGTGTGAGCAAAGGCACAAAAACATAACAAAATCTTCTTTTCCTTCTCTATGAATATAATGAGAGATAACGAAAAAAAAGAAATTGCAGAATAGCAGCCCCAAACCTCGAGGGCAAAAGCAGTTCCTAATGATTTGGCAGGTCTTCTGACTTTGCTCAGCCTTACAATTCGGTTACCTTCCCATTGCCTTTACAGACAGGCAACAGTGGCATTCCATGCCGAATCTGGCTTATGTTAGTGAGCATTACAGCAGCGGGTCTGTTCGGGATTTTCACCCGATTCCCTTTTCAGCCGACAAAAGATGGAGTTTCTCCGTCAGCCACCAAACATTTCCATTTCTGCAAGCAAAGATAATGTGTTTTTCTCGATTCGCAAGCACTAAGCAGGATATTTTTATATCGCCGTATTAGGCAACAACGCCGCTAACCAGCACCAAAGATGTTGATTTACAGCATACTACATCAAAACAAAAATA
>JBJECZ010000003.1:0-3093 GCA_051871555.1 Muribaculaceae bacterium | reverse complement strand
ATTCCATTTTCATCCCCTTTGGCGAAAGCCGTTCATGTCCGTTTCATATCATTAATTCTTAATCGATACAATAAAACAATTGTTTCGTCAAATATAGCAATTTATTTCGTAGAATTACGCTTTCAGCCTTTTTTTTGTTTACAATTCGTTATTTAGTCTTTTTTTTGTAATTTTGCGCAACAACAATAACTAATCGTTAACCAATCAACTTTTAAAAGTATGAGTTTAAAAAAGCTACTCTTTATTCTTTTTATCTCAGGCACATTTACTATGAGCGCAGAAAACGTACTACTTAAAGAATTCCGCACCACCAACGGTGCAATTCCATTCGACAAGATTGCAAAATCGGATTTCGAACCAGCCATCGATTTCGCCATTAAAGAGCACAACAGCGAAATTGACGCAATAACCAGCAACCCAGAGAAACCCACTTTCGAAAATACAATTGTCGCTTTAGACCAAAGCGGCAAAACAATTGGCAGAGTGATTCGCGTGTTCGATGCACTAAACAATGCCGATGCCGATGACGAACTTCTTGCCATCTCTGAACGAATCACCCCTAAATGCTCGGCTCACTCTGCCAGCATAATTCTCAACGAAAAGCTATGGCAACGAATCAAATATGTCCACGACAACTGCGACACTTCGAAGCTCGATGCCGAAAGCAGAACTTTGTTGAAAAAAACCTACGATGAATTTGTCAACAACGGAGCTTCACTTGAAGGTGAAAAGCGCGACCAATATCGCAACCTGCTCGAAAAGCTCTCTAATGCCACCCTTAAATTCGGTCAAAACGCACTCAAAGCCACCAGTTCATATAATATGTGGTTAACTGCCGATCAGCTTCAGGGACTGCCCGAAAGCGCAATCGACGCTGCCAAAGCCGATGCTAAAAGCAAAAACAACGAAGGCGGAGAATACCTTATTACTCTTCAATATCCAAGCTATTCGGCTTTCATGAAGTATTCTTCTAATCGCGAGCTACGCAAGCAACTCTACATGGCATATAACTCGCAATGCACATCAGGCGAATTCGACAACACCTCTATTGAAAAAGACATCGCCTATATGCGATATGAATTGGCAAAGCTTTTAGGTTTCAGCAATTATGCCGAATATAACCTGAAGAATACAATGGCAGGTACTCCCGAGAATGTTTACAACCTGCTTAACCAACTCCGCGATGCCTACCGCGATGCTCAAAAGAAAGAAATCAAAGAGCTTGCCGACTATGCATCGAAAATCGAAGGCAAGAAAATCACCCTCATGCCTTGGGACTACTCCTACTACTACGAGAAGCTAAAAGACAGTAAATATCAGTTTAACGACGAGGTGCTTCGCCCCTACTTTGAACTGAACAATGTGATAGCAGGCGTTTTCGGTTTTGCCACAAAGATGTACGGCTTGCACTTCACCGAGAACTTCGATGCTCAAGTCTATCACCCCGATGTAAAGGTGTATAACGTCACAGACGAGAATGGGAAATACATTGGTATGCTCTACGCCGACTTTTTCCCAAGAAGCACAAAACGAAGCGGTGCTTGGATGACCGAATTCGGTGGTCAATACGTCGACAACAACGGCAAAAATGTGCGTCCGTTAATCACTATTGTCACCAATTTCACCCCGCCAACCGAAAGCAAGCCTTCACTCTTGACATTCGACGAAGTGGAAACATTCCTCCACGAATTTGGTCATGCTCTGCACGGACTGCTCACCGACTGCAAGTATGCTTCGCTGTCTGGCACAAGCGTGCGCCACGATTTTGTTGAGCTTCCCTCGCAGTTCAACGAGAATTACCTCACTCAAAAGGAATTCCTCGACAGCTTTGCAAAGCACTATATTACCGGAGAAAAAATTCCGCAAGAAATCATCGACAAGATTATTGCAGCATCGCAGTTTGGCGCAGCGTACGCTTGTGTTCGACAACTGAACTTCGGCTATCTCGACATGGCTTGGCACACAATCACTGCACCAGTCAACGACCCGGTAAAATTCGAAGCCGAAGCCATAGCAAGTGTCGAAATCTTCCCTGCAGTTAAGGGCACCGCAATCTCTCCAAAATTCACACACATCTTTGCAGGCGGGTATGCAGCTGGCTACTATGGATATAAATGGGCTGAAGTGCTCGATGCCGATGCTTTCTCAAAATTCCTTGAAACAGGCATTTTCAATCCCGAAACTGCCCACTCCTTCCGCGACAACATTCTTAAGCGCGGCGGAAGTGAAGAACCCATGATTCTTTACAAACGATTCCGTGGTCAAGAACCCACAATCGATGCTCTTCTAAAACGCGACGGCATCGTTAAGCCAGCTAAAAAAGGCAAAAAGAAATAACGAACAAATATTTTAACATTTTTGTTAATAAAATAAGGGGCATTTCGGTGCTCCTTTATTTTTATTTTTACTACATTTGTAAGATAAATGTTGTAACAATTAGTATAACCAGCATTAGCAGCATTGGCTAATATAGATTATGGAAATGGAAACCTTGTCAGACAAGCAATTTGCACTTGACAAACGCTACTTGCGTATGGCAACAATTTGGGCGGAGAACTCATATTGCCGCCGCCGACAAGTTGGGGCAATTATCGTTAAAGATAAAATGATTATATCCGATGGTTTTAATGGAACACCATCGGGATTCGAAAATGTGTGTGAAGATGAAAACGACACCACTAAGCCATACGTACTTCATGCCGAAGCTAATGCAATAACCAAAGTTGCACGTAGCAGCAACAGCAGCGATGGCGCCACGCTATACGTCACCACCTCGCCATGCATCGAGTGCTCGAAACTTATTATTCAAGCCGGCATCAAGCGAGTTGTATTCAACGAGCTTTATCGTATGCACGATGGCATCAACTTGCTCAAGCGAGCCGGAGTTGAATGTGTGCAAATCGATTTATGCGACAAATAGAAAACAAACAACAAAGTTTATTTTGAGTATTTCATCATTTTCTAAATTATACAAATAAATGAGTTCACCAAAACAACCTTCCACTTGGCTCCCATTGGCAATAGCCGCGTCGGTGGTTATAGGGTTATTTTTAGGAAGCCGGTTTTCTGGTCAGAAATACAATGCCGACTACG
>JBJECZ010000002.1:0-12485 GCA_051871555.1 Muribaculaceae bacterium | reverse complement strand
TTCAGTGCTGCCAAGATAATTGACTACCTAACCAAGACAAACAATTACTATCAATACTATCAGATTCCAAACATCGAAAGGCATTTTGCCTACCTACTGTCGAAAAGCGACGCTAACAACAGCAGCCTTGCCATCATCCAAAAGTTCTTCTTCGAGGTGAAACAGGAGCTTCAATTGCGCATCCACGACGACAGCACAACATGGTTTCCACAAATAATCAATCTTGAACAGGCAATCGGACATGTTACAATAGCACACATCGATGCTAATATATGCCAAGAAGATTCAATCGAGGCAAAGGTAAGCGATTTGATGAATATGTTTATTATGCACCTATCGGGCACCTACGATATCAATTTGGCGCACGCAGTGCTCACCGCCATATATGCACTCAAGAAAGACATCAGCCAAAACAACCGCATCAGAGAGCGTATTCTTCGACCTCTGCACGAAGCACTTCTTTCATCACAAAGCAAGGCAAACCATGGGCTATAATATTGCAATCATCACCCACAATACGCTTGAGGCCATCGGCATTAAGCACATTCTGGAAGAGTCGTTTGCCTCTTCAGCCCACATCTACGCTTGTGCAGGTGAGATTTCCGAACATCTAAATGCAGTATACGACTATTTCTTTTGCGACACCGAGTGTTTTGCTTCAGCGCTCGACTTCTTTTTACCTCGCAAACAAAAACTGATTATGGTAGGTTCGGCTCGCAACGAGAACAACCCTGCCACTTTCATCAGCAAATACGATGACGAAAGCACAATCATCGACAAAATCAACACTCTGTTCTCCGATGCCAAGCTCAAGACGCGCGAAACACAAACCGAGCTTAGCCAACGCGAAACTGAAGTGTTACGCCTTATCGCTTCAGGCATGATGAACAAGGAAATTGCCGACAACTTAGGGATAAGCATAAATACGGTGCTGACACACCGCAAAAACCTTACAGCAAAGCTTGGAATTCGCAGCGTGTCAGGACTAAGTTTCTATGCTATGATGAATGGCATAATCGCGCCAAAATAAATCATAGCCCGCATTGAATCAATCTCTCTTCAGCGGATTGCCTTCGTAGTAGTTTATGAATGCCTTGTTCACCATTTTGTTTCCGCCAGGCGTTGGATAATTGCCCGAGAAATACCAATCGCCGGGGCACGATGGAATTGACTTGTGCAATCCTTCAATTGTTTGATACACAATCTCAACCTCAGCATTACATTCTGCCGGGGTAAGCATTTCGGTTATCTTTGCCGAAACCTCGTCGTCGGTGAACGGTTTGTATATATCGGTCACATAGTTCACCACCTCCTCCTTAGGTAGATTCTCCTGCAACTTGCACTTGTGATATACCTCATCAATCACCTCGGTCATACCACGCTCCTTTAGCAACTCGATTGCTGCACGAAAAGCAGCGAACTCGCTCATTCGCGACATATCGATGCCATAATAGTCGGGGTAACGCACCTGAGGCGACGATGACACTATCACAATCTTCTTGGGGTGCAAGCGGTCGAGGATTCTAATAATTGACTGTTTCAAAGTCGTACCACGAACAATGCTGTCATCAATCACCACCAAATTGTCGACGTTATTTTTCACCTTACCATAAGTTACATCGTAGACGTGCGTTGCCAAGTCATTACGCGAATTTCCCTCGGCAATGAAGGTGCGCAACTTAATATCCTTTATGGCAATTTTTTCCACACGCAGATTGTGATTTTGCACTATCGAACGAACATCCTCGGCATAAGTGTCAGAGTTCGGATCGAGCTGCATAATCTTGTCAGCCTTGAGGTTGTTCAAATAACTCTGCAAACCTTCAATCATTCCCAAGTATGCAACTTCGGCTGTATTCGGTATGAACGAGAACACAGTGTTATCCAAGTCATAATTGATTGCTTTGAGAATCTGATTATGCAGATTCCTGCCAAGCTCCTTGCGCTCGTTGTAGATGTCGGCATCGCTGCCTCGCGAGAAGTAAATCCGTTCGAACGAGCAGCGCTGATTTTCCTTTTCGCCAAGCACATCAGTAATCTCAATCTTTCCGGCTTTGCTCACAGTGATTGCCGAACCGGGACGCAGTTCCTTGACGTCGGAAATTCGCACGTTGAATGTGGTTTGTATCACCGGACGTTCCGAAGCCACCACAACAACCTCGTCGTCGTAGTAGTAGAATGCCGGGCGAATGCCATGAGCGTCACGAAGAACAAACATATCGCCACAACCAAGTGCTCCGCATATCACAAAACCGCCATCCCATCGCTCTGAAGAATTATGCAAAATATTTTTCACCTGTATGGTATCCTCAATCTTTTCGGTCAATTCTTTGCCATCGATTCTCAGTTCGGTTTTATATTTATAATAGAGTTTCTGCACCTCATTGTCAAGCTTATGGCCAAGTTGCTCCAGCAGCAACACGGTGTCGGCTAAGATGCGAGGATGTTGACCATCGCTCACCACCTTATCGAAAATTTCATCTACGTTGGTCATATTGAAATTGCCGCACAACAGCATGTTTCTCACTCGCCAATTATTGCGACGCAAAAAAGGATGAACATAGCTGATGCCCGATTTGCCTGTGGTGCTATATCGCAAATGTCCCATATACAATTCGCCAACAAACGGCAAATCAAGGGTGTCGCATCCGTTTGCCTCCGATGCTTCCACATCCTTCTTCACGCTGGCAAAAATGTCCTGTATTGCACTCGAGCCAAGCCCTCTCTCGCGGAACACAAACTCATTTCCAGGTTTCGAATGAAACTTAATGCAACCCAGCCCTGCTCCTTCTTGCCCTCTATTATGCTGCTTCTCCATCAAAAGATAAAGCTTGTTGAGTCCATAGAATGCAGTTCCATATTTCTCTTGATAATACGACAAGGGTTTCAGCAACCTAATCATTGCCACGCCACATTCATGTTTGAGTATTTCCATATTAGAATCAATTAAAAAAGGCTGAACAGCGCAATTGCTGTTCAGCCCGTATTATTATAGATTATTTATTTTTCAAGAATTCGTCAATTCCCTTGGCTGCTTGATAGCCCGAGTTGATGCATCTTACCACCAAACTTGCACCTGTCGAAGCATCGCCTGCTGCAAACACCTTCGACACGCTGGTCATTTGATGCTTATCAACTTTCACATTCTTGCGTGCATCAAGTTCAACGCCAAGTTGCTCAAGCAACCCATCCTGAACAGGATTAGTGAAACCCATTGCCAGCAGAACAAGTTCTGCCTTTATCACTTCCACCTTGCCCGAGTGAATTAGATTCATTCGACCTGTAGTAGAATCTTTCTCCCAGCTCACTTCCTCAACTTCAACTCCACAAAGGTTGCCTTTTTCATCACTTATGAAGCGCTTGGTGTCAAGCAGCCAACGTCGTGTGCAACCTTCTTCGTGCGAGCTCGAAGTTTTAAGAATCTGAGGCCAATAAGGCCACGGCGTAGCAGGATTATCGCCAACGGGTGGCTTTGGCATGATTTCAATTTGAGTTACTGAGCGCGCTCCCTGTCGGTTAGATGTGCCCACACAATCGCTTCCGGTGTCGCCGCCGCCAATCACAAGCACATTTTTGCCTTTGGCTGTAATTCGTTCATTTGCACTCACATCACATCCTGCCACCACACGATTCTGCTGCTTGAGCAATTCCAAAGCAAAGTGCACACCTTTCAGTTCGCGGCCTTCAACCTTTAAATCACGCGGAACACCCGAACCAATTGCCACGCACACTGCATCGTATTGGTCAACCAGCTCTCCAGCTGAAATATCTTTGCCGATGGTAATATTACATATGAAATTAATACCTTCAGCTTGCAACACTTGCAATCGACGGTCGATGACCGATTTGTTGAGCTTGAAGTCAGGAATACCGAACCGTAACAATCCTCCTATCTGTTCGTCCTTTTCATATACTGTTACATCGTAACCATATTGGTTAAGACGAGTGGCGCATGCCAAACCCGAAGGTCCCGAGCCAATAACTGCAATCTTCTTGCCATTGCGATGTTTAGGTATGCGCGGAACCACCATGCCCTCATTAAAGGCAATCTCGGTGATGGCAGCCTCATTCTCACGGATAGTTACAGGCTCGTGAGTCTTATTCAAGACGCAGCCTTTCTCGCACAAAGCCGGGCAAACGCGTCCCGTAAATTCCGGAAAATCGTTGGTCATGCTCAGCAATTTGTAGGCGCCTTTTATATCATTTTTGTATAACAAATCTTGCCACTCCGGCGGACGGTTGCCCAACGGACAACTCCAATGACAAAATGGAACACCGCACTCCATACAACGTGAGGCTTGCAAACGGCGGTCTTCGCTATTTAATGTCTGTTCAACTTCACTAAAGTCCTTGATGCGGTCGCTCAACGGACGATAGCCAGCCTCTTTTCTTTTTATAGTTAAAAATGCATTTGGATTTCCCATATCATTGCTTATTCTAAGTTGCTAACAAGTTTCTGCTGAAGTTTCTGCATCTTTTCATCGATGAGCACTTTCTTATATTCAAATGGCGTAACCTTGATGAACTGGTCGACATATTCATTCCAGTTGTCAAGCATTTTGCCTGCAAGAGCACTGCGAGTGTATTTGAAATGATTGCTTATCAGTCGATAAAGCTCTCTGCTGTCGGCTGTCTCCTCGATAAGCGACAATTCAACCATCTCCATATTGCAATAATAATCGAAATCGCCATTCGGATTCCATACATAAGCAATACCTCCACTCATACCTGCAGCGAAATTGCGCCCGGTGCTGCCAAGCACAACAGTTCTACCGCCTGTCATATACTCGCAGCAATGGTCGCCGGCGCCTTCAACAACTGCAGTTGCACCGCTGTTGCGCACACAGAAGCGTTCGCCAACTCTACCATTAATATAGATTTCTCCCGAGGTCGCGCCATACAAAATGGTGTTACCTGCAATAATGTTTTCTTCTGCCTTAAACGCACTGCCAACAGGTGGGACAATGATAATTTTGCCGCCCGAAAGGCCCTTGCCCACATAGTCATTTGCATCTCCCTCGAGGCGGAATGTTACACCATGTGCAAGGAATGCACCGAAACTCTGCCCTGCCGAGCCGCTGAATGTGGCATTGATTGTGTCGTCAGGCAGACCATCGTTGCCATATTTCTTAGCTATTGCACCCGAAAGCATTGCTCCCACTGCTCTATCAGTGTTTTTAATGCCAAAGTACAGCTCAACCGGCATTTTCGAACTGATAGCAGGATAGCTGCGATTGATTATCTCACGGTCGAGCACTTTCTCAATTTCGTGATGTTGTTCGGTGACGTTAATAATGGCAGTTTCCGGAGCATAAACCGGGCGATAAAGAATCTTCGAGAAATCGAGATGTTCAGTCTTGCTCACCGACATGTCTTTTTTCACCTCAAGCAAGTCGCTGCGTCCAACGATTTCATCGAAGTGCTTAACACCAATCTCTGCCAGATATTCACGAATCTCAGTGGCAAGGAAAGTAAAGAAGTTAACCAAATAATCAGCCTTACCGGTGAAACGCTTACGCAACTCGGCATTCTGCGTTGCCACGCCAACAGGGCATGTGTTCTTTTGGCATTTTCTCATAAGCACGCAGCCCAACACAATCAAAGCACTTGTTGCAAAACCAAACTCTTCGGAACCAAGCATTGCCATTATCACAACATCTCTACCCGTCTTGAGTTGACCGTCAACTTGAAGCTTAATTTGTCCGCGCAAATTGTTCAGTACAAGAGTCTGCTGCGTTTCAGCCAAACCAATTTCCGAAGGAAGTCCGGCATATCGGATACTACTTGCCGGGCTTGCTCCTGTGCCACCTTCAGCACCACTGATGGTGATTAAGTCGGCTTTTGCCTTAGCCACACCGGCTGCAATTGTTCCCACACCCGACTCGGCAACTAACTTAACACTTATCTTGGCAGTTGGATTGACATTTTTCAAGTCAAATATAAGCTGAGCCAAGTCCTCAATAGAATAGATGTCGTGGTGAGGTGGTGGTGAAATCAACGAAATGCCAGGAATAGAGTGACGAGTCTTTGCAATCACTTTGTCGACTTTAAAGCCTGGCAACTGACCACCCTCACCTGGTTTTGCACCTTGGGCAATCTTGATTTGTATTTCGTCGGCATTCACCAAGTATTCGGTAGTGACACCAAAACGACCTGAAGCCACCTGCTTGATGGCGCTTCGCGACGATTCGCCATCTTCGCGCGGTTTGAAGCGCTCCGAATCTTCGCCACCTTCTCCAGTGTTGCTTCGTGCTCCAATACGGTTCATAGCAATTGCCAAAGCCTCATGCGCCTCAGTGCTGATTGCACCAAACGACATGGCACCAGTGACAAATCGCTTCATAATTGATTCAATCGGTTCCACCTCATCAATGCTAATGGCATTGCCTTTCTTGAAATCGAAGAAGTCGCGAATGAAAATAGGCTTCTCTTTGTTGTCGACAGCCGATGTATACTCTTTGAATTTCTTATAACTTCCCAATCGAGTGGCAATCTGCAGCGTGGCAATAGTATCAGGATTCCAAGCGTGCTTCTCACCATCTTTGCGGAAAGCGTATTGTCCAAAATGCTGGAGCGGCGCCTCGACGTCGAAGTTTTCGTCGAAGGCTTCGCTGTGGATGCAAAGAATCTCTTTGGCAAGTTCTTCAACATCTATGCCACCAATTTTCGACACTGTTGCTCCAAAGTAATCATTAATCATTTCGCTTGAAATACCCACAGCCTCAAACAGTTGTGCGCCCTTATAGCTTGTGATGGTTGATATACCCATCTTCGACATTATCTTGAGCAAACCCTTGTCGACAGCCTTAATATAGTTATTCACAGCTGTGTTATAGTCAAGCTGGATGCTGTGCTTATTCACCATCTCATCGATGACAGCGAAAGCCAAATACGGATTGATGGCACTTGCGCCATATCCCGAAAGCAGAGCAAAGTGCATCACCTCACGAGCGTCGGCAGTTTCAACCACCAGTGCTGTTTGCAAGCGCTTCTGGCGCTCAATCAGGTGGTGATGAACAGCCGATGTGGCAAGGAGCGAAGGAATTGGAGCGTGGTTGGCATCAACGCCGCGGTCGGTGAGCACGATGTAGTTGCAACCTTCGTCAACAGCCTTCTCAGCCTCGGCACACAACAGTTCGATGCCTTTCTTCAAGCCGTCAACGCCGTCGTTGACATCGAATGTCATCTGCACCTTACGCGTATTGAAGCCTTTATATCGCAGGTTGCACAATATATCTAACTCGTTGTTTGTCAGAATCGGTCGCTTCAATTCCACCATCTTGCACAAATCGGGTGTAGGCTCAAGCAAATTAAGTTTGATAGCACCGATGTAGCTATCCAAACTCATCACCAGCGATTCACGCAGAGGGTCGATTGGCGGGTTGGTAACCTGCGCAAAGTGCTGACGGAAATAGCTGAACAAGTTTTGAGGCTTATCGCTCATCACAGCCAGCGGAGTGTCGTTACCCATCGAGTTGACCGGTTCCTTAGCTTCCTCAACCATAGGAGTGATAATCTTTTCAATCTCCTCGCGGCTATAGTTGAATGCCTTCAACAGTTGCGAATATTTCTCAACACTGTTCACAACCTTTTTGCCGCTATTAATCTTATCCAGAATTATGCGGTTCTTGGCAAGCCAATCACGATAAGGGAATTCACTTGCGAGTTGCTCTTTAAGCTGCTTGTCGTCGTAAATCACGCCGGCTTCCATGTCCACCATGAGCATTTTGCCTGGTTGTAACCTGCCCTTTTTCTTCACTTCCGAAGCATTGAACGGCAGCACACCCATCTCCGATGCTACAACAATGGTGTCGTTGTTTGTAATGAGGTAGCGTGCCGGACGCAATCCGTTTCGGTCGAGCATACCACCGGCATATCTGCCATCGCTGAACAGCAATGTGGCAGGTCCGTCCCATGCCTCCATCAGAATGCTATGATATTCGTAGAATGCCTTCAGTTCGGGAGAAATCGGGTTCTTGTCGTTATACGATTCCGGCACAAGCATAGCCAAAGCATGTGGCAAACTCATACCTGCCATAACAAAATACTCCAAAACATTGTCAAGCGAAGCACTATCGCTCATTCCGGCTTGCACAATAGGTGTTACAGCCGAAGCATCGAATCCTTTGGGATGCAACATACATTCGCGAGCATGCATCCACATTCGGTTGCCACGGATAGTGTTTATCTCGCCATTGTGACCTAACATTCTGAAAGGCTGAGCCAAACTCCATGTGGGGAATGTGTTGGTGCTGAAGCGTGAATGCACCAATGCCATACCTGAAGTGAAATACGGGCTCATCAAGTCGGGGTAATAGTATCTCAACTGCAACGAACTGAGCATTCCCTTATAGATAATTACCCTCGACGACAGCGAAACGATGTAGAACTCATCTCTGCCTGCAACATTCATTGCAGCAATTTTCTTTTCTGCCCTTTTACGCAAAACGTAAAGTTTTGGGTCAATCGGTTCTGTTGTCTTGAGGTCTGCAATAAATATCTGCTTGATTGATGGTTCTGCGGCTTTTGCCACCGGACCCAATTGCTCGTTGTTTGTAGGCACATCTCTTACTGGGAGCATCGACAAGCCCAAATCGGTTGCCTCACTTTCAATGATGTCAAGAAATGCCTGTTGCGACTCCTCATTCTTTGGTAGGAACACAAGTCCACTACCGTATCTACCCTTCTCTGGCACTGCTATGCCTTGCAAAAGGATAAACTCGTGAGGAATTTGCACCATTATTCCTGCACCGTCGCCAGTCTTTGGGTCAGCGCCCTCTGCACCACGATGCACCATATTCTCTAAAACCTGAAGCCCCTGCTCAACAAGCTGATGCGATTTAATTCCGTGTATATTGGCAAGAAGCCCTACACCACACGCATCCTTTTCGAACGAAGGGTCATATAATCCTTGTTTCTTTGGTAGCATATTTTATGTGTATATAAAACAGGTTGCAGCAATCGGGTTTCGACTACCGCACAGGGCAACTCAATGCTGCAACCTATTCTGTTAATCTCTATTGAAGAAAATATTGTTTCCTATAATAGAAAAAACTAATTAAAACTATCTCGTTAAATTTTTTATCGGATAAAGAGCAATTCACGATACTTTGGCAACGGCCAAATTTCATCGTCAACCATAAGCTCCAGCTTGTCGATGTGATAACGAATCTCATCAAACAAAGGGAACACCGTGTCGTGATAAGCAATTGCCTTTTCGCGCTCCGACTCAATCTTATTGGCAACTTTGCGGGCATCAACCATCTCGTTCACCTTATCTTTGATGAACAACATGTGCTCTTCCATCTTCTTGATTTGCTCAAGGTCGCGTTTTGCAATCAGCTCGCCATCTTCCTTCGGGAACAGGTTCTTAATCTTAAACACATTATCGAGCAGAACCGATTGATAGCGAGTAGCAACCGGTATTACATGGTTGAGAGCCAAGTCGCCAAGCACGCGAGCCTCAATTTGCACCTTCTTAGTATAAGTTTCCCACTTAACCTCGTTGCGAGCCTCAAGCTCTACTTTGGTGAACACATTGGTGCCTTCAAACATCTTCACTGCTTTGTCGTCAAGATAAGCGTCGAAAATCAGTGGCACCGATGTCTCGCAATCAAGACCACGCTTTGCAGCCTCTTCCTTCCACTCGTCGCTGTAGCCGTTGCCGTCAAAATGGATAGGTTTCGACATCTTAATCAATTCTCTCACCTCAGTCATGATGGCATGTACAAGGTCTTCGCCTGCAGCAAGCTTTGCATCAACATTTTTCTTGAACAAAGCTAACTGTTCTGCCACAGCTGCATTAATTGCTATCATTGCCGAAGCACAGTTTGCCGAGCTTCCCACAGCGCGGAATTCAAAGCGGTTACCGGTGAAAGCAAATGGCGATGTGCGGTTGCGGTCGGTGTTGTCAACCATGATTTCAGGAATCTGCGAAAGATTCATACTGTAACGTTCCTTACCTTCTACGCTGATGGCAACGTCTTCGTCACTATCTTCGATTGCCGAAAGGATGTTGCTCAACTGTGTGCCAAGGAACATCGAAATGATTGCTGGCGGTGCCTCATTTGCACCAAGGCGGTGGGCATTTGTTGCCGACGAAATAGATGCCTTAATAAGCCCGTTATATTTATAAATTGCAGCCATCACGTTTGCAACAAATGTAACAAACTGCAAGTTCTGCTTTGGAGTCTTTCCAGGAGCGAACAACAGGACGCCGGTATCGGTGCCTAAGCTCCAGTTGTTGTGCTTACCCGAGCCGTTGACACCTGCAAATGGCTTCTCGTGAAGCAATGCACGGAAATTATGGCGACGAGCAACATCGTCGATGAGCGACATCAACAGCAAGTTGTGGTCGTTGGCAAGATTGGTTTCCTCAAAGATAGGGGCAAGTTCAAACTGGTTTGGAGCCACCTCATTGTGGCGGGTTTTGGCGGGAATGCCAAGTTTGTGGCACTCAGTTTCCAACTCAAGCATGAAGGCTTCAACTCGCGTTGGAATTGCACCAAAATAATGGTCTTCCAACTGTTGGTTCTTAGCACTTTCATGACCCATAAGTGTTCTGCCGGTAAGCATCAAGTCGGGACGAGCCGAATAGAGAGCTTCGTCAACAAGGAAATATTCTTGTTCCCAGCCCAAATAGGAATGAACATGCTTCACATTCGGGTCGAAGTATTGTGCTACTGCAGTACCAGCCTTGTCGACACTGTTCAACGCTCTCAGCAACGGAGTCTTATAGTCAAGCGACTCGCCAGTGTAAGCAATAAAGATTGTTGGGATACAAAGAGTATTGTGTATGATGAACGCAGGCGACGAAATGTCCCATGCCGAATATCCTCTTGCCTCAAATGTGTTGCGAATGCCACCGTTTGGGAAGCTCGAAGCATCAGGCTCCTGCTGCACAAGCAACTTGCCTGTAAACTCTTCAACCACTCCACCTTTGCCGTCATGCTCAATAAACGAGTCATGCTTTTCGGCAGTGCCATCGGTCAAAGGGTGAAACCAGTGTGTGTAATGCTTAGCGCCATTGTCCAACGCCCATTGCTTCATACCGGCAGCCACGCTGTCAGCAATTTCTCTGCTAAGGGGCTCTTTATTGTCAATCGCCTTGGTCAGTGCCTCAAATGTCTTCTTCGGAAGATATTCAAACATTTTCTGACGGTTGAACACAGCCTTTCCATAATACTCCGAAGATTTCTCCTTCGGGATTTCCACCTTTACGGGCTTTCGGTTAAAAGCCTCCTCAACTACTTTGAATCTTAATTGTGACATAATTTTAAACCGTATAAAATGTATATAATATATTTCTGATCACTAATTCCTGTTTTTTAATTTTTCGCCGCGTCTGCTAACGTCGCTCATATTCGCCTTCAAACACTGTTGCTGCCTCACCTGTCATATAAACGTGATTGTCATCATCCCAATGTATCTGCAAATCACCGCCCTTCAGGTGTACCGTAACACGCCTCTCAGTCAACCCGAGCCTCGACGTTGCCACCACCGATGCACAAGCGCCGGTGCCACACGCCATCGTTTCGCCCGAACCTCGCTCGTAGACTCTCATCTCAATCTCGCTGCGATTAATAATCCTCACAAACTCAATGTTAGCTTTGCGCGGAAACAACTCATTATTTTGTATCTCTGGACCTATACTGTCGATATCCAGGTCCGATACTCTATCCATCACCACCACACCGTGAGGATTTCCGGTTCCAACGGCTGTCAGATTCATCGTCCCCAACGATGTAGAAATAGGCATGTCAATTATCTCAGTATTCGATTTAGCCGGAATATTCTCAGGTGCAAAGCTCGGTTCTCCCATGTCAACCCTCACTTCACGCACCTTTTCATCAACCACTTTGGTGATTTCAAGCACCTTTATTCCAGCAAGCGTCTCAAGCGTGATAATATTTTTTGATGTCAAACCTTTATCGTAGACATATTTTGCAACACAACGCGAAGCATTTCCACACATCTCACCTTCCGAACCATCGGCATTAAACATCCTCATCCTGAAATCAGCCTTATCCGACGGCATTATCAACACCACACCATCAGAACCGACACCCTTGTGGCGGTCGCTCATTTCAATTGACAATTCAGGCAAATTAGCAGGGCAAGAATTTATGGCATTAATATAGATATAATCATTGCCAGCACCATGCATCTTTGTAAACCTAATCATCATCTTTTTAACCTAAAAAATATACCTTACTATTAATTAACATTTGCAAAGGTATAATAAACGCTTCTACTATGCAACTTTTTCTGTCAAAAATTTCAAATTATTTTAATTTCGCTGCATTTATTCTCGTAAGAATTCTGTTTTTTGCATCATTTTTATTCATAAATTTCAATTTTAATTTCATTTTGCTATACTATCAAATGATTAGCACGCCATTGTTCTCTTTCTGAAATATTTCTGCTAACTTTGTGACATGAAAAAGGTTACAAAAATATTATTATTCGCAATTTGCATTTTGGCA
>JBJECZ010000001.1:0-12487 GCA_051871555.1 Muribaculaceae bacterium | reverse complement strand
AGTACAAACTCTCTATTGGGTCTGACTAAACCGATAGACTGGGTGAACATATTAGTGAAGCGTTCGGATTCGGACGCTTTTCTCGTATTCCAGCGGAAGCAAGCCTCGTCAACGTATGATTGCAGATGCTCGTCGCTGACGTCATGGTAGCAGCCGTTAAACATTCTGCGGAAATGGCTCCAGAACCCCTCTATATTGTTGGTGTACACCGAGCCGTCGTCCTCGCACACAAACTGCAACGCTCCGTGGTTGCAGATGCGGTGAGTGTATCCCAATTCACCCAAACGATTGTAGGCACTAAGTTCATCGGTGAACACCGTTGAACCGTCCCCGACGAATTGACGGATAATCGGCTCTAATGTCGCTCTGTCGGTCTTTTCCACTACCATTGCGTGAACGTATGACATGAACTCCAAATCGCCCTTTTTGTTCATGATAACGGTGCGTTGCATCATGCCGAACACTGGGGTTTTGGTTTTCGTTGAACGCCCTTGTGTTTTAGGTGTGCGCATCGACTTGTGTTTCCATTTTTCCTTACCACCGATATACACCTCGTCACATTCCACCTCGCCGTCTAATGCCTTGGAATCGTCCTGTGCATATAGCGCACGCACCTTATGGAGCAGATACCAAGCGGTGGTTTGCGTGACTTTTATGTCACGGGCGAGTTGACACGAGGAAATACCTTTCTTGTGCGAGGAAATGAGGTACATTGTTATGAACCATTTCACGAGGGGCAGATTGCTGTCCTCGAAGATAGTGCCCACCCTGCACGAGAAATTGCGTTTGCAGTGATTGCAGTGGAATCTGCCGTCACGGCGTTCGGCGCAGTGATGCCCACCGCAATAAGGGCAGACGATGTCCTGCTTTTCACCTACACCCCAGCGAGATTCAACGATTGCATTTCTGCAAGTTTCATTGTCGGTGAATAGGTCGTGAGGGCGATAAGTGAGTCGAATTGAGAGAAATCTATCATACAAAAATGCATTTGTTACCGTGTGCAAAAGTAACAAATGCAAATATCATGACATAGTGAAATATACGTATAAACTATGCTCGGGGTCTAAAAATATATAATTACCTAATTTTTTAGCTTAACATATATTGATTTTTTAAAACTTTGAACATCTCTTTAGCTGTCTCATAATATGTTTCACGAGGGTTTGACAGCGAATCGTGGAGTGAAAAATAGTCGGTGACGGCAAAAACTTTTGAGATGCCGAGTCGGTGTATTTCTTCCCACCCCTCGCCTTTTTTGCCTGCAAGCGCAACGACTTTTACACCATGGCGCTTGCAAACACGAGCCACGCCGCTAATCACTTTTCCGAAGCACGACTGGCTGTCTAAACAGCCTTCGCCGGTTACAACATAGTCGACGTCTGAAATCTTGCTTTCGAATTGCGTCATTTGCAATATCGAGTCGATGCCCGACTGTTTCGTACCACCGAGCGCAACAATCAAAGCCGCACCCAGCCCGCCGGCGGCGCCGCTGCCTTCAACATCGTTTGGGTCGATGCCGAATTTGCCTCGAATTATGTTGCGATAGTTTTCCATTCCCTGCTCGAGCAACTCAATTTGGGCTAAAGTCGCTCCTTTTTGGGCAGCAAAGACTCGCGTTGCGCCAAGGGGACCGCACAAAGCATTGTTGACATCGCACATCACGGTGATGCGTTTGCCGGCAAGGCGTTTCGAAACCTCGCTGGTGTCGATTGCCGCGAGCCTTAGCAAATCGGCGCCGCAGCCTTGCAGCAGAGCTCCGTCGTGGGCGTAGAGCCGGGCGCCAAGTGCACGCAGGCAGCCCAGTCCGCCGTCGTTTGTTGCAGACCCGCCTATCGAAATGGTGATGTCGCCGAAGCCTTGGTTGATGGCATCGAGAATTAGTTGCCCTGTGCCGAAGGTGCTTGCGAGCATGGGATTTCGCTCGTCTTTGGGCACAAGCGTCAGGCCCGAAGCCTGTGCCATCTCGATGAACACTCTGCCGTCGCCGAGGATGGCATACGATGCGTCGACCTTTTTCCCAAAAGGTCCATTCACATTAATTGTTCGTATCTTGCCGCCGACCGAATCGATAATCGCATCGATTGTGCCTTCGCCCCCGTCGGCCACTGCGAGCGACTGACAATCTGGTCTCACAAACACTTCGCCGGCTGCACGGGTGAGCAGTTGCGCTATTTCGCTGCTTTGCAAAGTGCCTTTAAACGAGTCGGAGGCAAAGAGCAATTTCATTGTATTGCAAGAATGAGTGCGCTGTAGGGCGCCACGGTTGTATTGCCGCCCGGCATTTTCCCTAATCCGTTTTTGTCAATCTTACCCTCGCGGGCAATCACGGTCCAATCGGCTTTCTTAATCTTCACATATTGTGCTTGGTTGCTGCCGTTGAATATAAGTTTAACTTCTTTCCAGCTGTCGCCGTTAGCATTGTTTATTAATGAATATGAGATTATTTGTTGTGTGTTTATTTTATCGAAACGAAGATGCTTTGCAATTTGTTCGGCTGTGGTCATGCGAAACGCGGGATGGTTTTTGCGAAGGTCGATTAATGCAGCGTAGTAGTTGAACAAATCGCGATAGGTGGCTTTTTGGTTCCAGTCGATTGCGTTTATTTCGTCTGGCGATTTATAGCTGTTGTGCACGCCTTTCTTGCTGCGGAACACTTCTTCGCCGGCAAACATGAACGGTGTGCCTTGCGATGTGAACACGATGGTTTGGGCGAGCTTTGCCGCGGCTATTCGCTGTTCAACGGTTGAGTTGGGCATCGACACTGCCAGCTTGTCGGTGAGGCAAAGGTCGTCGTGGCACGACACGTAGTTCACAATCTGCTCGGGCGAGGTGGCGTAGGGCTGTTTTGCGTTATTGCCCTTTGAATAGTCGACCTGCGGATGTGCCGTCGATGCCACGATGCCAATTTTCACTGTCTCGTCGTTGCCGATTTTGCCGCTTGCAAAGCCCGGGTCGGTGGCTGTTGCATAGTGGCCTTTGATGCCGTCGCGTATGTCATCGCTGAACACTGCCACGCCGTTCATCTTTGCCACGTTCACCTTCAGTGCGCGCTGCTCCACGGGCAGTGGCGAGTCGCCGGCGGTCCATCCTTCGCCGTAGACGAAGCACGACGGGTTGATGGCTTTCAGTGCCGATGCCACGTCGTTCATCGTGGCTATGTCGTGTATTGCCATCAGGTCGAATCGGAATCCGTCGATGTGATACTCCCTTGCCCAATAGCACACCGAGTTCACAATGTAGTCGTGCATCATCTTGCGTTCGCTTGCCGTTTCGTTGCCGCACCCCGAGGCATCGCTCAGCGTGCCGTCGGCGCGGTGGCGATAGAAGTAGCCCGGGGCTGTAAGCTCGAAGTTGCTGCCTTGGCTCACGCCTGTGTGGTTATACACCACGTCCATCACCACGCCTATGCCTGCGTCGTGAAGGGCTTTCACCATTTGCTTCATTTCGCCGATGCGGGTGTAGGGGTTTGCGGGGTTGGTCGAGTAGCCGCCGTCGGGTGTGTTATAATTTATCGGGTCGTATCCCCAGTTGTACTGATTGCTTGCCAAGTTTGTTTCGTCAACGCTGTTATAGTCGAACGACGGCAGAATATGCACATGCGTTATGCCCAGCTCTCGCAGGTGGTCGATGCCGGTCTTCTGCCCGTTGGCACTCAGTGTGCCGCCTTCAAGCATGGCTATGAATTTTCCCTTGTTCACTATGCCCGAATTCTTGTGCATCGAAAAGTCGCGGTGATGCATCTCATACAGTATCACGTCGGTGAAGTGCTTCACTTGCGGACCGCGGTCGGCTTCCCAGCCTTCGGGATTGGTGCGGCTCATGTCGATGATGGCTGCCCGTTCGCCATTCACGCCGAGCGCTTTTGCCCAGATGCCGGGCGTTTCGTCGAGCCATTTGCCTTTATATTTTATTTGAAACGTGTAGAACTTGTCCTGCAGGTTGCCCTCGAGGGTGCATCGCCACACGCCGGTGGCTGTGTGGAGTGTCATGGCGTGCGTCGACAGTGCTTCGCCGCCTCTGCCCTGGGCATAGATTTTCACGCGGGCGCTTTCTGCCATGGGCGACCATAGCGCGAAGCTGTATTGGTTGCCGTGGATGCTCAGTTCAAGGTCGGTGCCCGAATATGTGGGCAGCGTGGCAAATGGGTCGACGGCGGTTTGGGCGGCGCTGTCGTTGGCGTGGGTGTTGATGCAGGGTGTCATGAGTAAGGCTGATGCACAAATGGCATGGGTTAAATATTTGTTCATTCGGTTTATGTTTTATTTTTTTTAAGGTTAGTCGCCGCAGTGGCGTGATTAATGTTTTCTTTTTCAGAGATATGCACCCGCGTCTTCGCTCCCTCCAGGGGGCTCGTGGGCTGATGCCGTGCAGGCTCGGGCTGGCTCGGGGGGCTTGTCAGCGGCATTGCGTGGGCACAAAATGGTGCTGGGCGTGGCATTCGTGCACGCTGCCGTCAACTATGACGTGGCGGTTTGCCATCTGCGAAATGGCTGTCATCTCGTGCGACACCAGCAGCATGGTGGTGTGCCGTGCCAAATCGTTGATTATTTCATATAGCCTTGGCTCAAACTCTTTGTCGATATACGACAGGGGCTCGTCGAGCACGAGCACTTCGCGCTGCCCGATGATTGCCCTTGCCAGCAGGGCGCGCTGCAGCTGTCCGCCCGACACTTGCCCTATGCCGCTGTGCTGCACGCTCCCGAGCCCCACCAGCTCAATGGCGCGCTCCACGGCTTGACGGTCGCACGCGGCGATTCGGCCAAACAACCGGTTTGTGCCATCAAGCCCCGACGCCACCACTTGCCTGATGGTGATGGGAAAACGGCTGTCAATCATGTTTTTTTGCGGCAGATAGCCTATGTTGAGCCGCTTCACCCGTTCGCCGCCTCGGTAATAAGCAATCTCGCCGCTTGTGGGCTGCAGCAGCTGCATCACCAGCCGCATCAGCGTGGTCTTGCCGCCGCCGTTGCGCCCCGTGATGGCAACAAAGTCGCCTTGGCTGATGCTCAGGTCCACGCCGCTCAGCGTGGTGTTGCCCTCGGGATATCGCATCGCCACTCCCTTCAGTTCAATTATTTTCGGCTTCGCGCAATGCATTGGCTATGTGAAGTAGTTCCTTGTCCCAATCGTAGTTCATCAAATTTATGCTCACCATCTTCGCCCCTATCTGCTCGTTCACTGCGGCTGCCTGACGGCTGTCGAATTCTTTCTGCAGGAAAAACACTTTGGCTTGGCACGCTCGGGCATAGTCGATTTCTTCTTTCAGCACCTTTGCCGGCATCTCTTTGCCCTCATATTCCATGCCTATCTGCTGCAGGCCGTAGTCGGCGGCAAAATAGCTCAGCGAGGGGTGCCACACCACAAACGCCTTGCCGCGGCACGCCCCCAGCGCTTTGCGCAACTCGCCGTCGAGCTGGTTGAGCCGCTCAAGCAGCTTCGTCAGATTGCCTTCGTATTCAGCTGCGTGGCGCTCGTCGAGCCTCGCCACCGCCCGGCACATGTTGGCGGCTATCACTCGCGCGTTTTTCACCGACGTCCACACGTGGGGGTCCTGCTCGCAGCCGCTGTGCCCTTCCACGCTGTGCTGCAGTGCCACGCCACAATGGGTGCCGCTCAGCCGCTCTATGCCCTCGCCGGTGTTCACTATCTCAATCTTGGGGTTGTTGGCGCGCGCCTTGTCTACTATCGCCATCTCAAAGCCGATGTTGCCTATGCAAAAATATGCACAGCTGCGCTCAAGGCTCATCAAATGGTTCATGTCGGGCTCATACGTCTCGGGATTGCTGCTCCCCGACAGCAGGCTCACCACCTCATAGCGCTCGCCCACTATCTGCTCAAGCAGCCACTTTTGCGGCTGTATCGACACCGCTATCACCGGCTTGCGCGATTCGCGCCCGACGCAGCTCGCCATCAACAGCCATGCTGCCGCTGCCGCCGCCGCAAACGCTTTCACTATTCTTCGCTTCGTCTTTTCCATCTTCTGCCAGGGGTTTGTTTGGGGGGCTTTCACCCACCCATACACTTCTTTTTTCTCTCTCTCTAAAAAAAACTTTCTTTTTTTTCTGCGCAGGCGCTTTGCCCTGCTTTGCCCTGCAAATATACACATTATTTCGCAATGAATTTCGCCAAATCAAAATAAAATCGTGAATTAATAGTAATTTTGATAGACCTGTTGAGCGATGGTGTCAGCCATAACGCTGAGCATATGGGCGGCGTGCTGCGCGGTGAGGTTGCAGGTCATAAGCCGTAGGGGCAGGGGATTTTTCTGGGGGCTGTAGGCTGGCTGCAGATAGGCGAAGCGGCTGTGCAGCGTGAAGCCGAGGCGCTGATAGAATGCGATGCGCCGCGAGGTGATGACGTCGACCGCAGGCTCAACCTCGAGCACCAGGGGCAAGCCGCCGGCTATTGCCTTGACGTGCTCGACAAGCATTTTGCCAAGCCCTTGACCGCGCAAATGCGGCTGTGTGGCGAGATGCTCAACATAGACGAACGTGCCGAAATGCCAATACGACACAAACCCTGCAAACTGCTCCGGGCAAGGCGCCGACGCGGCGGCAAAGCTCATGCCCACAATGCTGAACCGAGGCTCGCCCTGCGCTATGGCGCGAAGCTGTGGCAATGCTCGGCGCTCGTCGGGCGGAAAACTGGCTTGATAGAGGCGGCACATGGCGGCGAAGCGGCTTTGACGTGGGGTGATGCGGCTGAACTGTATTTGCATAATGGCTGGCTTTGAAAGTTTGAGTTAATATATTGAAAAAATGGCGCCCCGAGGCAATAAATTTGCTTGATATGTTTTTATAAGTAGCGTAATTTGATTACTTTTACACCCTAAAAAAACGAAACAGCAAGCACACTCGGTGGCGAAAGCCCCATGTGGGTGCAAAGTTAAGTGTAAAACATCAATAAAACAACATTATGGCAATGCAACTCGATTCATTGGATTTTAAGATATTGGTTATGCTGTCGGAAAACGCGCGCCGGCCGTATTTGGAGATTGCGCGCGAGTGCGGCGTGAGCGGGGCGGCAGTGCATCAGCGTGTGCAAAAGCTCTATTCGATGGGGGTGATTAAGGAGGCGATTACGGTGATTAACCCCTCGTCGCTGGGCTTCGACACTTGCGCCTACATCGGGCTGATGCTGAAAGAGCCGTCGAAATCCGAAAAGATTATTGAAGCAATACGCAAGATTCCGGAGGTGGTGGAATGTCACTACACCACGGGGCAATACGACGTGTTCATAAAGATTTACGCTCGCAACAACGAGGATTTGCTGCGGCTGATTCACAGCAACCTGTCGAACCTTTCGGACACTCGCAGCGAGACGCTCATCTGCTTTAAGGAAGTGTTTAAGCGTCAGATTCCGGTGGTGAAGTCGGGCGTCTGACGCATAGCGAGCGCGAGCGCGCAAGTGTGTGTGTTTTAACGGAAAATTATTTTTTTGGGGAAGGACAGTGCAATGAATTATGACGAACTGAACACCGACGACCTGCTGCTGCATGCCACGGAGCTTGCACGCAAAGCCGGCATGGTGCAACTGGAATACTTCAGAAGCGGGCGACTGACGGCAGAAAACAAGCTGAACGACGCCGACATAGTGACGGCGGCCGACCGGGCATCGGAGGCGACGGTGATTTCGGGCATCCGCCAGCGTTACGCAAACCACCGCATCCTGTCGGAAGAATCGGGGCTTAGCCAAAGCGACAGCCCGTTTGAGTGGGTGATTGACCCGCTTGACGGAACCACCAACTTCAACGCCGGACTGCCATTGTTCGCGGTGTCGATTGGCATAAAACATAAGGGCGAAACCATTGTGGGCGTGGTGTATGCGCCATACATCGACGAGCTGTTTCACGCCGTGAAAGGCGAAGGGGCATATCTCAACGGCCGACGAATTGGCGTGTCGCACTGCACAGAATTGAGCAAGGCAGTGGTGGGAACAGGATTCCCCGTCGACAAAATGCTCACCACCGACAATAACACCGACAACTTCGTGAAAATACTGCCGCTCACGCGAGCCGTCCGACGCCTTGGCTCGGCTGCGATGGACATCTGCTACGTGGCTCTGGGCGCATTCGATGCATTCTGGGAAATCAACCTGCACGAATGGGACGTGTGCGCCGCGCTGCTCATTGCACAAGAAGCCGGCGCCGAGAGTGAGCACTTTCGCACCGACCGCAACGTGTCGGTGGTTGTGGGCACACCCGCGATAAAGCAGCAGATTTCGGAGCTGTTGTCGCGCCGCCCGGGTTGAATTTCTCACGAGAAATTACTACTTTTGCAAAACAAAAGCATTTTTTTGTGTTCGCAAACCCGAATAATTAATAATGTAAAGCTTCGGCATCGGTGCTCGAGGCAAAATTATTTTTTTTAAAGACATAATGAAAGATATTGTTTTAAGTGGAATTCGCGCCACCGGACAGCTGCATCTGGGCAACTATTTCGGTGCGCTACGCAACTTCGTGAAGATGCAGGAAGAAGGCAAATACAATGCCAATTACTTCATTGCCGACCTGCATGCACTCACCACAGCACCCGACCCCAATGTGCTGCACGCCAACGTGAAAAGCATCTTGGCAGAATATTTGGCAGCAGGTCTCGACCCGGAAAAATCAACCATCTTCGTGCAAAGCGACGTGCCCGAAATTTCGGAAATGTATCTGCTGCTTAACATGCACGTGGGCATAGGCGAGCTTATGCGCACCGCATCGTTCAAAGATAAAGCCCGCAAACAGCTTGGCATCTCAACAGCCTCGAGCAACGAAGACGAAGCCATCGAAAAAGAAATCATCGGCAACAACTCAAACAAACGCGTAAATGCCGGCTTGCTCACCTATCCCACCCTGATGGCTGTGGACATACTCATACAGCACGCCAAATATGTGCCTGTGGGCAAAGACCAAGAGCAACACCTCGAGCTCACTCGCCGATTCGCCCGCCGCTTCAACTCATTCTATGGCGTTGATTATTTCCAAGAGCCGCAAAACTTCAATTTCGGCAACAACCCAATAAAGGTGCCCGGACTTGACGGCAGCGGCAAAATGGGCAAAAGCGAAGGCAACTGCATTTATCTGCGCGACGAGGACAAGGTGCTTCGCAAAAAAGTTATGCGAGCCGTCACCGACGAAGGCCCCAAAGAGCCGAATTCGCCAATGTGCGAGCCGGTTAAAAACCTGTTCACAATACTCGAACTGGTGTCGACACCCGACAAAGTGGCGTTCTTCACCGAAGCCTACAACAATTGCTCGATTCGCTACGGCGACTTAAAGAAGGAAATTGCCGAAGACATCCTCAAAATCACCGCCCCCATTCGCGAGCGCATCAAAGAAATTGAAGGCAACGACGAGTTTTTGCACAAGGCTGTTGCACTTGGTGCCGAACGAGCACGCGAGCGTGCAAGCAAAACTTTGCGCGAGGTGCGCGAAATAATGGGCATCCGCAAATTCTAACAGCAGCTTATTCGTTTTTTTTAGCGCAGCATTGTAGATTTGCATATTAAAGATAGAGAAACAACAAAATAATAAAATCTATGCAAGACGAAGAAAAAGAAAAACTATCGGTCAATCTTCCGGAAAACGCCTTTCGCGAATTGAAAGACGGCGAGAAGTATGAACCAATTCTGCGTCCTGAATGCCAATATCCCGAGGTTACACCCTATTCGGTATCGATGGGCTTGATAATGGCGGTGATATTCAGCGCAGCAGCAGCCTATCTCGGACTAAAAGTTGGGCAAGTGTTTGAGGCAGCAATTCCAATTGCAATCATTGCGGTGGGATTGTCGAGTGCAATGAAGCGTAAAAATGCCCTTGGCGAAAATGTGCTTGTGCAGTCGATTGGCGCATCATCGGGCATAGTTGTGGCAGGAGCAATCTTCACGCTGCCGGCTTTGTATATTCTCAAAGCAAAGTATCCCGAAATCGCGGTCAGCTTCCTTGAAATTTTCCTCAGCTCGCTGCTTGGCGGTGTTTTGGGCATATTGTTCTTCATTCCGTTCCGCAAGTATTTTGTGAGCGATATGCACGGCAAATTTCCTTTCCCAGAAGCAACAGCAACCACACAGGTGCTCGTTTCGGGCGAAAAAGGTGGCGACCAAGCCAAGCCCCTTATTGTTGCCGGCGTCATCGGCGGTTTGTACGACTTTGTGCTGTCAACATTCTCTTGGTGGAGCGAAACCTTGTCGACACGTGCCATTCCTGCACTGAGCGCCTTGGCTGACAAAACAAAAATGGTGTTCGGAATCAACACCGGTTCTGCAGTGTTGGGCTTGGGCTTCATTGTAGGTTTAAAATATAGCTTCATCATTTTTGCCGGTAGCGCATTCATTTGGTGGGTGATTGTTCCAATCATGGGAATGAGTCCCGACATGGCAGCCATAGCACCGGAGGACATCTTCAAAAACTATGCACGATACATCGGCATCGGCGGCATAGCGATGAGCGGCGTAATTGGCATTATCAAGTCGTGGGGCATCATCAAGAATGCAGTTGGTCTTGCCGGCAAAGAAATTGGTGGCAAAAGCGTCGATGTGAAGAATGTGGTTAGAACCCAAAAGGACATCTCGATGAAGGTGCTCGCCTTCTCGGTTATTGCAGCGCTTGTTATTGTGTTTGTGTTCTTCTATTTTGGCGTTATTCACAACTTGATGCAAACTATTGTTGCATTTGTTGTTGTTACAATCATCGCGTTCCTGTTCACAACCGTTGCGGCAAACGCAATTGCAATCGTTGGAACGAACCCCGTTTCGGGCATGACTTTAATGACGTTGATTATTGCCTCGGGCGTTTTTGTTGCAATTGGTTTGAAGGGAGCCTCGGGCATCGTTGCTTCGATGGTGATTGGCGGCGTGGTTTGCACTGCCCTTTCGATGGCTGGCGGTATGGTAACCGATATGAAAATTGGCTACTGGATTGGTAACACTCCGGCAAAGCAACAAACATGGAAGTTTGTTGGCACACTTGTTTCGGCAGCCACTGTTGGTGGCGTGATGCTGGTGATGAACAAAGTGTATGGCTTTGTTGGCGAAAACGCCTTGGTTGCCCCGCAGGCAAATGCCATGGCTGCAGTGATTGATCCATTGATGATGGGTGGCGAAACACCTTGGATGCTTTATATCGTTGGCGCAATTTTCGCTGTTCTACTCAACTGGCTTGGTGTACCTGCTCTTGCCTTCTCTTTGGGTATGTTCATTCCTATGAGCTTGAATGCACCTCTGCTTGTTGGTGGCGCAATCAATTGGTTTGTGAGCAGCCGTTCGAAGAATAAGGAAGTAAACGAAGCACGTCGCGACCGCGGCACGCTGCTTGCCTCTGGTTTTATTGCAGGTGGAGCATTGATGGGTGTAGTGAGTGCCGGCATGCGTTTTGCAGGTTTTGAATACACTTCACCTCTTAGCGAGGATATGATGAACGGAATTGCTGTGGTTGTTTATGCAGCACTTTGCATATATCTTATCACTGCCTGCATCAAAGCAAAGCGCGACGCATAATTGGTCCCTGATTTTACTTTAAAGTATAAACATCAATAGTGAGAGTTAGCTGATTTATTTTGCCTGACTCTCACCATTGTTTTAAGCAAGCAACAAGCAATATTTGCAATATTTGTGCTATCTTTATAGCGTGAGAAAATCAAATAATGTAATGAACATTCCACCTGACATAAATAACTCAACCCGTGAACAAAGAGAAGCATATATTAAGCATCGATTTCGTTGCATATCGAATTGCGAATTGTGCGGCAATTGTGTAGTTTTGCACGGACGTGAAGCCGACGATGCATATGCGGAATACATCAATGGACAAAAGTCTTTTGTAGAGGTTTCGCGTTTGCTGAATAGGTAGGGAATTAGGCATTATCTTGCAAAGCGATATATTCAAATGTAGATTTGGCAATAATCTGTGTTCTATTCCTCGCATGACTGTTTGCGGAATCGGATATTTTTAGTAATTTAGCAACTGAAAAAATTTAAAACAATCTTTATTATAAAGTATTATGGCAAATAAGCGTGATTTAAAGAAAAGCATTGCATACGTATGTGCTGACATTGCTGGCGAATGCATTTTTGCACAACAATGTTTCGAGGGTATCGACGTTGAAAAAATGGACGAAGTGATTATCAGAGTAGCATTGCTGCAAGACGAGGCTACGAAGCGCATATCGGTGGATTATGACAAAAAGCCTGGCGATTTCAAGGCCAATAAAGCAGAGTATCGCAAAGGACGCAAAGCATATTTCAAGAGTGTTACAAAGGCAATTGCCGAATTTATGAACAGTGAGGTGGAAGATATTGTTAAGCAAATGAATGCCTTGCTGCCTGAAGCACAAAAACAGGCTAACAAGCAAGCTGCCAAATAATTTAAAAGCATTATCTTGATGTTAAAGCAAAAAATTGCAAAAAGAATAATGCAATTGATGAAGTGGAATGTCGAAATTAACGTCGACATTCCACTTCCTGATAAATGTGTAATTTGTGTAGCACCTCACACAAGCAACTG